>NZ_JBYIRL010000063.1:0-38817 GCF_057708125.1 Actinacidiphila sp. bgisy145
CGTTCTGTGCGTCGTAGCGCTCCCGGATCTCCTGCTCACTCACGTCTTCCACCGGGCTTTCCAGAAGGCGCTGCGGATAGGTGCGGCCCAGTTCCTGAGAGGTTCGGGAGTTCTCGGACAGCTCCTTGGCAAGCCTTCGCGCCAGGTCCTGGGCGAACTCCTCCACCTTGGTCAGTGCCGGCCGGGACTTGGCGCGAGTGCCTGCGCGTTCCTCGACCGCGGACAGGCCCAGCAGCCGATGGGTGACGATGCTATGAACGGTGATCCCAGCCAGGAAGTCACCCAGTTCCGGCGGCATCTGCTCGAGCATCATGTTCGCAAAGACCTCAGGAGGTTCTGAGCTGAAGCGCCCCATGAGATCTTCCCGGGCTCTTCCGGACAACGAGCGGGCGGCCCTGTTCCAGCGGATACGAGCACGGTCATCGAGCATCTCAAAGTGGCCCAGGAGCGTGACGAGATTGCGTCAGGCGTTGTCAAGCTGCGGGGACCAGGACACCTGGTGCGGCAACGCCGGCCCCTGCAGGAAAAAGGCCAGATCACGGACGGAGAAAGCAGCATCCAGCTCCCGCATAAGCCGCTCCTCGGCAGTGGTCACCGGCGCCTCCTTGCGCACCTCCAGGACCGATCCGTCGTTGAAGTGCAGGACCAGGGCTGCGAACGGCAAGCGTGCGATCTTGACAATGTCCATCGGAGATGCGACAGCGGTGATGAGGTCGAGCAGCATCGTCTTCCCCACTCCGTTGGGGCCGTGAATGATCACGAACTCGTCATCTGCGGGGAAGCCGATGGTGTGATTGAACCTGCCCAGCAGATCGACGACCTCGACTCTCGTCAGTACGCGCACGCCGTCCGTCAACACCCGTCTCCTTACATCCACCGCGCCACCGCAGGCCGCACCGATGCTATCTCCGGCGCGGATCATCGAGCGGATAGCGCCGTCAGTACACCTGCCTCACGCTCCTCTCCCGAAGCCAGTACCCCCTCCGGCCAGGGGATCCCCGCAGTGCGGCAACTACCCCGCATTGCCACACCCGCGGGGTGGAGGGGTCGATCGCGAAGGCGAAGGGCCGACCGACCGAGTCATCCCCACGCCCGCAGGATGGAGTACGGGGGCACCGGCGCGCCGGCGAGGCCCCGGCCTGCAGTGACCGGCGCCACCGGCTCGTCCTGCGTGCCGGGCCTGCTCGATGACACTCGCGCAACAACCGCTCTCCCACTGGACGGGGCACAGATCGCCAGCGCGCCCGTTGCCCGGCCCCTTCAAAGTCGCGCTGGAGTACGAGGAGGGATGTGCGGGGCGGAGGGAACCGGTCCGGTCTGCCCGGGCGTACTCCCACTCATGAGCCATCAGGCCATCACCCCTGCGGGCGGTCCGGCGAGCCGCGGCACGTGGCCGCGCTTTGAGCTGCCGCCGCCCATGTTCTTGCTTCGCTCCCCGATATTCGCGGCCGTAGGAGCAATCACAGGATCGGCACTCACCCAACGAGCCTGGCAGAACTGCCCCCTGGGCAACGACGCACTGGGCAACTCTTACCTCGTGGTCGTCACGACCTTCGAAGTCTTCGTCGTCATGACCGTCATCCTGTTCCTGGCCCAGACCACCTTATGGGCCCTCGCCTT
The DNA here is from genome assembly GCF_057708125.1 of Actinacidiphila sp. bgisy145. Taxonomy (NCBI): domain Bacteria; kingdom Bacillati; phylum Actinomycetota; class Actinomycetes; order Kitasatosporales; family Streptomycetaceae; genus Actinacidiphila; species Actinacidiphila sp. bgisy145. The sequence goes on from NZ_JBYIRL010000063.1 coordinate 1,621, forward strand.
TCCCATGCCGGCACTGCGATGTCTGCAATGGCTGCTCCCCCTCGTGACCATCGTGATCCTCACCATCCTGTACCGGATCGGCATGCACTCCCCGAACATCCATCCCGACGGCAGTTGCTACGACGGCTACCCCTCCTTTCCCTTCGAACCGAAGAAAACGCCCCCCTGACAGCAAGGGCGCGAGAGTGGGCACGGTCGGCCGGTCCCGAGGGCGAGACGGAGTTGAGATGCTGCGTCGGCAGAAAGCAGCCGACCTTACAGGGCAGCAAGCTGACGAGGAGAGGGTGTGAGGGGTGGGGACACGGATCCCATTCCAGCCCCGAGCTGGCCGCCGGGGACCTTCCACACCCACCCCTCATAGCCGCGAGTCCCTCACGATCTCTGACCGGCCCACTCCTCAGCACCGTACCCCCAGCCGCTGACAACGGTGCGGCCGCGGTTGCCTGGGGCCGGGCGCCGTCGCTGCGAATGTCCGGTGGCGGTCGGCTTACGGTGCGGGCCGGGGTGATGGGTGGTCGGCAGGCTGGCGAGAGGGGGTTCTCGCTCGGGAGCTGTAGTGCCTGGTGCTTAGCTGGTGGCGGATCGTGCGCTGAGTCGGACGCGGAATGATGCCGGCGAGAGGACCAGGCGGGCTGAGCACGTGACGGGGTCGCCGGTCGGTGTCAGGTTCCATCGGCTCAGCAGGGATGCCAGGATCACGGTTGCTTCGGCCTCTCCGAACTCCTCGCCGATGCATTTGGTGGCGCCTGCGCCGAAGGGCAGGTAGGAGCCGCGTGCGGCGGGTGGGCCCGTGAGCCAGCGGTCCGGTTCGAAGCGGGCGGCATCGTGGTGGAAGTCCTCCCGGCGGTGCAGGAGATAGGGGCTGACCAGCACCATGCTGCCTGTTTCGAGCCAGTGGCCGCCCAGTGTGGTGTCGCGTGTGGCGGTTCGCAGCGTCAGCCAGCCTGGCGGGAACAGCCGCAGGGTCTCCTTCACGACCCGGCCGGTCAGCTCCAGCCGCGGCAGGTCGGCAAGGCCCGCTGTCCGCCCGCCGAGCACCGTGTCCGCTTCGGACTGTACCGCGGCACGGATGTCCGGGCGGCCCGACAGCAGGTGAATCGCCCACACCACGGCTGACGACGTCGTCTCCCCACCGGCCAGCAGCAGCACCGCGACCTGGTCGGAGAGTTCCTGGTGCGACAGGGCGCGGCCGTTCTCGTCGCGGGCGGCCAGCAGCCGTGACATCAGGTCGTCCTGCCCGGTGCCGGGCTCGGCGTAGCTCTCGATGAGCCGGCGGACCTGGGTCTGCCAGTCCGCGAGGGCCCGGGCGTAGCGGCGGTTGCGCGGGGTGGGCAGTCGGCCGAGGGCGGGGAGTGCTGCTTGGGAGGTGAGGCCGCTGAGGAAAATGTCGAGGGCGGTGCGTAGTTTCCGTGTCTGGTGTTCGTCGAGGTGGGAGGAGAACAGGGTGGCGAGTGCCACGTTGGTGGTGAGTTCGAACATGGCTTCGGTGAGGTCGAGGGTTTGGCCGTGGTGCCAGTCGGTGGTGGCCGTGGTCACCTGTTTGCGCATCACTTCGACGTAGCCGTTGAGGTGTTCGCGGCGGAAGGCGGGTTGCATGACCAGGCGCTGTCGGCGGTGGTCGTGGTAGCCGGCGGTGGCCAGGCCCGTGCCCATGGCCTGGCGTACCGTGTCGTAGACGGGCCCGGTGCGGTCGAAGCGGCGGAAGTCGGTGAGTACTTCGTGGGCGACGTCCGGGTGGCAGGCGACGAGTACGTGCCAGGGGCCGAGGCGGATCCGTGCGAGGTCTCCGTATGCCGGGAGGGATTCCAGGAATCGCAGGGGCTCTCGCCGTAGCCGTAGGAAGTGGCCGACCAGTGGGCGGTTTCCTGGTACTCGCGTGAACTGTGTTCCGCTCTTGCCCACTTCAGGCTCCGTTCCCGTTCGTGCCTCGCCCGCAGGCGCGTCCGTCCCCGGTCCCAGGTCGGCCACCGTGGTCGGGGCTCCTCCTACCGGCTCCGGCGACGACGGGGTGCCGTCACCCGGCATTGCTGCGACCGGAGCACCACCATGCCAGGAGGCGTAGATGCCTCGCCGTCACGGCGCGGCGGTGGCGGTACGGGCCGCAGCGGGCTTCCGGGACTGGTGGGGGGCGGCTGACTCACAGTTCTCAGGGGCCGCGCTTCGGAGCCGGCAGCAAGGAGACGGCGCCCCCCGCCCGAGGTCATCCCCACGCACGCAGGGTGGAGGGCACCGGACGCGGATACGGTCCCATGGCTGGCGAGTCATCCCCGCGCCCGCGGGGTGGGCTTACTGGCCTGCAATGCTAGCAGGGCTTTGCCATCGCTTTTCCTGAACACAGCCCCGCCCACCCGCTGACAGCTCGGCAACGACTGCCGACGGACACACGGGCCACATGGCTGGAACACCCACCTGGCCTCAACCTCCAGCAAGGCATCCGCTCTTCGGTCACGCACGACATTGGCAACCTCCCCACCAGCCGACTTCAGCCAGACCACCAGAGCCGTGAAACACCACCGCACGACCAATAAATACCGCCCACACCCTACGGCTGCCTCACCAGCACCAATCGCCTTGGACGGCCGACCTACGAGAGCAAAGCTGCAGGTCCGCTCACCCGTTCCCATTGGATTCCTCGTGGCAATGAGCCCTTTCCAACCTGGCAGCTGAGCAGGTCAGTTGGGCTGGCAGACAGGTGAAGCCCCTGGTAGATAGGTTTTCGACCAAGAAATCCGTCTCCACCAGGGGCTTCGTGTGCTTGTCTACCCGTCGGGCGTCGACGTGTCCAGCTCTGCCCTTCGCTTCTTGTCCGCCAGGCTCCGCCAGCACCGCCGGGAGCTCGGCACTCGGTGGAGGCGTCTGAGCCCGGGGCGGCAAGCTCTGCTCACCCTCGCCTACCTTCGCAGCGGCCATCCGTACGCCCAGCTCGCAGCCGGTTTCGGCATCGGGACCACGACGGCCTACCGGTACGTTGCCGAAGCCGTCGAGCTCCTGGCCACGCTCGCCCCGACTCTCGCGGAAGCGGCCCGGACGGCATCGACGAAGGCGTTCGTGCTGCTGGACGGGACCCTGTTGCCGATCGATCGTATCGCCGCGGACCGCCCCTTCTACTCCGGCAAGCACAAGAAGCACGGGATGAATGTGCAGGTCCTGGCCGATCCGTCCGGCCGGCTGCTGTGGGTGTCACCGGCTCTGCCCGGAGCCGTCCACGATGTCCGGGCCGCCCGTGAACACGGCATCATCGCCGCTCTTGCAAAGGCCGGCGTCACCTGCTGGGCCGACTAGGGCTACCGAGGTGCCGTGGGTACGGTCCGCGTCCCGTACTGGGGCCGATAGGAGAAGCTTTCCGCAGGTCAGAAGGCCGTCAACCGGTCCCACGCGAAGATCCGAGCCCTCGTCGAGCAGGCCATGGCGACCCTCAAGAACTGGCGCCTCCTGCGCAAACTCCGATGCTCCACCACCCGGATCACTAGCCTCGTCCAAGCCGTCCTCTGCCTGCATCTGGCCAGCTCAGACTGAGGATGGAAAACGCTCAATGTCCCGAGATTCATCGCCCAGCGTCAGATAAACCGCCAAATCGATGTCAGCGATACGGCTCAACCACTTCGTCGAAAGTGCAGTCAGATGCCCGATCCTCATAAATCCGGTTGTGACACCCAGCCGAGGGAACGTCGTGACAGTGGAGCGAGGACACGCACCCGGCAGACCGTATCCGCCAGACCCACGGCCTGCCGGACACACTCGCGCGCCGCCGCATGTCCCGGCACGTTCGGGGCTGCGCCACCCCCCGCCCCCGTCCCCGTCCCCGTCCCCTGGCCTGACCTGGGCGATGCCTCGATCGCATTCGGTGGTGCAGACGATGCGGCGGATCGAGAAGTCGGTTCTCCCATTCGGCCATGCCCTCAAGGACCACTCGTCGGTGACGGTGGAGACGGCCCGGCGGGAGACCTCGGCGCCATGGGCCTCGGCCAGGTGGACCTGGACCTCGCCGGCGGTCAGGCCCTTCGCGGCCGGCTCGACAACCATCCCGTCGACACCGGTCAGGCACTTCCGCCGCTTCGGTGACGATCTTCGGTTCGAAGGAGCCGCCCCGGTCGCAGGACACCGCGATCTCCACCAGCCCCACGTCGATCAGCACCGCCTTGGAACGCGTGCCGTGACGGGAGCTGCCGCCGCCCTTGCCCGCCCGATCGTACGGGCCCCGCCGGATCGTACGTGCGTAGCCGAGGTGGTCGGCGGTCTCACGTCTCACCTTCCAGGGCGGATTCCAGCAGCCGCTCGGTCGGCTCCTGCAACAGTCCGCCCTCGCCGGTCAGCTGCCAACCCTCGTCCAGGGCCCGGCCCACCAACGCGTCGACCAGCCGGCCGCCCACGGCCTTCGCCGACACAGCCGCTGCCCACTCGGCAGCGTCCTGCTCGGCCACGTTCTCACCGGTCATCCATGCAACCTCCATGATCAGGAGTCACACCGAACGATTCACCGTCCCGCTGCTGCGGACGACGACGGAGTTGAGGACGGCTCGGCCGGCACTCTGCGCTCGCTCAGCGGTCCGGCGTTGGCCCAGCGGTCAAGACAGGCCGGGGTCGCTCCGGTCGATCACCAGGTAGATCCGGTTGCGGGGGCGGGCATGACGCCGGTGGCCATCTGGGCGGGCGCCGGGCGGGGCAGACCCCCACACATGGTCAGTACCACCGTGAGGGACATCGCGGCCGCCGGCGCGGCAAGAGCACGTGAAGCGCGTAAGCCGCAGCCGGAAGACCAGCCCGTAGGCATGGAGCAGGACACGTCCACCCAAGGAGGTGCCGCGGTCCAGACGGCGCATCTCCATCTCGCCGTGGGAGAAGTCGGCGGCACCCGACTCGTTCGTACCGTCTTCCAAGGGCTTTGCGCAGATGCCGGTACGCGGCAGCGGCGTCTCGGGGCCCGGTGTGGCGGCAGGGCCGGCGGGCGGGGTCGGGGGGCGGGCTTCCGGGTTGCCAGCCTCAGGTCCGCATCCGGGACCGGCCGGGTAGCGGCAGCACTCGCCAGTGGTGTTCTTCGGCTGTGCTCCCCCGGCCGGTCCACCACCACACCCGCCAGGGCCAGGAGCCGGCGTACTCGGACCGAAGACCGAAAGACCGGCAAAGACCACGTCACCCCCGAAGCGGAACTGGTCGAGGTAGTAGGCCCGCTGAGACGGCACACGCACAGGCCCGTCCCGGCGAACGCACGGAGCACAGCCCCCACACCCACCAGGGCCAGGATCGCGGAACGTACGTCGTGGCCGGCCAGTAGTTCCTCGAAAGCAGGATGCCCTCGAAAGTCAGGAGGCTGAGCGGAAGCTGACGGCGACGGGCTGGGAGAGCACGGCGCCGCATGAGCGGACGCCGACGTATACGTGGATGCCGGCGCAGCGGACACCGAGAACGATCGCCACGTCCCTCCGCACGGCGTACAGCGACCAGCGGACTGCGGCGATGCGACGCCGCATCGGGGCCCGCAACACGGCGCGGCCCGAGCCCACCTGACCGCCGCAGAAGATCGCTACCCCCACGCGCCCGATGAGCTCCACCCCAGGAAAGAAGGCGTCCGCCGTGCAACACGGCTCCGACGAAAAGGACGTCCTGACCGAAAGCCACTTCGCAAAACCGCGCCTTCTCCCCGAAAACCACCGGGACGCACACCGCCATCCCGGCGAACGCGGCATACTCCAAGAAAGTCTCCCCGAACATCAGCGAGCGTGAGAAGAAGACGCCGCGTGGGAACACGGCATGGGAGACCGCCTGGGAGAACACGTCATGGGAGAACACCGCGTCCGCACCGACGAGCGCATCCTGGAACCAGGTCAGACCGAGAAACTCCGCATACTCGTCGAACAGGCAGTCGTCCGTGAAAAGGAGCGCACCAGAAACTCGCCTCGCCAGCGAACTCGACCGAGGCAAAGTCCGCAACGCCATGGATGCCGGCACACACGAAGAGAGACACTCCGAAGCGTGTAGCCGACGGCAGTCCCGAGCACCTCCCACAACTCCCCAGCGAACGAAACGCCACAGCAGTCCACAGGACCCCCAGCAGATACACGTCACGCCTCGCCGGAAAGCACGGCCGACACCAGCGACCAGATCCTCGACGGCAGCCCCCGCACGCCCACGCAGACACCACCCCCGGCCCCGACACCCCGCCACGACCACGACCACGACCACGACCGCGGCGGTGACACGCAGACACAGGACAGCGACGGGCCACAAGGCCGGCGGCGAGCACCAGGACGCCGGCGCGGCGGCCACGCACGGCCAGACAACAGGCAACAGCCGACAGGCGACACGGTCGAGGACCCGGTAGTGCGGACTGCGCCGAAGAAGCCGGCAAGGATGAGCGGCACACCGTCCAGCACAGCGACGAGCACCCCCAAAGCGCCGCTCAGGGGTCGGCCCCCGAGCACTCGACCCCTGAGCAGTCGCCCTTGCCCACGCCATCGTCACCTGTCAAAATGGTGATGTGAACCTGAGCCACGTCTTCGTCTGCGAACACCCCGCCCTGGACTTCGCCGCGACCCTGCGCGCCCGCCGGACCACACGCTTCGACATGTTCCCCACACCCGACCGACTCGACGCCTGGTACACCGAATCCGGCACCGTCGACGCAATCGCACCCAGCCAACAAGCCGACCTCGACCAAGCCATCACCCTACGAGAAGCCATCTACACCCTGATCACCGCACGCCGCAACGACCACACATACGAACCCGAAGCACTGGACCTGCTCAACACCACCGCACGCACCCCCTCAGCCGTCCCCCAGATCACCCCGGACGGACACCGCCACACAATCGCCACCCCCCAAGAAGCACTCTCCACCCTCGCCCGCCAAACCATCCAACTACTCACCGGACCAGACATCCCCCTACTCAAAGAATGCAGCAACCCCGAATGCACCCGCATCTACATCGACCACTCCCGCGGCAACCGCCGCCAATGGTGCGGCATGCAATCCTGCGGCAACAAAATCAAAGCCGCCAACTACCGCGCCCGCAAAAAAAACACACAACCACACCCCACACACAACACCCAACAAGCAAACCAGCAAACCAGCTTCACATAGCACCCGCACAACCCGAAACCGCCCCGCTCACCAAACTGAACAAGCCGATCACCGAAATCAACACCAGGGAAGACAAACCGATCCAGCACAATATCAACCACCCCACCAAAGCCGAGGAACTGACACTGATACCGGTTGTCACCGACGGCACCAAATAGGCTGCGAAAGAACCAAGTCGAAGCAGCCGGACAGTCACCAGAGAGGCGCTGCAGTTGTCACACCCGACCGATGGCCGGTGTTCTTTGTCACCAGGCCGCAGCGTGACGCGCGACGACCTCATAGGCATGATCGGCGAACAGACTCCAGCGTGCGGACCCGCACGCGACGCTTTGATCGCCGGGGGTGACTTCGTCGTCTGGGAGGGCCTGACCCCCGCCAATCAGCACGCGGGTGTCTTCCGGCGTCGGCTGCACCGCTCCGAGCAGCGTGGCCACGTGTTCGAGGGCCTTGCCGCCTCCGTCGAGATCTTCCAGCAGGCCGGGGACGAGCTCCTCCGTGCCGGCTGCATTGAACCGGTGGACAAATCGCCGGTGTTCATGATCTTTCTGGACTCCACAGCGACAGCAGTGGTGGCCTGCTACCGCATGCACCGGCCCACCACCACACAAACGACGGCAGACGCCCCCGAGTGACAGCAAACGCGCCTTTGTGGCAACTATCGCGCTTCGGCCCACGTGCCCAGGTTCACCGCCTTCTTCGCACGCTGCCGGACACGAGGCTGCCAGTCGCGGCGGACTTCGCGCTCCAGACGAGCCGCCAGATCCTTACGGGGGCGGGGCAGGGTGCCCTTGAGGTAGCGCTCCACCGTACGCTGAGTAACCCCGAGGCGAGCCGCGACAGCCGCCGTAGAACCCCCCTCCACCTTGACCAGGAAACGCATCCGGGCCCGCGCCGACTTCGGGATGGGGCGGGTCGCGGTATTCACCACCGCAGGCTGAAGCGCATCACCAAGCCCTGACGCTGATGGTCGGGCGCACCGTCATGGCCTGGTCGTACGAGGGCGTCGAGTACGAGGCGGCCTGATCCGGGGGCGGATGTTAATGCTCCCTAGCCACTGGACGGGCGCTGATGTAGCCTGACGCCGACTCAGCTCCCGCATGCCCCGGCGCGTGCCGGCGGCACGGGCCGGATGTCTCGGAGTGGGGCCATGGCCGAGTTCGCCACGATCCGCTACGGCGTCGCGTCGCACGTCGCCACGGTCACGCTCGACCGGCCGGAGGCGCGCAACGGCTTCACCGTGCGGATGGCCGAGGAGTTGGCGGCCGCGCTGCGCGCCGCGGACGCCGACGACGGCGTACGGGCCGTGGTGCTGTCCGGGGCCGGCCGCAGCTTCTGCGTGGGCGCCGACCTTACGGCAGGCGACGACGGCGAGCGGGCGTTCGGGGCGAAGGCGGACCGGGCGGCCGAGGCCGCCGTGGCGGCCGGCACCTACCTGGAACCCGCGGGCGTGGTGACCTCGGTGATGTACCGGATGGACAAGCCGGTCATCGCCGCGGTCCACGGCGCCGCGGCCGGGGCGGGGGCCACCATGCTGCTCCCGGCCGACTTCCGGCTCGCCGCCGAGGGCACCAAGTTCGCGTTCCCCTTCACCCGCCGGGGTGTCGTGCCCGAGGGCGCCTCGGCGTGGTGGCTGCCGCGGATCGTCGGCCTGACCCGGGCGATGGACTGGCTGATCTCCGGCCGTACGTTCCTCGCCGACGAGGCGCTGACCGCCGGACTGCTCACCTCCGTGCACCCCGCGGACGAACTGACCGCGGCCGCCCACGCGCTGGCGGCCGAACTGGCCCGCGAGGTGGCGCCGCTGTCGGTGGCGCTGACCCGGCGCCTGGTCTACCGGCTCGCCTGGGCCGACAGCCCCGAACCCGTCCACCGAGCCGACTCCCGGCTGGTCCACGAGACCGTACGCGGCCCCGACGCCGCCGAGGGTGTGGCCTCCTACTTCGAACAGCGCGCACCGCACTTCCCGACGGCCGTCCCCGGCGGCCTGCCGGCGTACGCCGCCGCGCCGGAAGGAGCGCGGCGCCCTTCACGCAGGAGCCAGGAGTGACATGAAACGACACGCGTGGCTGGAGCGCATCGAAACCCTCGACCCCGAGACGGACTTCGCCGAGATCTACCGGATCAGCGGCCAGCACGAGTTCCCCTGGGACACCAGCCAGTCGCTCTCATTCGCCCTCTACCGCACCTACGCGGTACCCGCCATCGGCAACCTCCTCGCCGAGACCGGCGAGTTCACCCGGCGCGCCCAGAAGCGCTACGACGACACCGTCCTCATCCTCGAAGCGGCGCTGGAGCACGGCTTCGACGCGCCGCAGGGGCGCGAGGCCATCCGCCGGATGAACCGGATGCACCGGCGCTACGACATCGCCGACGACGACTTCCGCTACGTGCTCGCCACCTTCGTCGTCGTGCCCAGACGGTGGGTGGACGCCTACGGCTGGCGGCCGTACTGCCCGCACGAGGTCCGCGCCACCGTCAACTACTACCGCGAACTGGGCCGCCGCATGGGCCTGCGGGACATCCCGGCGACGTACGAGGAGTTCGAGGAGCTGCTCGACGCCTACGAGCGCGCGCACTTCGCGTTCACGCCGGGCGGCCGCGCGGTGTCCGACGCGACGCTGGACCTCATGCGGACCTGGTACCCGAAGGTCCTCGCGCGGCAGGTGCGCCTGTCGTCGATCTGCCTGCTCGACGATCCGCTGCGGGAGGCGTTCGGCTATCCCCGGCCGCCGGCGGCCTTGCAGAAGGCGGTACGGGCCGGGATGCGCCTGCGCGGCCGGGTGGTACGGCACCTGCCGCCGCGCCGCACCCCGAGCCTGGCCCGCAACGGACGGCGGGTCCGGTCGTATCCGGACGGCTTCCGGATCGGCGAACTCGGCACGTTCGCCCCCGGGGAGCGGCAGCACGGCTGCCCGGTGCCCCGCGAACGGACCGGCGAGGCGACCGGGTCGCCATGAGCCGGGACACCGTGAGCCGGGACGCCGTGAGCCGGGGCGCCGGCTTCTCCTGATGTGCCGTCAGATGACCGCTCACGCCCGGAGCATCGGCGCGAGGTAGCGGCGGGCGAAGGCGCGGGCGGCCTCGTCGTCGGCCAACTCCACGCAGGAGGTGGGGTTCAGCAGGAACGACATCACCACCCGCACCATGATCTCGGCCGCCGGCGCCGGGTCGCCGCCGCTGATCCCCGCCTCGCGCTGGAAGCGGGTGAAGCTGCGCGTGAGGTACTCGCGCATGGCGACCAGCGCCGGCCCGCCGTCCACGGTCAGGGCCGGCAGGACCAGTTCGGGTTCGCTGCGCAGCAGGCCGCCGATCAGGGGGTGCGACTGCACATGGCGCAGCGCCACGAGGAAGCCCTCGACGATCCGCTCCTCCATCGTCGGCACCACCCTGACCACCGGGTCCAGGACCGCCAGGAAGCGCTGGTACTCGCGGTAGAGGGTGGCGGCGACCAGCACGTCGCGGTTCTGGAAGTGCCGGTAGACCGTCACCCGGGTCAGCCCCGCGCGCTTGGCGATGTCGTCGACGGAGGTGCGGCGCAGCCCGAAGGCGATGAACTGGTCGAGCGCGGAGTCCAGAATCCGTTCGGCGGTCGGGTCGTCGGGCGGCGGACGGCCGTCACCGAACAGGGCCGCGAAGGCGCCGGACGCGGGGCTTGCCGCGCCGGGAGGCTCGGGAGCGATGCCGACCACCACCTGGGAGATACAAGATTCCGATATGTGCATCATGATAACCGGGCGGTGGCCGGTGCCGGCCGGGGTCGGCCACGATGTCCGGGGTGCGCAGGGCGGGTCCGGCAACGCAGGCGGCGCTCACGCCCGGGGGCGGCTTCGCGGGCTTCGGCCGTCGGCGTACAGGGCGTCGAGTTCTTCGGCGTACCGCCGGACGAGTACGCGCCGCACGAGTTTCAGCGAGGGCGTCAGCTCGCCCGACTCCGGGCTCCACTCGCGGTGCAGCAGCAGGTACTTCTTGACCTGCTCGCTCCGGTTGAGGGTGGCGTTGGCGGTCCGCACGGCCGCGGCCACCTCGGCGGCCACCTGCGGGTGGGCGGCCAGTTCGGCGGGGGTGCCGGCGATGTGGCGGGCGGCCGCCCACGCGGAGGCGGCCTCGGCGTCCAGGACGAGCAGCGCGACGAGGTAGGGGCGGCCGTCGCCGTGGGCCATCGCCTGGCCGATCAGCGGGTGGGCCTTGAGGGCGTTCTCCACCAGGGCCGGGGAGACGTTCTTGCCCTGCGAGGTGATGATGAGTTCCTTCTTGCGGTCGGTCAGCCACAGGAAGCCGTCGTCGTCCAGCCGTCCGACGTCGCCGGTGGCGAACCACGCGTCGGCGTCCGCGACCGGGTCGAGGCCGCCGTCGGCCCGGACGTAGCCGCTGGTCACGAAGGCGCCGCGGACCAGGATCTCGCCGTCGGCGGCGAGCTTGACCTCGATCCCGTCGGTCGCCCTGCCGACCGATCCTGCGCGGAAGGCGCCGGGCCGGTTGGTGGTGGCCACCCCCATCGTCTCGGTCAGGCCCCAGGCGTCCATGATCCGGATGCCGAAGCCGGCCCAGAACTCCCGTACGGACGGCGGCAGGGGCGCGGACGCGCTGGAGGCGTGCTCGACCCGGTCCAGTCCGCCCAGCGCCAGGACCGGGGCGAGGACCTCCTCGCGGGCCGCACGGTAGGCGGCGGCCAGTTCCTCGCCGGGCTGCTCCCCGCGCTCGGCCTGCTCCTGGTAGCGCACGGCGACCGCGCCGGCCGCGGCGACCGCCTCGCGCCGGTCCCGCGGCGCCTGCTCCAGGGCGGTGCGCACCGCGGCGGCCAGCTTCTCCCAGATCCGCGGGACGCCGAAGAACTGCACGGGGTGCACGTCGCGCAGTACCGCGCCCAACTGGGCGGGGTCCGGGCACAGGTAGACGTGTCCGGCGCGGAAGAGCGGCAGGTAGATGCCGAGCATGCGCTCGGCGATGTGGGCGAAGGGCAGGTAGCACACGTGCGCGACGTGGTCGGGCAGGTCGGTCGCGCCGTCCAGGGCGAGCGCGTTGGCCAGCACGGCGCGGTGCGTGATCGCCACGCCCTTGGGGTCGCCGGTGGTGCCGGAGGTGTAGACGACGGTGAGCAGGTCCGTGGCCCGGGCGGCGCGCCAGGCCGCCTCCACCGCGGCGACGTCTCCCCCGGTGCGTTCGAGGTGGGCGATGCGGGGGAAGGGCGTGCCGGGCCGGACGGTGAACAGCCGGCTCACCCGGGAACCGGTGTCGGCCAGGACCGCCTCCCAGCGCGCGGCCTCCTCCGGTCCGTCCAGGAGCGCGATCCCGGCGCCGCTGTGCCGGGCGATGTGGCGGATCTGGTCCGGGGAGGCGGTGTTGTAGACGCTGACGGGGACGGCGCCGAGGTGGACCAGCGCCAGGTCGCACAGCCAGTGCTCGGGGATGTCGGGCATCATCATCAGGACCTTGTCCGCGCGGTGCACGCCCAGGCCCGCCAGCGCCGCGGCCAGGCGCAGCACCCGGGTGCGGACCTGGGCCCAGGTCAGGGTGGTCCACCGGGGGGCCTGGTCGGCGTGCCAGGACAGCGCGGGCAGGTCGGGGTGGTCGGCGGCGTTGCGGTGCAGCAGCGCGGGCACGGTGACGTCGGCCGGATCGGCGGGCAGTCGCAGGATCGTGGTCAACACTGACCTCTTCTCGACGGGGAGAGCGGAAGGTGCGTCCTGGAGGCGGTTGAGCGGCTCGGGTCTTCAGCAGTCCGGCTGGTCGGCGGTCCGACTGGTCGGCGGTTCAGCGGTCCGGCTGGTCGGCGGTCCGGCCGTTCGGCGGTTCAACGGTCCGGCTGGTCGGCGGTCCGACTGGTCGGCTGGTCGGCTGGTCGGCGGTCCGACTGGTCGGCGGTCCGGCGGTCCGGCGGTCCGGGCCGGGGCGCCCGCGGGGCCGGGCAGCCGCCCGACCCTGGCGGCGATACAGACTATGTATCGGTGTACCACCCGTCAACGGCCCGGCACAGGGCTCCGGTTGGGGCGCGGCCGGCTGCGGTGCGGCATGATCGGAGGGTGGAGGATGTCGACATGAGCACCGGCAGGCGGCCGGCGGCGACCGCCCGCGGTACCGCGCGGCGGCGCAAGCTGACCGACGCCGCCGGCGCCCTGTTCGCCCGCGACGGCTACCACAACGTCACCGTCTGGGACATCGCGGCCGCCGCCGGGGTGTCCGGGCCGGCGATCTACCGCCACTTCGCGGGCAAGCCGGCGATCCTGGCCGAGCTGATGCGGGCCGGGTTCGACGAGATCGACGCGATCCGCACCGCGGCGCTCGCCGAGTTGGCGTCGGCGCAGCCGGCCGAGCGGCTGGAGGCGGCGGTCCGGGCGCTGGCCGCCTGGGTCGTCCGGCACCCGGAGTTCGGGGTGCTGTGGCGGCGGGAGTTCCGGCACCTGGCGCCGGCGGACGCCGCGGAGATGGCCGAGCGGATGAGCGCGGGTCCGGTCGAGATGATCGGCGAGCTGCGCCGTGCCCGGCCGGAACTGACCGCCGACGACGCCCGGTTGGTCGCCTGGGCGGCGCTGAGCGTGCTGGGCAGCGTCTCCGACCACCGCATCCGCCCGCCGCGGCCGGAGCTGGAGCGCCTGACGGCCGCCATGGCCGTCGATGTGCTGCGGGTCGCACTGCCGGCGCCCGGCCGCCCGGCAGCAGCCGCCGGTGCGCACGGGGAGACGGACGCCGGTGGGCACGGGGAAGCGGACGCCGGTGCGCACGGGGAAGCGGCCGCCGGTGCGCACGGGGAAGCGGACGCCGGTGCGCACGGGGAGGCGGACGGCGGCGGCCCGGCGCCGTCCTCGCGGCGCGAGATGCTGATCGCTCAGGCGGTGCGCCTGTTCTGGGAGTTCGGCTACCACGGCGTCACCATGGAGGACATCGGCGCCGCCTGCGGAATCGCGGGCCCGAGCGTGTACAAGCACTTCGACGGCAAGGCCGATGTGCTGCGCGCCGCCGTCCGCCGGCTCAGCGAGCGCCTGCTCGGCACGGTCGACGGGCTCAGTCCCGTCCCGGCCGAGCCCGAACGGGCCGCCGGGCGGGTGGCGTTGCTGGTGGAGCGGTATGTCGCGGCCGTCGTCGCCGACCGGGGCCTGGTCGCGACCTTCCAGGCCGAGGCGCACAACCTGCCCGACCGCGACCGGGCCGAGGCGCGGCGGATGGTCGGCACGTACGCGCGGCACTGGGAGGAGGCGGTGGCGGCGGCCCTGCCGGACCGGACCGGGGCGGAGATCAGGATGCGCATCTACGCGACCTTCGCCGTCATCAACGACTCGGTGCGCACCCGCAGTCTGGCCGAACAGGCCGATGTCGCCGCGAAGTTGCAGGCCGCCGCGCTGGCCGCCCTGGATGTTAACCGCACCTAGCCTCATGACGAGGCGGGACATCATCTGACGATGTCTTGACGGGGAGTGGTGCGGGCCGCGATTGTTAATGGTGATTAGCCAACTCGGCCGATGCGGTGCCGAGGTGCGGCCGCATGCCCGCCCGAGTGCCCGCCGCAGGCCCCGCATCCGCCCGCCGGCCGGCGGCCGCCGGTTTCCGGCCGCCGCCGGTCCGTCGATCGCCGACCCCCTCCAGCAGCCGGGAAGGACAGTGCGCCATGGCGAACGCGTACATCTACGACGCGATCCGCACCCCGCGCGGGCGCGGCAAGCAGAACGGCACGCTGCACAGCGTGAAACCGATCTCCCTGGTCGTCGGCCTGATGCAGGAGATCCAGCGCCGCAACCCGGGCCTGGACCCCCGCGACATCGAGGACGTGGTGCTCGGGGTGGTCTCCGCGACCGGTGAGCAGGGCGCGGACATCGCCAAGACCGCCGCGATCGCCGCGGGCCTGCCGGACACCACCGCGGGCCTCCAGCTCAACCGGTTCTGCGCCTCGGGCCTGGAAGCGGTGAACACCGCCGCGCAGAAGGTCGCCTCGGGCGCCGAGGACCTGCTGCTGGCCGGCGGTGTGGAGTCGATGTCGCGGGTGCCGATGGGCTCCGACGGCGGCGCGATGTTCCAGGACCCGCTCACCGGCTACGACACGTACTTCGTGCCGCAGGGCATCGGCGCGGACCTGATCGCCACCATGGAGAGCTACTCGCGCACCCGCGTCGACGAGTTCGCGGTGCGCTCGCAGGAACGGGCCGCCCACGCCCGATCCAGCGGCTACTTCAAGAAGTCGGTCGTCCCGGTGCTCGACCCGAACGGCCTGACCGTCCTGGACCACGACGAGTTCATCCGGCCGGGCACCACCGTGGAGGCCCTGGCCGCCCTCAAACCGTCCTTCGCCGCCCTCGGCGCGGACGCCGGCTTCGACGCGGTGGCGCTCCAGAAGTACCACTGGGTGGAGCGGATCGACCACGTCCACCACGCCGGGAACTCCTCCGGCATCGTCGACGGGGCCGCGCTGCTGCTGATCGGCAGCCGGCAGGCGGGCCAGAGGGCCGGGCTGCGCCCGCGCGCCCGGGTGCTGGCCACCGCCGTCTGCGGCGCCGATCCCACGCTCATGCTGACCGGCCCGGCCCCGGCCAGCCGCAAGGCGCTGGCGAGGGCCCGCCTCACGGTGGCCGACCTGGACCTGGTGGAGATCAACGAGGCCTTCGCCGCCGTCGCACTGCGCTTCATGCAGGACCTGGAACTGCCCCTGGACAAAGTCAACGTCAACGGCGGCGCGATCGCGCTGGGCCATCCGCTGGGCGCCACCGGCGCGATGCTGGTCGGCACCGTCCTCGACGAACTCGAGCGCCGCGACCTGCACTACGGGCTGGTCACGCTGTGCGTGGGCGGGGGCATGGGCATCGCCACCGTCGTCGAGCGCCTCTGACAGCGCGCCCCGGCCGCCCCTGCCCCACCCCGCACTTCCTCCTTCACAGAAACGGGTTCATCCGTGAGCGACGAGTACTTCGGCTGGGACCTGGGCGCCGACGGCGTCCTGCTGCTGACCATGGACGCCCCCGGCCGGTCCGCCAACACCCTGAACGCCGCGTTCCTCAGCGCCTTCGCGCAACTGCTGGACCGGCTGGAGGCCGAGCAGGACACCTACCGGGGCGTGGTCGTGACCTCCGCGAAGAAGACCTTCTTCGCCGGCAGCGACCTGGGCGAGCTGATCGCCCTCCGGCCCGCCGACGCCGCGGCCGCCATGACGTCCAACCTCGCCCTGAAGCGGAACCTGCGCCGCCTGGAGACACTGGGCCGCCCGGTGGCCGCCGCGATCAACGGCGCCGCGCTCGGCGCCGGCCTGGAGATCGCCCTGGCCTGCCACCACCGGATCGCCCTCGACACGGCCGGCACCCGGATCGGCCTGCCCGAGGTCACGCTCGGGCTGCTGCCCGGCGGCGGCGGAGTGGTGCGGACCGTGCGGCTGCTCGGCGTCACCGACGCGCTGACCAACGTCCTGCTCCACGGGCAGCGCCACGACCCGGCGACCGCCCTCGGGCACGGACTCGTCGACGAACTCGCCGACTCCCCCGCACAGGTGCTCACCGCGGCACGCGCCTGGGTGCTGGCGCACCCGCACGCGGCGCAGCCCTGGGACACCGCCGGCTACCGCATGCCGGGCGGCTCACCGAGCAGCCCGGCACTGGCCGCGCAGCTACCGGTGTTCCCGGCGGCGCTGCGCCAGCGGCTGAAGGGCGCACCCTACCCGGCACCGCGCGCCATCATGGCCGCGGCGGTGGAGGGCGCGCGCGTCGACATCGACAGCGCCATGCTGGTCGAGGCCCGCTACTTCGTCGAGGTGGCCACCGGGCAGATCGCGAAGAACATGACGCAGGCGTTCTTCTTCGACATGCAGCAGATCGGCAGCGGCGCGTCGCGCCCGCCCGGATACGCGCCCTGGCGGGCGGAACGGGTCGCCGTGCTCGGCGCAGGGATGATGGGCGCGGGCATCGCGTACGTGTGCGCGCTCGCCGGGATCGAAGTGGTCCTCAAAGACATCACGATCGAGGCCGCCGCCCGGGGCAAGGCCTACTCGGCAGGCCTGCTGGACAAGGCCGTCACCCGGGGCCGCACGACCCGCGAGGCCGCCGACGCGGTCCTGGCCCGTATCCGCCCGACCGGCGACGCCGCCGACACCACGGGCGCGGACCTCGTCATCGAGGCGGTATTCGAGTCCCCGAAGCTCAAGGCGAAGGTCTTCGGGGAAATCGAGGAACTCCTCGCCCCCAGCGCGCTACTGGGATCGAACACCTCCACCCTGCCGATCACCGGCCTGGCCGAGGCCGTGCACGCGCAGGAGAACTTCATCGGCCTGCACTTCTTCTCGCCGGTGGACCGGATGCCGCTGCTGGAGATCATCGCCGGGGCGAAGACCTCCGACGCGGCGATCGCCAGAGCCTTCGACCTCGCCCAGCAGATCGGGAAGACCCCGATCATCATCAACGACAGCCGCGGCTTCTTCACCTCCCGCGTCATCAGCCGGTACCTGGACGAGGCCATGGCCATGATCGGCGAGGGCGCCGCGCCAGCGTCGGTCGAACAGGCAGGGTCGCAGGCCGGCTACCCAGCCGCGCCACTCCAACTAATAGACGAACTGACCCTGACCCTGCCACGCAGAATCCAGCAAGAAACGAAGACGGCCGTGCTGACGGCAGGCAGCACATGGGACACCCACGGCTCCGAGGCAGTCCTCAACCGGATGATCGACGAATTCGGGCGCACCGGCCGCTCCACCAGCGCCGGGTTCTACACATACACCAACGACCGACGGACCCACCTATGGCCCGGACTGACCACCGCCTTCAACACCACAGACACCACAGGCACCACAGGCACCACAGGCACTGAGGGCGCTGCGGCCACTGGGGGCACTGCGGGCGCTGCGGCCACTGGGGGCACTGCGGGCGCTGCGGGCACCGCAGGCACTGCGGGCACTGCGGGCACCGCGGGCACTGCGGGCACCGCCATCCCATTCGAGGACATGAAGGAGCGCATGCTGTTCGCCGAGGCACTCGAGGCAGTGCGCTGCCTAGACGAGGGCGTGCTGCGCTCCGTCGCCGAAGCCAACATCGGATCGCTGCTAGGCATCGGCTTCCCACCCTGGACCGGCGGCGTCCTGCAGTACATCAACGGCTACGAGGGGGGCATAGCCGGATTCACAACCCGCGCACGGGAATTGCACGCCCGCTACGGCACCGTCTTCACCGTCCCGAACTCACTGGCAGCGAAAGCCCAACGCGGCGAACGCTACGAGTAACCAACCCATCCACGCACCACAGCGACGGACCGCGGGCGGGACGGCAGCGGGCCGAGGCGACGGGCCAAGGCGGCCGACCCGCAGCAGCGGGCAGGGCAACCGGGCCGCGGCGGCGGGCGGCAAACCCCGTGCGACCAGGGCAGGCAGGACAACCGATCGGCATACGGCAAACCCGGTACGGCGAAGGCAGGCAAGCCGACCCAGTCGGCATACGGCAAACCCGGCGCGGCGAGGGCAGGGCAGCCAGCGGCGGCCCGGTACGGCGAAGGCAGGCAAGCCGCCCCGATCGGCATACGGCAAGCCCGGTACGGGGGCGGGGCAGCCGGGCCGGTCAGCCTGCGGCGGGCCTGGCGGGCCCCGGTGCGGGGGGGCGGCGTTGTGATTGACTTGGGCCATGCCCTTGTCCGCGCTGGTCTCCGCCCGGGTGTGCCGGTGAGCGCCGAGCCGGCCGCGGCCGCCCGGCCGCGCAACCGCAGGCAGCTCATCGTGGAGGCCGCCGGCCGGGTCTTCAGCGAACGCGGCTACCACGCGGCCTCGATGGAGGAGATCGCCGCCGGTGTGGGCATCACCGCGGCCGCGCTGTACCGGCACTTCCCGAACAAGTACACGCTCTTCGCGGAGTGCGCAGGAGGGCTGGCGGACGGGCTCGTCGCGGCGCTGGCAGCGGTCCCGGACGAGGCGGGCCTCGCGGAGGTGCTGACCGCGCTGGCCCGGGTGACGGTGGCGCACCGGGCCTCGGGCGGGGTGTACCGGTGGGAGGCGCGGTATCTGGCCGGCGAGGACCGGCGGCGGCTGCGGGCGAAGTTCGACGCCGTCGTCCGCCGGGTCGCCGGGGCGGTGCGGCGCGACCGGCCGCTGCCGGACGAGCAGCTGCGGGCGGTGGCGGCACTGGGCGTGATCGGCTCGGTGACCACGCACCGCACCCCGATCGCCCAACGCCGGTTGGAGGACGCGCTGGTGCACTCCGCGCTCGGCGCGGCGCGCACCGATCCGCGCGCGGCCGTCGCGGGTGCGCGGCCGGTCAGCCTGCCGGTGCAGCCGGTGCCGCGCACCCGGCGCGCGGAGATCCTGGCGGCCGCGGTGCCGCTGTTCGCGCGGGACGGGTTCGCGGGCGTCTCCAACGGGCAGATCGGCCAGGCGGCGGGGCTCGCCCCGTCCGCGCTCTACCGCCACTACCCGGGCAAGGTCGACATCCTGGTGGCGGCGTGCCTCCAGGCGGCGGAGCTGCTGGCGCAGGCGGTCAACCACAACCTGCACGGTGTTCGCGAGCCGCGCGCGGCGGTGGCGGTGCTGGCGGCGACGTATGTGGCGTACAGCTTCGAGAACACCGAGCTGACCCGGGTCGCCGAGGCGGAGGTCCGCGGTCTGCCGGACGACGTGCGGGAGCCGGTGATCCTCGCGCAGCACGAGCACATCGCGGTGTGGGAGCGGCAGTTGCGGTCGGCGCGGCCGGAACTGGACCCGCGGCAGGCCCGGTTGCTGGTGCACGCGGGCCTGGGGGTGGTGGTCGAGGTGGGGCGGCTGCTGCGGTGGCGGGACACCCCGGAGCACCGGTCGGCGGTGACCGCGCTGGTGGTGGGCGCGCTGGGCGTGTGAGGCGGCGGGGGTGCAGCGGCCGGGGGTGAAGCGGCGAGCGCCCCGCGGCCGGGTGGCCCCTGGCCGCGGGGCGCCGCCTTCACGGCCTTGCGTGCTGCGGCGAGCGGCTCAGGACGGCCGGTTCGCCGACGGCAGCACGATCGGCGTCTGGGTCGCCGAGGTGCCGTTGTTGAGGAAGAGCATCGCGACGCCGCGGATGAACTGGTCGAACAGGTAGTAGTTCACCGGCGGGACGCCCGCGGTGCCCTCGCGGAAGGCGACGTACAGCGGCCAGCCGATCTCGATGATGCCGCGGGAGACCAGGTCGTGCGGCAGCTTGAGCCAGTTGGCGTAGGTGTCGCCGATGAGGTAGCGGACCATCTCGCTGACGAAGCCGGTGTCGACGCCGAGGACGGGCGTCTCGACGTATCCGAGCAGGGTGGACGCCAGGCTGTTGCCCTCGGTGGTGGCGGCGAGGTCGGGCCAGAGCATCTGCTCGGCCTGGGCGACGGCGTCGGACCAGGCCGCGGGGATGAACTGGTCCTGCACGCCGAGCAGGCTGAGGGCCACCTGCCAGGCGTGCAGGTCGGCGTTCTGCTCGGCGGTGGACAGCTTGATGTTCCACTTGGCCAGGTTCAGGTGGGTGAAGGTGCCGGTGGAGTGGAAGGTGCGCAGGATGTCGCCGTTGCTGATGGGCGAGGGCTGGTCGGCGCTCGCCGCGAACTGCGGTGAGGTCGGCAGCAGGTTGCGTACGGTGGCGTGCACCAGGCGGGTCTTGTTCGCGGTGACGACGAAGTGGCCGTCCGGGCTCCATGCGTCGGCGGCGGCCATGTCGTAGCCGAAGGTGAAGGTCTTGGCGGCGCGGGCCTTCATGTCGGCGCCGCCGGCGGACCAGTAGACCGCGCGGGCCTCGCGCGGGATGACGGTGCTGAGGATGCCGCTGCCGAGGCTCAGTGACAGGAACAGGTACAGGCTGATCCGCTTGTAGAGCTCCTCGGACGCGGCGAGCAGGGTCGGGTCGGCCCACGAGGGGACCTTGTTGACGCCCTGCAGGTAGGACGTGACGTAGCTCGGCATGCCGGACGGCAGTGCGTCGCTGTTGTCGACCCACTTCTGCCAGGCGGTGTTGACCGAGGCGGTCGCGCCGTCGGCCAGGATCTGGGCCGCCACCTGGTCCGCGGCGGGGTCCCACACGGTGAACGGGTCGGTGACCGTGTCGGTCTTGGCGATCGAGCCGGCGGACGACCACGACCACGCTCGGGGGACGTTGAGGCCCACGGCGGCCAGGCCCATGGCGGCACCGACTGAGAGCATGCGCCTTCTACTGAGATTCTCCATTTACTTACCAACCTCCAGGCAGCCAGGCAGTGCCTTGAACCGTGGCCGGTTAGCCGCTGACTCGGACGGAACCAGCGCACTTCAAGGTTGTCCGACGACGCGATTTTCGATTAACATAGCGAGCTGTGTCGGGGACGGCAAGATGTGTTTCGACGCTGTTTCCCGCAGTGGCGCGACGCACCGCCGCCCCACCGGTCCGGTACCTCGAGGAGCCCGCATGAGTACGGAACAGGACCAGGTGGCCCCAGCGCCTGCGGACCGGGCGGCGCCCGGCGCGCGCCCCGCGTGGGTCGGCGACGAGCTGATCGCCCGGTGGACGGGGTGGATCTGCCGGGACGGCGCGCGGCCCGGACGGAAGGCGGAGACCTGCGCGCCGGCCCTCGCGCCGTACGACCTGGCGCCGACCGCCGCCGTCCCCGCGTGCGATCCGCAGGACGTCGCGGCCGCCGTCACCGGGGCCCGGGCCGCACAGCACACGTGGGCGGCCACTTCCCCGCGCCGCCGCCGCGGCCTGCTGCTCGCCTTCCACGACCTGCTGCTGGCACGGCAGGAGGAGGTGCTGGACCTGATCCAGTGGGAGACCGGCAAGGCGCGGCTGCACGCCTGGCAGGAGGTCGCCCAGGTCGCGGCGATCGCCCGGCACTACGCGCGGCGCGGCGCGCGCTACCTGGCGCCGCGCCGGGTACGGGGGATGGTCCCCGGCCTGACCCGGGTCGTGGAGGCGCGAGTGCCCAAGGGGGTCGTCGGCATCGTCTCCCCCTGGAACTACCCGCTCTACCTCGGGGTCGGCGACGTGCTGCCCGCGCTGTGCGCGGGCAACGCGGTGGTCTCCAAGGCCGACGAGCAGACCGCGCTGACGATGCTGTGGACGCGCGCGCTGATGGCCGAGGCGGGTCTGCCGGCCGGTCTGTGGCAGGTCGTCACCGGCGACGGGCCCGTGGTCGGCTCGGCGCTGGTCGACCGCGCCGACTTCGTCTGCTTCACCGGTTCGACCGCGACCGGCCGCGTGGTCGCCGAGCGCGCGGCACGCCGGCTGGTCGGCGCCTCGCTGGAACTGGGCGGCAAGAACCCGCTGATCGTGCGCGCCGACGCCGACCTCGCCGCCGCGGCGGCCGGCACCGTCGCGTCCGCCTTCGCCAACAGCGGCCAGATGTGCATCCACACCGAGCGCGTCTATGTGGACGCCTGCGTCCACGCCGCCTTCCGCGACCTGCTGGTGGCGGCGACGCGCGCGCTGCGGCTGGGCCAGGGCTACGACTACGGCGCCGATCTGGGGCCGCTGGTCTCCGCGGCGCAGCTGGCGTCCGTCACCGCCCACGTCGAGGAGGCCGTCGCCAAGGGCGCGACCGTCCTGACCGGCGGGCGGGCCCGGCCCGACGTCGGACCGCTCGCCTACGAGCCCACCGTCCTGGAGGGGGTCACACCCGCGATGGCCGTGTGCGCCGAGGAGACGTTCGGCCCCGTGCTGTCGCTGTACTCCTACGCCACCGACGCCGAGGCGGTGGAGCTGGCCAACCAGGGCGACTACGGGCTGTCGGCGTCGATCTGGTCCAGGGACACCCGCGCGGCCCGGCGGATGGCGCGGCTGGTGCGGTGCGGCGCGGTCAACATCAACGACGGCGCCGCCGCGGCGGCCGGCAGCATCGAGGCCGGCATGGGCGGCATGCGCGACAGCGGCGCCGGCCGGCGCCACGGCGCCGAGGGCATCCGCAAGTTCACCGACGGCCAGACGCTCGCCGAGCAGCGCCTGATGCCGCTCGGCCCGCCGCCGGGCAAGCCGGTGGCGGACTTCGTGCGCCGCACCAACGGCCGGCTCGCGCTGCTGCGCCGGCTGGGCGCGCGGTGAGCGGCGCCGAGCGCGCCGTCCGCGCACGCTGGCTCGCGCTGCGCGCCGCCACCGGTCCGATCCGGCCGCGGGAGCTGGACGCGCTGTGGGCGCGGCTCGCGGTGGTGCGGGCCGAGGCGGTGCTCGGCGCGTGGCGGGGCTTCGTCTTCCCCACCGGCCACCCGGTGGAGGGCGTGCTGGAGCGCAGCGGCTGGCACGGCAAGCACTTCCTGGCGCTGGACGACGCCAAGCCGCTGATCTGCCGGGCCGGCGACGGCAGCCTGTACTCCGACACGGCCGGCGGCCGCGGCGAGGCCAGCTTGTGGAACGTGGAGTTCCGCGGCGAGGTGACCGCCACGATGGTCTACGACGGCATGCCGGTGCTCGACCACTTCAAGCAGCTCGACGAGGGCACCTTGATGGGTGTGATGAACGGCAAGCGGGCCGGGGCGCCCGCCGACGGGCGGCTGCTGTACTTCGGGCTGGAACGCGAGTGACACGCCCGGGCCTTCACCCCTCCGTCTCCCGTCTCCCGTCTCCCGTCTCCCGGATCTGGAGTCCTGATGACCGATGTGATCACCGCCCGGCGCTCCCTGTACGACGACGACCACGAGGCCCTGCGGGAGACGGTGCGCGCCTTCGTCGACAAGCACGCCGTGCCCCACGCCGACCGGTGGCGGCAGGAGGGCCGCGTCGACCGCTGGCTGTTCAGGGAAGCCGCCAGGGCGGGCATCCTCGGCTTCTCCATCCCGGAGGAGTACGGCGGCGCCGGGGTCGGCGACTTCCGCTTCAACGCCGTGATCGGCGAGGAGTTCTCGCGGCACCCGGTCTCCGACGGCATGGCGGGGATCTCGCTGTCCAACGACATCGTCATCCCCTACTTCACCGACCTCACCGACGAGGAGCAGCGGGCCCGGTGGCTGCCGGGCATCGCCGCCGGGGACCTCGTCGTCGCGGTCGCGATGACCGAGCCCGGCACCGGCAGCGACCTGGCCGGCATCGCCACCACCGCGGTCCGCGACGGCGAGGAGTACGTGGTCAACGGCAGCAAGGTGTTCATCTCCAACGGGCAGAACGCCGACCTGGTCGTCACCGCGGTGCGCACCGGCCCGGACCGGCACCGCGGGATCAGCCTGCTGGTCGTGGAGAGCGACCGCCCCGGCTTCTCCCGCGGCCGCAACCTGGAGAAGGTCGGGCTGCACGCCCAGGACACCAGCGAGCTGTTCTTCTCCGACGTGCGGGTGCCCGCCGCCAACCTGCTCGGCGCGGAGGGCTCGGGCTTCAAGGCGCTGATGCGCAACCTCCCCCAGGAGCGGATCTCCATCGCCGCCGGCGCGGTCTCCTCGATGGAGGGCGTGCTGGAGCGCACCGTGGCGTACGTCAAGGAGCGCAAGGCGTTCGGCCAGGCGATCGGGTCCTTCCAGAACACCCGGTTCCAGCTCGCCGACATGGTGACGACCGCCCGGGTGGGCCGCGCCTACGTCGACGACCTGCTCGGGCGGCACTCCCGCGGCGAGCTGAGCGCGGTGGACGCCGCGGCGGCGAAGTTCTGGGCCACCGAGCGGTACGTCGACATCGTCGGGCGCTGCCTTCAACTGCACGGCGCCTACGGCTACATGCTGGAGTACCGGATCGCCCACGACTACCTCGACTCGCGGATCTCCACCATCTACGGGGGCACCACGGAGATCATGAAGGAGATCGTGGGCCGCGACCTGGGCCTGTAGCACCGGCGCCCTTGCCGCCCCTTCGACCACTACGACAGCTACCTAACGTTCGCTAGACTTCGTCGCGACGGGTCGGCCCGGCAGCGACGAGGAGCAGGCGCATGGCGACGAAGACGACCGGCGGCGGGTCCGGGGCGGACACGGCTTCGGCCCCTGCCGCGGACCCGGCCGGACCCGTCGGCGACTGGCGGGAGTTCGCGCCGCTGGACCTGCATCCCGTGCTGGCGGCCGCGCTGGCGGAGTTCCGCGAGCACGGCTACCACGGCACCTCCGTGCGGGACGTCGCCCGCCGGGCGGGCATCACCGTGCCGACGATCTACTACCACTTCGCCAACAAGCAGGGGCTGCTCGTCGCGCTGCTGGAAGGCGCGGTGGGCGAGGTGCTGCAACGGGCCCGGCTCGCCGACGCGGAGGCGGGCGGGCGGGTGCTGGAGCGGTTCTCCAACGTCGTCGAGTGCGTGGTGCTGCACATGACCCACCGGGTGGCGACGGCGGGGCTGGACTGCGAGCTGCGCTACCTGGAGCCGGCCAACCGCCGGAAGTACGCGGCGCTGCGCAAGGAGTTGGAGGACCTGCTGCGGGAGATCGTCGAGGAGGGCGTGGCGCAGGGGCTGTTCGAGGTGGACCGGGCGCCGGACACCACCCGGGCGCTGCTGGGCATGTGCCAGGCGGTGACGGGCTGGTACCGCGAGGGCGGTCCGCTGCCGCCGGCGGAGATCGCCGACCGCTACGCGGCGATCGCCCTGCGCACGGTGGGGGCGCGGGTGCGGCCGGCGCCGCGCGCCCGCACCGCACGGGCGGTGTGAGGCCCGGCGGACGTGACGGCCGGTCAGAACACCAGGACCGGCTTGACCGCGGCGCCCGAGCGGGAGTCGGCCGCGGCCCGGTCGATGTCGGCGAAGGGGTAGGGCGTGACGATCTCCTCCAGCGGCAGGCGTCCGGCGGCCCGCAGCGCCAGCAGGCGCGGGATGAACTCCTGGGGGCGGGCGTCGCCCTCGACGCAGCCGCGCACGGTCTTGCCGCCCCACAGCAGGTCCTCGGCGTCCAGGGTCAGCCGCGGCTCGCCCAGGCCCACCAGGACCAGGGTGCCGGTGCGCGCCAGGGCCCGTACGGCCGGGGCGATCACATCGGGGCTGCCGGTGGTGTCCAGCGCGTGGGTGGCTCCCCCGCCGGTCAGGTCCCGTACGGCGGCGACGACGTCGCAGCCGGCCGGGTCGAGCGCCGCGGTCGCGCCCAGCCGCAGCGCCAGGGCGCGCCGGCCCGGTACCGGGTCGACGGCGACGATCGTGTCGGCGTCGGCGGCGCGCGCGGCCATCAGCGCGGCGCAGCCCACCGCGCCGGCGCCGTAGACGGCGAGGCGGGCACCGGGCGCCGGGCGCAGCACGTTGAGCACCGCGCCCGCGCCGGTCTGCACCCCGCAGCCCAGCGGCGCGGCGGTCACCAGGTCGGTGCCGGGGGCGACGACCACCGTGTTGCCGGCGGACGCGAGCGCGTGGGTGGCGAAGCTGGACTGGCCGAAGAAGGCGCCCGCGACCGGGGTGCCGTCCTGGTGCAGCGTGGGGGTGCCGTCCGGGCGCGGGCCGGGCGCGTTGAGCCGGCCCAGGCGGGCGCAGTAGGCGGGGTGGCCGGCCCGGCAGGTGCCGCAGGCGCCGCAGTGCCGGTAGCTGAGCACAACCCGGTCGCCGGGGTGGATGCCGGTGACGCCGGCGCCGGTCTCCTCGACGACGCCGGCGCCCTCGTGCCCGAGGACGTAGGGGCCTTTCGCCGGCGGCAGCAGGGCGCGGTAGTGCAGGTCGGTGCGGCAGATGCCGCTGGCCGCCATGCGGACGAGCACTTCGCCCTCGCGGGGCGCGTCGAGCGTGACGGTCTCGAGGAAGAACGGCTGCTCGGGGTGGCGGGAGAGTGCGGCGGTGATCTCCATGCGGGCTACTGCCTTCCTGGGGTGCCGTGCCGGGGTGGTCCGGCGCCTTGGGGCCGTCCTACGGTCCGGCGCGGCGCGTGCGCGGGCCGGGTGCCGGTCACCGTCCGCGCCCGAGGGCGGCGCGTCCGGCCCGGACCAGGGCCGGCACCGACGCGCCCGCGCCGCGAAGCCGTCGCCGACGGTGACGCCCTTGAGGTGGCGGGCGTGCACGCCCTCGGCGATCACCGCGATCTTGAAGTGGGCCAGGGCCCGGTAGAAGGGCAGCGCGCTGAGGTCGCGGCCGCTGAACAGCGCGTACCGCTCGGCGAGTTCGTCCGGGCCGGGGAAGCCGGGGGCGGTGGCGGCGGGGGTGCCCAGGAGGGCGTCGACCGCCGGGTCGCGGTAGGCGAGGAAGGTGCCGAGGTCGGCGAGGGGGTCGCCGAGGGTGGACAGCTCCCAGTCCACGACGGCGCGCACCCGCCCGATGTCGGCCGGGTCGAGGATGGTGTTGTCGACGCGGAAGTCCCCGTGCACGATCGTCGCACCGCTCCCGTGCCGCCCCGCGGTGCCCGGTGCCTTGTCCACCGCCTGGTCCAAGGCCCGGTCCAACGCCTCGTGCAGCAGGAGCAGTTCGGGCAGCGGGCGGGTGGCGACCAGCTCCCACTGAGCGCGCCGGCGGTCGAGCTGGCGCCGCAGGTAGCCCTCGGGGCGGCCCCAGCCGGTCAGCCCGACCTCGGGGTGGGGCACGGCGTGCAGCAGGGCGAGCTGCTCGACCAGCCCGTCCGAGCAGCGCCGCAGGGCGTACGGGGTGAGCCCGGCGGTGTCGGCGCGCGAGCGCAGCACGCGTCCTTCGACGTGGGCCACGACGGTGAACGGGGCGCCGGTCACCTCCGGGTCCGTGCAGTGGGCCAGCGGCTGGGGGACGGCGACGGCGCTGCCGTGCAGGGCGGACATCACCCGGAACTCGCGGCCGACGTCGTGGGCGGAGGGGGTGAGCCCGCCCAGCGGCGGCCGGCGCACCACCCAGGAGCTGCGGCCGTCGGTGACGCGTGAGGTGAGGTTGGAGCGGCCGCCGTGCAGGACGGTCGCCGCCAGCGGGCCCTGGCAGTCCGGGACATGGCCGGCGAACCAGCGCGACAGGGCGGGCAGGTCGAGGCCGGGCGGAGTGCCTGCGGCGGCGGGCGTCGGCGCCATGCTCGGGATCTCCAGGACGCGCAGCCCCGCCAGCGGGCCGGCGGCGGGCGCCGTCACGCGTCCGCCGTCCCGATGCGGCGCAGGGCGCGCCGGCCGATCGACCAGCGGTGGGTCTCGGAGGGGCCGTCGTAGATCCGGAACGGCCGCACCTCGCGCAGGTAGGCCGCCAGGGGCAGGTCCCCGGAGATGCCGAGCGCCCCGCACACCTGCACCGCGCGGTCGACGACCCGCCCCACCGCCTCGGCGGTGAAGGTCTTCGCCACGGACGACTCGTGCTTGCCGCCGCCCTGGTCGAGGGTCCAGGCGGCCTGGCGCAGCAGCTCCTGCTCGGCCGGCAGGACCACCGCCCGGACGAAGTCGGCGGTGCGCTCGCGGAGTTCCACGAGATCGGGCTCAAAGGTGAAATCGATCGCCATACGGACCTCGCGGCTGTCGGAGGGGCGTCTACCTAACGCTCGTTCAGCTCGTTCAGACGCTAGAAGCCGCTGGGGCGAGCGGTCAATACGCCGAGGCCCGATCTCCCAGAAATCACGCGGGATATCACCGCAATACGGCTGATCGGCGCTCCGGATCTCCGCGCCGCGACCTGGTCGGTCGGCGAGCCCACCGTCCCGGACCTATCGATCGTTAAGCCAGGTGCCCCCGGCGGGGGGCCGCCGTACCCGGTACGGTGTCAGCCGGCGCGGACGCCGTCGATGAAGCGGGCGGCGAGGTCCAGCCGCTCGGCGAGGGTGGCCGGGGTCTGCTGGAAATCGATGAACAGCTCGTGGACACCGGCCTGTTCGGCGGCGCGCGCGTAGGCGACGTACTGGTTGAGGGTGCCCTGCGAGGGGACCTGGTCCGGGTCGGCGGGCGTGCGGGTCAATGTCGGGTTGATACGCAGCGCCATCCGCAGGCCGGCGCCGTCCCGCCCGGCCCGGTCCGCCTCGTCCAGGATGGCCGACCACTGCGCGGTAAGGCGGGGCAGCGGCATGCCCACCGGCAGCCAGCCGTCGGCACGGCGCGCGAGCCGGCGGATGCCGACGGGGCTGAACGCGGCCAGCAGGACCGGGGACCGCGGGCGTTGGCGCGGGCGCAGTCCGACAACGGTCCCCGGCACGGTGAACAGCGGCCCGTCGTGGGCGAACTCGCCGCCGGCCCAGTAGGCGTCCAGGATGTCGAGCGTCTCGTCCAGCCGGGCGCCCCGGCCCCGCCAGGGCACGCCGACCGCGGTGTACTCCTCGGGCATCCAGCCCAGGCCCAGCCCGACGTCCAGCCGGCCGCCGCTGAGCAGGTCCAGGGTGGTCAGCGACCGGGCGAGCATGATCGGCGCGTGCCACAGCCCGTTGAGGGTGCTGGTGCCCAGGCGGACCCGGCCGGTGTGGGCGGCGGCGAGCGTCAGGCTCACCAGCGGGTCCATGAAGTTCTCGTAGGACCGCGGCATCACCGGGTCCTTGCCCGGGTAGGGCACGCTGGGCGTGCGGGGTGCGAGCACCCGGTCGCCCGTCCACAGCGAGTCGTACCCCAGCTCCTCGGCGGTACGGCTGACGGTGGTGATCGCCTCCGCGTGGGCGTCGGCGCCGAAGGTCGGGAGGGCCAGGCCCAGTCGCATGCGTGGTGCCCTTCGAGTCGGGGGTGGGCGAACATGTGCGGGAAGCGCTCCCCACACATGTTTCTCCCGGACGGCCGACAGCTCAAGGGCGTACTGGACACCCTCCACCAGGGGACGCCCGCACGCGTGCAACCGCCTTGAGGGTGGCTCATCCACGACCACCTCCGGCCCGGTCCGGGGACGGGCGCCGGTGGTCAGTTCAGGGGCGCCGCGTCGCCGCGGGGGCCGTCGGGCGGCGAGGTGTCGGGGGGCGCGCCGCGTTCGAGGAAGCGGCGGAATCCGCGCCCGGCGAGGACCAGGAGGTGGCGTGAGGGGGTTCCGCCCGGGCCGCCGCTCCACGGCGGCTCGTGCCGGACGCCGGAGACACCGGCGCCGGGGGGTGCAGTCGGGTCACTCGGTGGTACGGCCGCGGGGGGCGGCACGAGTGCGGACATGCTGGTGGGGGTCCTTTGCTCGGCGGTGCGCGGGGCCCACCTGCGCGGGAGGGGTGACGCGCAGGTGGGCCGGTCCGGGCGGGCGGTGGGTGCGGGGAAAGGGTGGGGGTAGCGGGGGAAAAGGGGAACGCGGGGAAAGCCGTCGGCGAACGGCTTTCTCCGCACGGCCGCTTACGAGTCTGCCGAACGGGAAAGCCCGGCCCGCGCCGACACGTGCGAGATCCGTATACCTAGAATCGCGGGCGCTCCCCGCCGGATTCCCTCCTCGGTAGTCCAGGAGGCGCGGACCGGACCGGCCTCGGACGGTCCGTGGCGGGCCCGCATCGGCGCGTCGAGGGACCGTTTCGATCAGGGACGCTCGCCCGTCGGCGAATTGGCGCCATCTCCCCCGGCCCGGCAGCCGCACCCTCTAGCCTGGACCGAACGCAATGCGTCAGCGTCCGCGTACGCACCGCTTAAGGAGTACAGCAGCGTGAGCATGGCCACACGATTCGGCCAGATCCGGTCCGGGCTGCCGAGCGCGGTCACCTCCTTCGTCGGGCGGGACACCGAACTCGCCGACGTCCGGCGCCTGTTGGACGAGGTGCGGCTGGTCACCCTGATCGGCCCGGGCGGGGTCGGCAAGAGCCGGATCGCGCTGCGCGCGGCGGGCGACCGCTCCGGGGAGTACCCGGACGGCGTGTGCCTGGCGGAGCTGTCGGGCCTGCAGCAGGGCGAGCTGCTCCCGCAGACCCTGGCGGACCTGCTGGGCATCCGCGACCCGGGCGACCCGCTCGCGGCCGTCGTGGACCACCTGAGCACCCGCCGGATGCTGATGGTGCTGGACACCTGCGAGCACCTGGTCGACGAGTGCGCGCTGCTGGTCGACCTGATCCTGCGGGAGACCCCGCACGTCCAGGTGCTGGCCACCAGCCGCCAGCCGCTGGAGGTCCCCGGCGAGCACACCCTCACCGTCCCGCCGCTGGACGTGGAGTCCGGCGACGCGGCGCTGCTGTTCACCCAGCGGGCCGCGGCCATCGTCCCCGGTTTCCGGATCACCGACGACAACCGCGACGACGTCCAGGCGCTGTGCCGCCGGCTGGACGGCATCCCGCTGGCCATCGAGCTGGCGACGGTGCGGCTGCGCGCGATTCCGCTGGACCAGCTCGCCGCCCGGCTGGAGGACCGGTTCCGGGTGCTGACCGGCGGCCGCCGCACCGCGCTGCCGCGCCACCAGACGCTGCGCACCGCCATCGGCTGGAGCCACGAACTGTGCTCCCCCGAGGAGCGGTTGGTGTGGGCGCGGCTGTCGGTGTTCGCCGGCACCTTCGACCTTTCGGCCGCGGAGAAGGTGACCGCGGGCGGCGACATCTACCAGGAGGAGGTCATCGAGCTGCTGATCAGCCTGGTCGACAAGTCGATCGTGCTGCGGGTCGACGCCCCCTCGGGTGTCCGCTACCGGCTGCTGGACACGATGCGGGAGTACGGCGCGGAGTGGCTGGAGCGCACCGGCGAGCAGGAGGCCACCAGCAACCGGCACCTGGCCCACTACGCCGAGACGGCCGCGGCCTTCGAGCGCACCGCGTACACCGACCGCCAGGTCGACGAGGTGCAGCAGCTGGCCCGGGACTGGGCCAATGTGCGCACCGCGCTGGAGCGCGCGCACGGCGCCGGCCAGGGCGATCCGGTGGAGGCGCTGCGGCTGACGGTCCGGCTGGTCCCGTACTGGCTGTGCACGTCGCGCTTCAGCGAGGGCCGGCTGTGGTTGCAGCGCAGCCTGGAGCGGGTCGGCCGGCCGCTGCCGGAGCGGGCCGAGGCGCTCGCGCACCACGCCCACCTGTCGTTCGTGCAGGGCGACCGGCCCGCGGCGCAGGACGCGGTCCGGCAGGCGCTGGACCTGGCCGGCCGGCTCGGCGACGACCGGCTGCTGGGCTACGCGCACCAGGTCGCGGGCCTGGGCCACCTGCTGGCCGGCCAGGACGCGGAGGCCGACGGGCACTTCGCCCGCTCGCGGGAGCTGACGCTGCGCAGCGGGTACGAGCTGGGGATCGGTTTCGTGCACATGCACGACGCGATGATCGCCGCCTTCACCGGGGACTCCGAGCGGGCCATGGCCGCCGACCGGGCGTACCGCAAGGAGTTCGGGGCCAGCGGCGAGTCGTTCTTCCGGTCGTTCATCCAGGAGTTCATCGGGCTGGCGCTGTGGGTGCAGGGGCGGCCCGCGGAGTGCGGGCCGGTGATCCGCCGGGCGATCCGCCTCAAGGCCGAGCAGGACGAGGCCGACGGCATCGCGACCTGCCTGGAGGTGCTGGCGTGGGAGGCCGCGGCCGCCGGGCGCCCGGTGCGGGCGGCCTGGCTGCTGGGCGCGGCCGACGCCTACTTCCGGGCCGGCGACGTGATACTGATGTGGGGTCGGGAGAGCCTGGGCCGGGACCACCAGCGGATCGTCGCGCAGGTCACCGAGCAGCTCGGGCAGGCGCGGTTCAGCGAGCTGTTCCGCCAGGGCATGGAGCTGGACGACGAGCTGGCGGTGACGCTCGCCGCCGAGGACGCCGAGGAGCCGCTGCCGGAGCAGCCGGCCGGTCCGGGCGGGCCGGCCGGTGCGGACGCCCTCACCCGCCGGGAGCGGGAGATCGCCGAGCTGATCGGCACGGGCATGTCCAACCGCGAGATCGCCGAGCAGTTGGTCATCTCCAAGCGGACGGCCGACTCGCATGTGGAGCACATCCTCAACAAGCTGGGCTGCTCGCGCCGCGGCCAGATCGCCGCCTTCCTGGGCTCCGCGCCGGCCACCGCCGCCGCGCCGGCCGCCGAGGGCGCGCTCCCCCGCCCGCCGGCTCCGCGCACGCCCGCCGAGGAGTCCGACGCGTCCGCGGCCGGGGGCGGCGCCCGGTAGCGACCGTTCCGGTCCGGGCCGGGCCGCCCCGGGCGGTGCGAAGTGGGCCCGTTTCCCGCCTGCGGGGCCGGTTCCGTGCCTGGTCTGGGCGCGGGGCGTGGCCGATACTTGGCGCGTGACCGACACGGTGCGCACCAGCGAACTGCCCACGCCTGTACGGGAGTTACTGACCGGCCGGTTCGCCTGGTTCCTCGCGGGGCGGACGGTGGACCTGGCCGGCTCCTCGATGACCACGGTGGCGCTGTCGCTCGCCGTGCTCCAGGCCACCGGCAGCGCCTCGGACCTGGGCGTGGTCCTCGCGGCGAACATCGTGCCGAACCTGACGCTGCTGCTGGTGGGCGGCACCGTCGCGGACCGGATGCGCCGAAGACGGCTGCTGGTCGCCGCGAACCTGATCTCGGGCGCGCTGCTGGCGGGGATGGCCGCGCTGCTGCTCGCGGGCGCCTACCGCCTGCCCGCGCTCGCCCTGCTGTCCTTCGGCACCGGCGCCGTGTCCGCCTTCACCGCGCCGGCGCTGCGCGGGATCGTGCCCGAACTGGTGCCGCGCCACGACCTGTTCCGTGCGAACGCGCTGCTGGCCAGCAGCCAGAACACGGTACGGATCGTGGGGCCGGTCGTGGCGAGTGTGCTGGTGGCGACCGCGGGGGGCGGGTGGGCGCTGGCGGTGGACGGCCTGAGCTGCTGGCTGGCGGCGCTGGCCTTCCTGCGCCTGCCCGGCGGGAGCCGGCCGCCGGCCTCGGGGCAGCGGCTCCTGCGGGAACTCGCCGACGGCTGGGCGGTCTTCAGGTCGCTGCGCTGGGTGGTGCTGATGGCCATGTCCTTCGCGCTGGTCAACGCCTTCAACGTCGGCCCGTGGAACGTGCTGGGGCCCGAGGTGGTGATGGGGCAGGACGGCGCCGTGGGGTGGGGGGCGGTGCAGGCCGTGCGGGCGGCGGGGCTGCTGGTGATGAGCGTGGTGGCGGTCCGGCTGGTCTTCCGGCGGCCGCTGCGGGACGGCCGGATCTGGGGCGCGCTCGCCGGGCTGCCGCTGCTGGCGCTGGGGTGGTCCGGCACGGCGTGGGTGGTGGCGCCCGCGGCGTTCGTGGGCGGGCTGGGGTTCTCGGTGGCGGCGATCACCTGGGAGAGCACGTTGCAGGAGGCGGTGCCGCAGCAGAGCCTGTCCCGGGTCACCGCCTACGACGACCTGCTGTCCTTCCTGGCCATTCCGCTCTCGCAGCTCCTGGCGGGGCCGCTGGGCCGGGCGGCCGGGGCGAGGGAGGTCTGCACGCTGTGCGGGATCGGCTGCATCGCCTCCTGTGTCCTGCCGCTGCTGGACCGGCAGGTGCGCACCATGGAGTCGTGAGCGGTGCCGCGGCCGGTGCCGTGGGCGGTTGCGAAGATCGGCGGGCAGCCGTCAGGCTGGAGCGAGTTCGGTGCGGGAGACCGCCGCGGGCCTTCACCGCGGCGGCGCCGCCGACCAGCGAAGGGCCCGCAGATGGTGAAGTCCGGCAACCCCTGGGTGCTGGCGTTCGACGAGCCGCCCGCGCACGCGCCGGTGCGGCTGTTCTGCCTGCCGTACGCGGGCGGCAGCCCGCACGCGTTCGGTGCGTGGGCCGCCGCGCTCGCACCGCACGTCGAGGTGCTCGCGATCGCGCCGCCCGGCCAGGGCCACCGCGTCTACGAGGAGCCGTACGAGCAGTGGCCGGCGCTGCGGGACGACGCGTTCGCCGCGCTCGCACCGCTGCTGGACCGGCCGCACGCGTTCTACGGGCACAGCCTCGGCGCGCGGCTGGGCTACGAACTGGCCCGGCTGGCGGCCGAGAAGTGCCCGGGGGCGACCCGGCGGCTGTTCGTCAGCGGGTGCCGCAGCCCCCGATGGCCGCAGCAGCGGCCGTATCTGCACGAGGAGCCGTACGACGGGTTCGTGGCGGGGCTGCGGGAGCTGGGCGGCACCCCGCAGGAGGTGCTGGACCACCCGGCCCTGATGCGGACGCTCTTCCCGTCGCTGCGCGCGCAGATCCGGCTCGCGGAGCTGTGGCAGGACGAGCACGACGGGCCGCTGCCCATGCCGGTCACCGCGATGTACGGGCGGCAGGACCGGACCGACGGCGAGGCCGCCATGCGCGGCTGGGCGCGGGTCGGCGGCCCGGGCAGCGAGGTGCTCGGCATGGACGGCGGGCACTTCTTCCTGGACACCGACCCGGCCAGTGTGCTGGCGGTCCTGGGGGCGCGGTTGCGCGAGGTGTGAGCCGGGCCCGGCGCCCGGGTACGGGGTCGGCGCCGGTGATGACGCGTCAGGCACCGCCGCCGGTGCGGCGGTTGCGCAGGCGGGGCACGAGGCGCAGGGCGGCTGCGGCGGCGAGTGCGGCCGCGGCCAGGATGCCCGCGATGAGGGCGGCCAGGTGCCCGCTGCTGCTGCCGGTCTTCGCGGTGTCCGCGGCGGCGACGTCGGTCGCGGTGTCCGGGCGCTGTCCCGGGCCGCTCGTGCCCGGGACAGCGCCGGACGCGGTGGCGGACGGGGTGCCGGAGGCGGCGGCCGTACTGGCGCCGGTGCTGGGTGAGGTGCTGGGTGAGGTGCTGGGTGAGGCGCTGGGGGTCCGGGTCGCCGTGGCGGGGGCGGAGGTGCCGGGGTACGTGGAGGCGCTGCTGCCGTGGCCGCCGGTGCCCGGGGCGGACGGGGAGCCGGGGGCGGCGGGCGGGGTGGTCTTCGTCGCGGACGGGGTGACGCGGAAGGCCGCCACGGTGCCGGACTGCCCGGCGTTCAGAGTGCAGGGCACGTCGACCTTGCCGACCGCAACGAGGTCGCCGCTTGCGTCCTCGGGGACCAGGTGCAGGGTGAAGTCGCCCGCGCTGACCGTGCCGTGGCCCGGTGCGGTGAAGCCGAGCGCGGGGGCGGTGCCGGTGGCGGGGATGGCGAAGGTGCCCGACGCGGGCACCGTGGTGGGCGTGATGGCCAGGTGGACGGACACGGTCCTGGTCCCCTGCGGCGCGGCGACGCTGGTCCGCGCGTCCACGCTGCCCTCGATGACACGCACGCCGAGGACCTGGCGCAGCCCGGCGGTGAAGGCACCGTCGACGTCGGCCGCGGCGTGCACGGCGAAGCGGGGGCTGGAGGTGCCGGCGGCGACCGACGACGGGAAGTCCGCCGAGATCCGCGCGGTGATCTGCTGGCCCCCGATGTAGGGGAAGGTGCAGGTGTAGTGCAGGGTCGCGGCCACCGGTGCGGCGGCCGCGCTCCCGGCGCCCGGGCCGGCGACGGCGGCGCCGGCCGCGGTGAGCGCCGCGCCTGCCGCCAATCCGATCCGCCGCCGCGCACTGCCCGCGCCGTAGCTGGAATCCATGGGTCTGCCTCCTTATGAGACGCGTGGCCGTGGTCGTGTGCCTGCCCGGCGGCCGGGGTGGGCGGGTGCGGGTCAGGCGCCCGGCGCCACCGCGGGCGCGGTGTCCTGCCGCGCTGGGCGCCGCTTCCCATGGTGTTCCCGGAAGGCGTGGCCGAGCTGGCTCTGGATGCGGCTGTGGCGGAACTGGTACACCGCGCCGACCTGGCGCAGCACGCCGCGCCGGTGGGCGTCGTCCAGGAAGGAGACCAGCGCCCAGGGCAGCCGTCCGGTCAGCGGCAGCCAGATGCGGGACAGCGCCACCCACTGGCCCCACGCCGTCATGCACACCCCGTATCCGAGTCCGGCGCCGAAGGCGGCCTCCAGGCCGAAGACGACGCCGACCTCCAGTCCGCGTACCGGCCCGTCGACGATCCCGTTGAGCAGGCCGGCGGCGGGGCCGATGGCCAGCGCCCACACCAGCAGGTGGTAGGCGACGTTGCGGCGGTCGATGCCGAGCAGGTCGGCGGGGCTGACCACGGACTCGGGGCGGACCGGGGCTTCGAGCACCGCGGTCAGCGCGAACACCAGCCCGGCGCCCAGGCCGAGTTCGGCGATGAACACCACCCGGGCCAGCGCTCCCCCGCCCTGCCCGTCGTCCAGCCCGAGCGGCCCGACGAGGCCCTGGTCGATGAGTTCCAGCGCGGCGGCGACCGACAGCCCGCACAGCAGGCCGACCGCGACGCGGACCCGGACCCTGCGGCCGGTGCGCCGCAGCCGCCCGCCGCGCCGGCCCCACCCGGTGAACCTGATCCGCACCGGCGACGGTTTGAGGCCGTCGCGCGCGGTCGCGTACCAGTAGACCAGCCCGAACAGCACCGCGGCCGCGAGGCCGTGCAGCACCCCGACGGCCAGGCCGCGCAGCAGCGCGAACACCGGGCCGTGGGAGGTCGCGACCAGGTCCACCGGGATGTTCCCGACACCGGCGGTCACCCCGAAGGCCGTGCCGGCCAGCAGTCCGACGATCACGGTCCGCGCCAGCCGGCTCATGCTGGTGCCCAGCTCCCACCACGCGATGTCCTGCCGCTCGCCGTCCAGGGCGGCCAGGTGGTGCGCGATGTAGCCCAACCAGCGCTGGGCGTCGGCCAGTTCCCACTGCCGCTCGGTGCCGCGGAGCGCCGC
>NZ_JBYIRL010000064.1:0-34520 GCF_057708125.1 Actinacidiphila sp. bgisy145
CCCCCCCCCCCCCCCCCCCCCCACCGCCGGTGAGGGGCCGGGATCAGGCGGTCCCGGCCCGGTCGCGGGTCAGATGTTCCAGACCTGGAACTCGGAGAGCTGACCGGCCGGCCAGCCGGTGTTCGCCGTGAAGTTCAGCCGGAAGTAGCGCTGGCTGGTCGCGGGGAACGTCAGGGTGACGGTGTTGGCCGCGGTCGGGTTGAAGCTGTAACTCGCCGACGCCTTGAGGGTGGTGAAGGTGGAGCCGTCGGTGCTGCCGCTCAGCGACAGGGTCTGGCTGCGGGCCGCCCAGCCCGCGGGGAGCTGGAGCACCACCCGGCTGGCGCTCTGCGCGGAGCCGAGGTCGACCTGGACCCACTGGGGGAAGGCGTTGTTGGCGCTCTCCCAGTAGCTGTCCTGGCTGCCGTCCGTCACGTTCGACGAGGGGTAGACGTCGGTGTGGCTGGACTCGGTGGTCGCCTTGTGCAGGGCCAGGTCGGCGCTGACGGTGGCGGTCCCGGTGCCGGACAGCGCGACGGTGGTCGGGCCGTCGGAGGCGTCACCGGTGACGGTGAGGGTGCCGGTGCGGCTACCGGTGGTGCTGGGCGTGAAGGTGACGCTCACCGTGCAACTGGCCTTGGCTGCCAGCGAGGTGCCGCAGGTGTCGGTCTGTGCGAAGTCGCCCGAGGCGGTGATCGAGGAGATCGGCGCCGCCGCGGAGCCGTTGTTGGTGAGGGTGACGGACTGCGCGGTGCTGGTGATGCCCGGGGCGACGCTGCCGAAGTCCAGCGAGGTCGGGCTGGCGGCGAGGGTCGCGGAGGAGGGCGGGGTGGTGGTGCCGCTGCCGCTGGGGAAGACCTCCAGGTCGGAGAGTTGGGCCGCGCTCCAGCCGGTGTTGGCGGTGATGTTGATCCGGACGTAGCGGGCGGTGGCGGCGTCGAAGGTGAGGGTGACGGTGTTGCCGGATGCCGGGTCGAAGGTGTGCGCGGCCGAGGCCACCAGGGTGGAGAAGGTGGAGCCGTCCGTGGAGCCCTGCACGGACAGGGTCTGGCTGCGGGTGGCCCACGCGGTGGCCGGCGGCAGCTTCAGGACGACCTTGCCGACGGAGAAGTTCGAGCCGAGGTCGACCTGCGCCCACTGCGGGAACGCGTCGGCGACGCTCTCCCAGTACGTCGAGGTGTCGGCGTCGGTGATGTTCCCCGCGACGTAGGGGGAGTTGCTGCTGCTGGCGGTGGCGGCCTTGCCGGCGGCGATGTTCGTGCCGCTGTCGATGCCGGTGCCGCTCAGGGCGACGGTGGTCGGGCTGTTGTTGGCGTTGCTGGTCACGGTCAGGGTGCCGGTGCGGGCGCCGCCGGTGGTGGGCTTGAAGGTGACGTTGACGGTGCAGGACGCGCCGACCGCGACGGTGGCGCAGTTGTTGGTCTGCGCGAAGTCGCCGGTGGCCGAGACGCCGGAGACGGTCGCGGCGGTGGTGCCGGAGTTGGTGACGGTGACCGCCTGGGCGGCTGAGGTGGCGCCGACCACGGCCGCGGCGAAGGAGAGTCCGCCCGGGGCGGCGGCGAGCACCGGGCCGGGCGCGGTGCCGGTGCCGGACAGGGCGACGGTGCTGGTGACGCCGCCGGCGTTGACGGTCAGCGAGCCGGTGCGTGAACCGGTCGCGGTCGGGCTGAACTTGACGCTGACCGTGCACGAGCCGCCGGCGGCGATGGAGCTGCCGCAGGTGTTGGTCTGCGCGAAGTCGCCGGTGGCACTGATCGAGGAGACGGCCGCGGCGGAGCCGGTCGGGTTGGAGACGGTGACGGACTGCGCGGCGCTGGTGCCGCCGGTGGCGACCGAGCCGAAGGACAGCGCGCTCGGGCTGGCGGTCACCCCGGAGGCCGGGTAGGGCGGGAAGACCGGGGTCGGCCAGGGTCCGCAGAGCGGGGTGCCGTCGATACCGGAGTTGCCGCCGCCGTCGGTGACCGCGAAGTTCCCGCCCTCGCAGCTGTAGACGGGCGAGGACGCGCCGACCCCGGTCGCGGTGACGTTGGTGAACTTCGCGGCGCCGCCGGTCTGCTCCTGGAGCGCGAAGGTGCCCGTGCCCGCGATCGTCACATTGCTCAGGTTGACCCCGCTCACCGTGCCCTCGACCCACTGCACGGCCTCGTACGGGCTCTGCTCGATCAGGGCGTTGGAGACGTTGATCGGGCCGGTGATGGCGCCCTGGCTGCCGTCGAACCACAGGGCGCCGACGCCGAACTGCCAGTTCGGGTCGAGGCTGCCGTCACGTATCAGGGTGTTGCCGCTGATGGTGGTGGTGCCCACCGGGGTGGAGGTGAAGCGCTGCCCGACGTGGATGCCGCCGCCCTGGGCCAGGCCGGTGTCCTGCACGAGGTTGCCGCTGACGGTGTTGTCGTGGCCGCCGTAGATCGCAATGCCGTTGGCCAGGATCTGCAACTGGACGGTGTTGCCGGAGATCGTGTCGTTGGCGTCCGCGCCCAGCGAGGAGTCCGCCCAGGTGGCGATGCCGTCGTCGCCGGTGTTGCGGATGTCGCTGCCGCTCACCGAGGAGTTGGTCACCCCGCCGTGGAAGTTGATGCCGTCGGCGGTGGTGTCGCGGATGCGCATCCCGCTGAAGGCCAGCTTGTCCATCGGGCCGTCCATCCAGGCGCCGACCTTCAGGTGGTCGATCCACAGATCGGCGACCGAGGAGTTGCTCATCGCGCCGCCGATCCCGTTGACCTGCGCGCTGTCGTCCCGCTCCTGCACGTCGCCGAAGATCGCGAAGTCCTTCAGGTGCACGTTGGTGCTCGGCGACGGCGCGGAGTTGCCGTAGAAGCCGGGCGCCGCACCGGTGACGGTGGAGTACCACATGCCGGCGCCCGCGACCGTCACGTTGTTGACGCTGATGTGCCCGGGCACCTTGAACGTGCCCGGCGGAATCCACACCGTGCCGCCGGAACCCGCGGCGCTGATCGCCGCGTTGAAGGCGGCGGTGGAGTCCGCGGCGCCGCTGGCGTCGGCGCCCTCGCTGGTGACGGAGACGGAGCCGGCCGGCTGGGTGAGCGCCGCGCCGACCTGCTCGAAGTCGGCGAAGTCCAGCGTGTAGGAGGACGCGGTGTCGCCCGAGTCGACCTGGAACTTGAAGGTGGTGCCGGCCGGATAGGTCGTGGTGAACAGCCGGTGGGCCTCGTCGTAGAAGTGGTGCGGGTTGCTGCCCGGGGTGTTGGTGAACGGGTAGCTGCCGTAGTACCAGGAGTACGCGTTCGTCAGCGTGAAGTCCGGCTGCTTGGTGCCGTTCACGTACAGCGACAGCGGTGCGGTGTAGACCGAGCCGCCGGCGCTGTCCGGGATGCTGTAGCGGAAGTCGATCGAGTTGGTGGCGACCGGCGTGGTGAACGTGACGTACTTGCCGGTGCCCTGGAGCGTCACCGCCTTGCGGTAGGACGCCTCGTCGGCCAGCTGTCCCTGGGCGTAACTCGGGCCGATCACGGTGCCGTTGGTGGCGGAGTTCTCCGCCTGCACCTCGGTGTAGGGGAGGTTGGCGCCGCTGCCGCCGGTGGCGGCCGCGGCGGTGGCCGCCGCCGCCGGCTGGAGGGCGAGGCCGAGTACGCCGCCCGCGGTGAGCACCGAGAGGGTGCCTGCGACCGCGACCGCGCGTCTGAGACTGCGCAACCGTCTGAACACGTCTTGCTCCTTTCGACACTGCCGCAACGCGAGGGACCGTAACGGCTGCGACACATCGCCGCAATATCCAGATCCTCTTTCGTTGAATACCGACTTTTTCTTGCAAGATTGAGTGTGATCATTTGAGCGCCCGCGGCGCGCGGCAGCGGGGTGCGCGCCGGGCGCACCGGGAAGGCGACAGGCGGGTGCCGGGCGCGTTTCCGCGGCTTGCGCGCGGTCACCATCACGTGAAAACGGGCAGGCCGCAGCGGTGCGCGCCATTGACAGGCCACCCGCCCAGTGATTGTCATGGACGCAGGTCGGGACACGTCCTGACCACCTGTTCCCGCTGTTCCCGCGGCCCGAGAAGGAGGAGGTCGGTTCGCACCGTGGCACCCGAAGCCGCCGACGCGGCACCGGTCCACCGGCCGTACGCGCACCCCGCCGCCCTGCCCCCGCGGACCGGCGGCGGCCCGCTGCGGCGCCCGTGGACCGCGCCCACCGGGCGCGAGGCGCTGCTGGAGGAGGCGTGGCAACACCTGGGCCGGGAGGGCGGGTTGCTGCTGCACGGGCCGGCCGGCATCGGCAAGTCCGTGGTGCTCGACGCGCTCGCCGCGCGCGCCGCCGACGCCGGCGCCACCGTCCTGCGCTGCTCCCCCGCGCCCGCCGACACCCCCCTGCCCTACCTGGGCGTCATCGACCTGTTCGCGCGGGTACCGGAGGACGTGGTGCGGGCGCTGCCGTCCGCGCCGCGCACCGCGCTGCGCACCGCGCTGCTGCGCGAGCACGGCCCGGTCGGGCCGTACGGCGGGCTCGCGGTGCGGCTGGCGGTGCTGGAGGCGCTGCGGCGGCTGGCCGTGCGCGCGCCGGTGGTGCTGGTGGTCGACGGGTTGCAGTGGCTGGACCGGCCCAGCGCGGAGGTGCTGGCGTTCGCCGCGCGGCGCTTCGACGGCGCGGACGTGCGGATCGCCGCGACCGAGCGGGTGGCCGAGGACGCGCTGCCCGCACGCGCGGACTGCTGCCCGGCCGGCAGCGCCCAGGTCGCGGTGCCCGCGCTGGGCGACGACGACGTCACGCTGCTGCTGCTCGCCGCCGGGGTGACCCTGCCGCCGTCGGTGCTGCGCGCGGTGCTGCACGCGGCGGCCGGAAACCCGCTGTACGCGCTGGCGTTGGGCGCCGGCGCGCTGCGCGCCGGCGCCCCGTCGCCGGCCGACGGGCACCTGCCGGTGCCCCCGCAGCTGCGCGCCCTGGTGCTGGAGCAGGTGCGCGCCCTGCCCGAGCCGGTCCGCGCGGTGCTGCTGCTGGCCGCCTCCGCCACCCGCCCCACGCTCGCGCTGCTGCGCTCGGCGGCCGGCACCGAGGCCACCGCGGCGGCGCTGGAGGCCGCCGAACGGTGCGGTGTCGCGTCCTGCGACCCCTCCGGCGCGGTGCGGTTCGGCCACCCGCTGCTGCCGGCCGCGCTGTGCGCCGACGCCGCCGGCCCCGCCCGCCGCCGCGCCCACGCGCTGCTGGCCGACGCCGTCGGCGAACCCGTGGCCGCGGCCCGCCACTTGGCGCTGGCCCACCCGCAGGCGGACGAGGCGACCGCCCGCCGGGTGATGGCCGCCGCGTACACCGCGCGCGAGCGCGGCGACGCCGCCACCGCCGCGGAGCTGGCCGCGCTCGCCGCCGGCCGCACCCCGGCCGACCGCACCGGGCCGCACGACCAGCGGCTGCTGGCCGCCGCCGGGTTCGCCTGCGACGCCGGACACCGCGAGGAGTCCGAGCGGATCGCGCAGCGCGTGCTGGACACCTCCACCTCCGCGCCCGGCCGGGTCGCGGCCCGGCTGGTGCTGCTGCGCAACGCCGGCCAGGCGCTGCGCGACAAGGCGGCGCTGATCACGGA
The DNA here is from genome assembly GCF_057708125.1 of Actinacidiphila sp. bgisy145. Taxonomy (NCBI): domain Bacteria; kingdom Bacillati; phylum Actinomycetota; class Actinomycetes; order Kitasatosporales; family Streptomycetaceae; genus Actinacidiphila; species Actinacidiphila sp. bgisy145. The sequence continues at coordinate 5,510 of NZ_JBYIRL010000064.1, forward strand.
CGGGCTGCGGGAGGCGGCCGGGGACCGGGCCCTGGAGGCGAAGCTGTACGACTGGGCGGCCCTGCGCGGCCTGCTGTGCGGGGAGTTGGCGCAGGCGGCCGAGCACGCGCTCCTCGCGGCCGGGCGCGCCGCGGCCGTCGGCGACACAGGCACGGAGGTGGACGCGCTGTCCACGCTCGCCCGGGTGCGCTCGCTGACCGGTGAACCGGCCGCCGCCGAGGCCGCGTTGGACCAGGCGCTGGCCCGCGCCGACCACGGGCCGCGCAGTTGGGGCATCCAGCGGATGCGGGCGATCCTCACCCTCGACTCCGACCGGGTCGCCGCCGCCCGGGAGCAGGTGCTGGCGCTGCTGGACACCACCGGCGGCGCGGCCGACGTGGAGCAGGACGTGGCGTCGCTGGTCGCGCTCACCCGGGTCCAGGTGCGGGCCGGGGAGTGCCGGGAGGCGCTGCGCACCGCGGCGCACTGCGCCCAGGTGGTCGCCGACGCGGGGCTGACGTCCGCGCCCGCGCTCTACGCGGCGGCGCTCGCCGAGACGTTCGGCGGGGACACCGACCACGCGTGCCGGCTCGCGGTCGACGCGGTGGCCGCCTCGCAGGCCGACGGCGACCAGCTGTTCCTGCTGCGGGCGCTGGCGGCGCTGGGGCAGGCCGCGCTCTTCGCGGGCGACCGGCGGCGGGCCGCGCAGGCGGTGGAGTCGCTGCGCCGGGCGCTGGAGATCGGCGCGGCGATGGGCGCGGTGGACCCGCCGCTGCTGGGCTGGCACGCCGACCTCGCCGAGGCGCTGGTGACCGCGGGTGAGACGGACGCGGCGGCGGCCGTGCTCGGGCAGGCCCGCGCGCGGGTGACGGGTGCGGTGCCCGGCAGTGTGCTGGCGGCGCTGGAGCGCACCGAGGGGCTGCTGGCGGCGGCGACCGGGCACGCGAAGGAGGGGGTGGAGCGCTTGCGTTCGTCCGTGCAGCGGCTGCGCGGGTCGGAGCTGCCGGTGGAGCTGGTCCGTACGCTGACCGCGCTCGGCACGGTGGAGCGCCGGGCCCGGCACCGTACGGCGGCGCGGGCCGCGCTCGCCGAGGCGCTGGAGCTGGCCGAGGCGGTCGGCGCGGCGCCGCTGGCCGCCCGCGCGGGCGACGAACTGGCCCGGGTGGACGCGGTGGTGCGCGGCGCCGCCACCCCGGCGGGCCTGACCCCCGCGGAGGCGCGGGTCGCCGACCTCGTGCGCGGCGGCGCCACCAACCGCGAGGTGGCCGCGGAGCTGTTCATCAGCGTGAAGACGGTGGAGGGCACCCTCTCGCGGCTGTACCGCAAGTTCGGCGTCCGGTCGAGGACGGAACTGGCCCATGTGATGGCGTCCGCGGGCCCGCACCCCGCCTGACGCGCCGGAAGACCGGCCCGCCCGCCCGACCCGCCCGCCCGAAGTGCCCTCCCGACGTGCCCGGTCGGCCGCGACCTGCCCAACCGCCGGAGTCCTCCGCCGTGTTCGCGCACCCGCACCCCGCGGACCCCCACATCTCGGGCACACTCCGGCCACTATTTCCCCACGTCCGCCACAGGAAACACATCGTTAACAGTCGTCGCAAGGGTTCCCACGCTTATGCGGCCGTCCCGGCCGCACCTAGCGTGGTGGGCGTCCCGAACCGGACACCATCCCCCCTCCTGGAGGATCTTCGTGACGCTCCGTCTGAAACTGCTGGTCGCCGCCGCGACGCCGGCGCTGCTGGCCGCGGCGATCCCGGCCGCGTACGCCGCCGCCCCGCAAGCGGACTCGGCCCGCACCTCCCTGTCCGGCGACGTGGTGCCGGGCCTGTCCTCGCACGCGGTCCGCACCGGTGACGTCGCGGCCGGAAAGCAGATATCCGTCGCGGTGAGCCTCACGGCCCGCAACGAAGCCGGGCTGGACGCCTTCGTCGCCAAGGTCAGCGACCCCCACTCGTCGTCCTACGGCCACTACCTGACGAAGGCCCAGTTCGCCGCCGCGTACGGCCGCAGCGACGCCGACGTGCAGAAGGTCACCGACTACCTGCGCGGCCAGGGCCTGAAGGTCGGCAAGGTGCACTCCGGCAACCTGCTGGTCGACGCGACCGGCACCGCCGCCCAGGTGAAGAAGGCGTTCGGCACCTCGCTGTCGAACTACAAGGACAGCGCCACCGGCCGCACCTTCTACGCCAACACCGCCGCGCCCTCGGTGCCCTCGTCGATCGCCTCGATCGTCGGCGACGTCTCCGGCCTGAACAACCGCGCCCTGCTGCACCACCAGGCGGCGCAGGTCACCCCGCACAACGGCCCCGGCGGCGGCTACACCCCGGCGCAGATCAAGGGCGGCTACAACGTCTCCGGCGCCACCGGCAGCGGCCAGAAGGTCGCGCTGCTGGAGTTCGACGGCTTCCAGCAGTCCAACATCACCAAGTACGACAGCTACTACGGCCTCAGCTCCACCGCGCCCACCGTGAGCAAGGTGGACGGCGGCTCCGGCTCGCTCGGCGACGGTCAGGTCGAGGTCGAACTCGACATCGAGGTGCTCAACGCGGTCGCCCCGGCCGCGAACATCACCGTCTTCGAGGGCCCGAACTCCGACGCGGGCGAGGTCGACACCTACCAGGCGATCGTCGACAGCGGCATCCCCGTCACCTCGATCAGCTGGGGCGCCGCCGAGTCGCAGCGCACCAGCTCCAACATCAGCGCCGTGGACGCCGTCTTCAAGCAGGGCGCGGCCGAGGGCCTGGGCTTCTTCGCCGCCTCCGGTGACGACGGCTCCGACGACGCGGGCAACGGCGGCAAGTCCGTCGACTACCCGGCGTCCGACCCGTACGTGACGGGCGTCGGCGGCACCACGCTGACGGTCACCTCGGCGAACGCCTGGAGCAAGGAGACCGCCTGGTCCGGCGGCGGCGGTGGCGTGTCCACCAAGTTCACCATCCCGAGCTGGCAGACCTCGGTCCAGCAGAGCGCGGGCGGCGGCAAGCGCCAGGTGCCGGACGTCTCGGCGCTGGCCAACCCGAGCCCGGGCGTGTCCATCTACTCGCAGGGCAGCTGGGGCCAGGTCGGCGGCACCAGCGCGGCCGCGCCCGAGTGGGCGGCGTTCGCGGCGCTGTACAACCAGCAGGCCGCCGCGGCCGGCAAGCCGAACCTCGGCTTCGCCAACCCCACGCTCTACACCGCGGCCGGCACCGGCTTCCACGACATCACCAGTGGCAGCAACGGCGCCTTCTCCGCCGCCAAGGGCTGGGACTTCGTGACCGGCTGGGGCTCCTACAACGCGGGCACCCTCGCCTCCACGCTGCTGGCCCAGTGAGGTGACGGCCTGCGGGCCGTGACTACACCCCGCGGCCCGGACGGGACTTCCCGTCCGGGCCGCTCATGTGGTTCGGCGCCGCTCACGTGGCTCGGCGCCGCTCACGTGGCTCGGCGCCGCTCACGTGGCTCGGCGCCGCTCACGTGGCTCGGCGCCGGGCGCGCTACCGCTTGCGGCCGATCGCGGCGTAGACCGGGGTGCGGTCGCTGCCGGCCGGCTCCGGCCACGGCATCGGCACCGCCAGCTCCGGGTGCCAGCGCGGCGCGACCACCAGGCCGGGCGCCACCAGTTCGAAGCCGTCGAAGAAGCGCGCCACCTCGTCGTAGGACCGCACCTGCGCCGGGGTGCCGCCGGCCCGGTAGACCCGCACCACCCCGTCGCCGCCCTCGGCGTCGAAGTCGCCGGTGACCTGGCTGATCGCGAGGTAACTGCCGGGCGCGAGCGCGTCGGTGAGGGTCTTGACGATGCCGTGCGGGTCGAACTCGTCGGAGATGAAGTGCAGCAGCGCCACCATCGTCATCGCGACCGGCCGGCTCAGGTCCAGGTGCGCCCGGGCGGCGTCGAGGATCTTCTCCGGCTCCCGGACGTCGGCGTGCACGTAGGAGATCCGGCCCTCGGGGTCCTGCGCGGCGAGGTTCTCGGTGTAGCGCAGCACCGTCTTGCTGAAGTCCGTGCACAGGATGCGCGCTTCGGGCCGGGCCGCCTGGACCACCTGGTGGTAGTTGGGCTCGGTGGGGATACCGGTGCCCACGTCGATGAACTGGTCGACGTCCGTGTGCTCGCCGAAGTACCGGGCCATGCGCAGCAGCAGCATCCGGTTGATCCGGGCCGCCTCCTTGATCCCCGGGTAGGCGCGCTCGGCCGCGTCCACCCGCTCCCGGTCGGTCTCGAAGTTGTCCTTGCCGCCGAGGATGTAGTCGTACATGCGGGCCGGACTGGGCACGTGCGCCTCGTCGCCGGTGGCGGGGCCGCCTTCGGCCGCCGGTTCGTTCACTGTCGTCTCCCGGGAGGTGTCGGTACGGTCCGGCGCGGTGCGGGGCCGGTGCGGGGGCCGGTCACGGGGCGTCCGGGCGGACCAGGAAGTCCGCCCGGCCGTCCTTGGCCGCGGCCACGAACTGAGCCACCGCCGCGGCCGGGAAGATCAGTGCCGGCCCGCCGGGGTCGGTGGACTGCCGGACCGCGACGCGGCGGCCGGGTATCAGCTTGACCTCCACGCATGCCTCGCCGTTGGTGCCGCTCCACGGGCGGGTCCAGCCCTCGGCCCCCAGGGCGGCGGGGGCGCTGTCGACGTGTGTCGGGTTCATCGCAGGTACTCCTTGCGCAGGGCCTCCAGGAAGCCCTTGGTGCGTCGCCTTGCCAGTGCTCCGGTCATCAGGTGCTCGAACGTCGAGCGGTACAGCTCGACGTCGGCCGTCTCGTCCCGGTACGCGGTGCCGCGCAGGCTGTCGACACACGCGATGTCCGGGAAGTCCGGGATCGGGAAGCGGAAGAGCGTGAACGGCCCGAACGCGCCCCGGTGCAGGCCCGCTTCGAAGGCGTGCACCTGGAGCGCCACGTTCGGCAGGTCCGCCGTCCGCAGCAGCCACTCGATCTGCTCGGCCATCACCGCGCTGCTGCCGGCCGGGCGGCGCAGCGCGGTCTCGTCGATCACCGCCCACAGGAACGGCGGGCCGTCCGCGCGGGTCAGCACGCGCTGCCGCTGGAGCCGCAGCGCGACCCGGCGGCGCACCGCCTCGTCGGAGTCGCCCGGGAAGCCGAGCCGGATCACCGCCTCGCAGTAGGCCGGGGTCTGCAACAGGCCCGGCACCACCTGCGGTTCGTAGGCGCGGATCTGGGCGGCGGCGCTCTCCAGGCTGACGTACACGCCGAAGCGGACCGGCAGGACGTCGCGGAAGTCCTGCCACCACCCGTACTCGTTGGCCTTGTCGACCAGCGCGAGGAACTCCACGGCCTCCGCGCCGGTCACGCCGTACAGCTCCAACAGGGCTTTGACGGTGGTGTAGTTGAGGGACGTCCTGGCACCCTCCAGGCGGGTGACGGTGGACTGGGCCACGCGGATACGCTCCCCCGCCTGCGCCGCCGACAGCCCGGCCCGCTCGCGCAGGTCCCGCAGCCTGCGGCCGAGCGAGATCTGCAACACCGTGGGCGCGGCACGACGTTCACTCACCGCGATGCGCTCCCCCTCGAATCCCCCTCGAAAACGTACGCCCGGCCGGACCGGCTCGCGGCGGCCACCTCGCAGTCTGCCACGCCCGGCCCGGCCAGGCACCCCGCATCATGCACTTTGCCCCTTGCGGAGTGATCGGACGCACGCGCATAGTGAAGCCGTGACCTTTGCTGTGACGGTTCCTCAGGCGGCCACGCGCGGACCGCGCGACGCGCGGGAGCCGGCGCCTGGCCGACAGGCGGCGGTGACGCCGTGACAGCGGGGCACGACTCCCACAGTGATCCGGAGACACCATGATCCCCACCGTCCGCCCCGACGTGCAGAAGACCGTCGAGGAGCACCTCGAACCGGTCCCGGGGGTGCGCGGCGCCCTGGTGGTCACCGCCGACGGGGAGGCGCTGGGCGCGTACGGACTGGACGGCAAGCGCGTCGAGTACTGGGCCGCGATGGCCGCCACGATGATGGGCGTCGCACGGCGCGCGGCCGAGCACGCCGACGGCGGCGCCATCCGCACGCTGGTGCTGGACATGGCCGACGGGCGGATCGTGCTCGCCGGGACCGGCGCGGACAGCGTGCTGCTGGTGATCGCCGGACCGCAGTGCCGGCTCGAGCCGGAGGGCGCCGAACTGACCAAGCTCGGAGCGGAGTTGGCCGCGATCCTGCGGGCGGAGCCCGGCACGGCCGCGGACGGCGGCTCAGGCGCCCCGTCATGACGGACCCGGGCGCGCCCGCCGGTCCCGGCGCGCCCAGGGTGCCCGGCCCGCGCAGGGCCGCCACCCCGGCGGCGCTGCACGACCTCGCGCCGGGCTGGGCGCAGCGGCTCGCGGCGTGCGTCGGACGCGCCGGGCGGGTCCGCGTCTACGCCCTGACGGTCTTCCCGCGGGTGCTGTGGACGGCCGGCTACGCCCACGCGCTGCGCATCGCCCACCACCTGCCGGCCGACCGCTTCACGCCGCAGGCCCGGGTGCCCGAGGGGGTGCCGGTCACCGCGATCCTCGACGAGATGGTGCTGTGCCACCTGTGGAACGTCGCGCTGGCCCCGGCGGTGGCCGCCGCCCAACTCGACCATGTGCTGGGGCTCGTGGCCCGCGGCACCCTCACGGTCCGGCTGGTGGGCATGCACGCCCAGCCCACCGACGCCCCGCTGCTCACCGAACTCGTCCGGGCGGGCGGGCGGCACCGGCTCTTCGCCGAGGAGTTCGGCGACTTCTCCGGGGTCCGCTACCGCGCCGCCGCCTCCCCCGGGCCGTATCCGGGCCTGCTCGACACCGCGGAGAGCCGTGCGATGCCGCCCGCGGCCAGCCTCGCCGTCCTTCAGGCGGCCCGCCGCCAGGCCGTCCGGGCCCGCGCCGCGTCGTAGGGCCGGTCAGGGCCGGTCAGGAGCGGTCGGCGGGGGCGCGGAAGGCGCCCAGCGACCTGCGGTAGGCGCCGGGCGGCATGCCGTATGCCTCCTTGAACGCCCGGTTGAACACCGCGGGGTCCGTGAACCCCCAGCGCGCGCCGATCGCCGCGACGGGGTGGCCGGCGCGGCCGGGCCGGGCCAGGTCGGTACGGCACCGGTCCAGCCGGAGCTCGCGGACGAGGGCGGCGACCGTGCGCTGCTCCGGGCGGAAAAGGTGGTGCAGGTAGCGCACCGAGATGTGGTGGGCGTCCGCGATCGTCTGCGGCGTGAGTTCCGGGTCGGACAGGTGCGCCTCGATGAAGTCCTTGACCCGGCGCAGCAGCACGCTCTGCCGGGTCTCCGGCGGCAGCAGGTCCGCCCGGTCGGCGAGGCCGCCGAGGAAGGCGGAGGCGAGGTGGACCGCGGCCGCGCCGAGGCGTTCGGCCTCCCACCCGCTCCACTGGGCGCCGGCCAGCCCCTGGAGGAACCCCGCGAGCAGGGAGCCGGTCCCCTGGGCCGGCAGCCGGCGCGACAGCAGCTCCCGCATCGACCGGTCGGGCACCGGCACCGAGGATTTCGGCAGGTGGAGGATGGTCAGCCGGCCGCCCTGGGTCACCCGCATCCGCACCGGCTGCGACGTGTCGTACAGCAGCAGGTCGCCCGCGGTGACCTGGGCGTGGTTGCGCGCCTGGTCCAGCACCATGATCCCGCCGGCCAGGTAGCCCAGCTCCCACAGCTCCGGGTCGGCGCGCCGGACCAGCCGCGCGGTGCGCACCGAGGCCAGCGGCGGGAACGACAGGACGGACACCTTGACGGGGCCGAGTTCCAGCGCCGCGCTCGAGGCGCGGAAGTCTTCGCGGTGGGGGCTTTCGATGTGGGTGGGCGCGAGGTCCTTCAGGAGCAGGTCGCGCCACCAGCCGAACCGCTCGGCCTTCGGCACGTCGGTCGTGTGCATCTGAGCCCAGCCCATTCCCCCGCCCTCGCACTGCTTTTCACCGTGTGCCAACAACGGTGCGCTATGGGTCAATTACCCCGGTCCGCTCGCGCGGAACACTTCTGGTCAACGCCCCATCCATCCCACGGGAAACGGAGGAACCACGACCATGAACGCCAGTACACGCATCACCGTCGCGCTGTCGGCCGCGCTGCTCGGCGCGGGCGCCGCCCTCGGCACGCCCGCCGCGGCGGCGACCGCGCCGGGCGGTGCCGCCGCGCACGTCGCCGGCCAGACGGACCGGGCGCGGCTGTGGACCCAGGTCGGCAGCGGCGCCAACGGCTACACCGACATCGTCCACGCGTACCGGTCCGTCGGGCACGGCTACTACAAGGGCAAGGTGAGCGGCAAGCTCAACCACTACCACGCCCCCAAGAACCGCCAGGTCGTCGTGGTGTTCCGGATCGACGGCCGGCTCGGCGGATACTCCAAGGTGACCAAGAGCAACCACGTCTCCTTCAGCAAGACCTACAGCAAGGCCAAGAAGGTCTCCGCGCGGATCTGCCTGCACCGGCCGGGCGTCACCATCAAGCTCAACTCGGGTGTCTCCTACTGCAGTGCGTGGTGGGGGTGATGCCGTCCGCCTGACCTGCCGTCAGATGCGAGGCGCCGGCCGTCGTCAGGTGGCCGTACGGCGGGCGGCGCGGGGGTCGCGCTGGGCCGGCAGGCCCGGGCGGCCCTCGCCGGCCCGCAGCCCCGCCAGGAGCGCGTAGCGGTCGGGGCGGGCCGCGCGCAGCCGGCATGCGTAGGCGGCGCCGCCCGCCGCCGCCACCGCCAGCAGCCAGGGCAGTGCGGTGACGGCCGGGGCCGAACTGCCGGTCAGCGCGGGGAAGTCGCGCAGCACCAGCACGGTGGCCGCCAGCAGGCCGGCCGCGCCCAGGGCCGGGGCGAGCCGGGTGTGCCACCAGTGGCCGGGCCGGCGGCGGTAGTAGCCGAGGACGGCGACCGACGCGGCGGCCTGGAGCGCGATGACACCGAGGATGCCCAGGCCCAGCAGCGCGGACATGCCGGGGTACGGGTCCGGGCCCGCCGCGGCGCAGGCCGCCGCCACGGCCGCGGTCAATGCGGTCTGTACGGCGCCGGCCCGGTGCGGGGCGCGGTGCCGCGGGTGCACCGCGTCGAGCCGGCCGGGCAGCAGCCGGTCCCGGCCGAGCAGCAGCAGATAGCGGGCGGCCGCGTGGTGCAGGGCGAGCCAGCTCGCGAACAGGCTGGCGCAGAGCAGGAGTTGCATGGCGGTGGCGGCCGGGCCGCCCAGGTAGTGCGCGCCGAGGCCGAAGAAGAGGTCCCCGAGGTGCGCGGCCGCGGTGGGGCGGACCCGGTCCGCCCCGAGCGCGCCGACCGCGACCCAGCTGGTGAGCACGGAGCAGGCCGCGACCAGCAGCACCGCCAGGAGCGTCGCGCGCGGCACGCTGCGGCCCGGGTCGCGCGCCTCCGCCCCGTACAGCGCGGCCGACTCGAAGCCGACGAACGAAGCGAACGCGAACATCACCGACACGCCCGCGCCCGGCGCGAGCACGCGCCGCGGGTCGAAGGACGCGGCCGGGAGCGCGGCGGTGCCGTGCGCGGCCAGCACCGCGACGTCGAGCGCGAGCAGCGCCGCGGCCTGTCCGGCCAGGCACACCGCGAGCACGCGGGCGCTCGACCCGGCGTGCCGGCAGCCGAGTACGCCCACCGCGGCCAGCCCCAGCGCGCCCCACACCTGCCACGCCAGGTGCAGCCCGTGCGCGGCGGCCACGCCCTGCGCGGCGTACCCGAACGCGTCGAGCAGCGCCACCACGACCGCGGTGTACGCCACCACGGCGACCATCCCGGCGCCGACCGCGGCCGGGCGCCCCAGGCCGCGAGCGACGCACCCGTAGAAGCCGCCGCCCTGGCCGACCTCCCGGCTGATCGCGGCGTACCCGCAGCAGAAGCAGAGCAGGGTGAGCCCGGCGAGCAGCAGCAGCGCAGGCACCGCGGGGCCGGCGCCGAGCGCGAAGGACAGCGGCAGCGTGCAGACCGCCGTGGCCAGGGGGGCCGCCGCGGCCACCGCGATGAAGGCGACCTTCGGGGTGGTCAGGGTGCGGGCCAGCTTCGCCCGGGGCGGCGACGGCCGGCCGGGCCGGCCGGCGGCGGGCGCGGTCTCAGGTGGCACCGAGGGCGACATACCCGGATCTTCCCGGCAAGCATCCGTGCGCGACGGCCGACCGGACCGGCCGTCCCCCGCCAGGGTGACCCGCAACCACCCCAACACCACACGGGAGGCGGGCGATCCGCCGCCGGGGTCAGGCGATCCAGTGCGGGCGGCGCTGCGCCGCGGGCGACGGCAGCCCGTCGGCGAGCGCCGCGGCCATCCGCCGCACCGCTTCCCGCAGCGTGTCGGCCGGCGCCGTGTAGGGGATGCGCAGGCGCTGCTCGAACAGGCCCGGGTCGGTGGCGAAGTAGCCGCCGCCCTCGATCCGCACCCCGTAGTCCAGGACGCGTTCGGCCAGCGCGGTGGCGACCGGTGCGCCGAGGTCGACCCACAGCGACAGCCCGCCGGGCGGCAGGTGCCAGCTCCAGTGCGGCAGGTCCGCGGCCAGGGCGGCGGTCAGCGCGTCGCGCCGGGCGCGCAGCAGGGCGAGCCGGTCCGGCGCGGGGCCGCCGTCCGCGGCGGACAGCAGGTCCAGCGCGAGGAGCTGGTCGATCACCGAGCCGCCCATGTCGGAGGAGACGCGCTGCGCGGCGAGTTCGGTGACCAGCCGCGAGGGGGCGCGCAGCCAGCCGATGCGCAGGCCCGCCCAGTGTGTCTTGCTCATCGACCCGATGGTGACGACCTGCCCGGCCCCGCCCGGCGGCGCGTGCGAGGCGAGCGGCGCGGGTGCGGGGACGTCCAGGGCGAGTTCGGCGAGCGTCTCGTCCACGATCAGCCAGGTGCCGGCGCGCCCGGCGGCGGCGAGCACCCCGGCCCGCTCGGCGTCCGGCAGCAGGCAGCCGGTGGGGTTGTGGAAGTCGGGGATGAGGTAGGCCAGCCGGGGCATCGCCTGGCGCAGCGTGGACGCCACGATCCCGGTGTCCCAGCCGGTGTCGGCCACCGGGACGGGGACGGTGCGCAGCCGGGCGCGCCGCATCGCCTCCAGGGCGTTCGGGTATGACGGGTTCTCCACCGCGATCCGGTCGCCGGGCGCGGCCAGCAGGCCCAGCACCAGCGTCAGCGCGTGCTGGGCGCCCGAGGTCACCAGGATCTGCTCCGGTACGGTCGCCAGCCCGCGCCGGGTGAAGCGCTCCGCCACCGCCGCCCGCAACTCCGGCAGCCCGTACGGGTGGTAGCCCGCGGCGTGGGTGTGCTCCGCCAGCCGCGCCCCGACCCGGGCGAGCGCGTCCGCCACGGCCGGTCCGGGCAGCCCGAGCGCCGCCCGGGCCAGGTCGATGCCCGCCGCGGGCGCCCCCATCGCCCTCGTCACCCCGCGCGGTGTACGGCCCTCGGGCAGCGCCGTCCACGTCCCGGCGCCCTGCCTGCTGCGCGCGTACCCGCTCTCCCGCAGCAGGTCGTACACCGCCGTGACCGTGGCCCGGCTCGTCCCCAGCGCCTCGGCCAGCTCCCGCTCGGCCGGCAGCCGCACATGCAGCGCGATCCGCCCGTCCAGGATCAGCTCCCCCACCGCCCGCGCCAGATACCGGTACGCGGGCCGGAACCCGGCCGGCTCCGGCAGCATCGCCGCCAGCTGCCGGCTCCCCAGCCGCCCCCCGCCCCGCCCCACCGCGTCCATACCACTTTCCCTCGATTGGCCATGTCATCCAGTCCAATCACCTTACAGACTCCTCCCCATCCACCCGCCTCACCAAGCCCCCGAGGAGCCTCCATGCCCCCGCCCGTCCCGTTCCCACCTCCCGCGGCCCGGCCCCGCCTGGCCCTCCTGGACGCCGGCCTCGGCCTGCTCGCGGCCGCCGCCGCGCTGCGCCGGCTGCGCCCGGACGCGGACCTCGTCCTCACCTCCGACCCCGACGGGATGCCGTGGGGCCCGCGCACCCCCGCCGACCTGGCCGCCCGTGCCATGGCCGTCGCCGAGGCGGCGGCCGCGTACCACCCGGACGCGCTGGTCGTGGCCTGCAACACCGCCACGCTGCACGCGCTGCCCGCGCTGCGCACGCGGTTCGAACCCGGTGTGCCGGTGGTCGGCACCGTCCCGGCGGTCAGGCCCGCCGCCCTGCACGGCGGGCCGGTGGCGGTGTGGGCCACCCCCGCGACCACCGGCAGCAGCGGCCAGCGCGCGCTGATCGACGCGTTCGCCGACGGGGTGCGCGTGGCCGAAGTGGCCTGCCCCGGGCTGTCGGACGCGGTGGAGCGCGCCGACGAGGAGGCGGTCGGGGCCGCGGTCGCCGCCGCGGTCGAGCGGACCCCGGCCGACGTGCGCGCCGTCGTCCTCGGCTGCACCCACTACGAACTGATCGCCGGACACGTCCGCGCGGGCTTCCTCCGGGCCGGCAGGCCGCCGGTCGAGCTGCACGGCACAGCGGACGCCGTGGCCGCCCAGACGCTGCGCAGGATCGGCGTCCCGGCCCGACCGTACGCACCCGCCGTCGGCACGCTGAGGGTCCTCCACAGCGGGCGCCCGGCCGCGCTGCCGCCCGCCGCGCTCGCCTATCCCGAAGGCCGCGCGCTGCTGTCGGGCACCGACGCGGCGGCAGGGGAAGGGGGCGGCGGCCGTGGGCGGTGAGGCGGCGAGGAGCGGGGTCGCGCTGGGGTATGTGGCGCTCGGGCGTGATCCGTGGCGGCGGATGCCGCAGTTGGTGGTCGGGCTGGCGCTGTACGGGTTCGGGTTGGCGGCCATGGTGCGGGCGTCGCTCGGGGTCAGTCCGTGGAGCGTGCTGTACGAGGGGGTGCAGCGGCACAGTCCGCTGAGTTTCGGCGCGGTCAACGCGCTGGTCGGGGTGGCGGTGCTGCTGCTGTGGATTCCGCTGCGGCAGCGGCCGCGGTTCGGCACGGTGCTGAACATCCTGGTGCTGTCGTCCGCCTCGGACCTGGGGCTCGCGCTGTTGCCCGCGCACCCGGGGTGGGCGGCCCGGGTCGGCCTGCTGCTCGGGGGCGTCCTGGTGAACGGGGTGTCGATCGCGATCTACGTCGGCGCGCGGTACGGGCCCGGGCCGCGGGACGGGCTGATGACGGGCGCGTCGGCGGCCACCCACCGCTCGATCCGGTTCATCCGCACCCTGATGGAGGTCACGGTGCTGGTGGCGGGGGTGGCGCTGGGCGGGCGCCCCGGCCCCGGCACCGTGCTGTACGCGGTGTCGATCGGCCCGATCGCCCAACTGCTGCTGCCGCGCCTGGCCTACCGGACGCCCGAGGAGCGCGGCGGCGCGCCGGTCAGGTCCGGGCGGCGGTCTCCGCGCCGGGCGCCGGTTCGTCCTCGGCCGCGGGCCGCGGCGGAGCCGCGGCAGCGGCGGCCGCCTTCTTGCGGCGCTCCTTCAGGTCCTGCCGCAGCAGAATCCACCAGCCGACCGGCACCATGAGCGCGAACAGCCACCACTGGATCGCGTACGGCAGGTGGACGCCCTGGCCGACGACCGCCATGTCGGTGCCGGAGGTGTCGCTGCCGGGGGCGCCGACCTGCTCGGCGGACTCGCCCTTGGTCAGCGGCGGGCTGGTCCGAACGAGCTCCAGGTAGCCGCTGAGCACCGGCTCGGCCAGCTTCTTCGCCTGCTGGGTGCTGTTGATCAGCATGAACTGGCGGGCCGGCAGGCCCCCCACGTCCCGGATGCCGCTGAGCCGCGAGGTCTCGTCGAGCTGGAAGCGCCCGGTGAGGGTGACCGTGCCGGTCGGGGTCTTCGGCACCGCGGGGAAGGCCGCGGTGTCGTCGGCGGGCGCGATCCAGCCGCGGTTGACCAGCACGGCGTCCCCGTCGGCGGTGATCAGCGGGGTGACCAGGAAGAAGCCCTGGTCGCCGTTGGCGTTGGTACGGCGCCGGACCACGAACTCGTGTGCGGCGTCGTAGTGCCCGGTGGCGGTCACCGGGCGGTAGCGCAGGCTGCCGGGGATCTTCGCACCCGGGTGGGTCAGCGTCTGGATCGGCACCGGCTTCGCGTGGATGGCCAGCGAGATGCGGTGGTTGCTGCGCTTGGTCTGCTCGTAGCGGTGGTACTGCCACAGGCCCAGCCGGCCCATGACCAGTATCAGCACCACGAACAGCAGGGTCAGCAGAATCCAGCGGCGGGTGAGCAGGACGCGAAGCACGGAACGACGGTACCCCTCGCCCCGGCACCCACCGGACACCGGGGGCGCCTCACCGAGCGCCCCCGTCCCCGTACGCCTCCCCGCCGGTGGCCCGGTCCGAGTCGCCGTACGCCTCCCCGCCGGCGGCCCCCTCCGGGTCCGGCCGCCGCGCGGTGTCGCTGATCCGGACCAGAATCCCGACCAGCGCCCAGTTGGCGATCACCGACGACCCGCCGTACGCCACGAACGGCAGCGTCATCCCGGTCAGCGGGATCAGCCCGAGGACACCGCCGGCCACCACGAACACCTGGAGCGCGAACGCCGCCGACAGCCCGCCCGCCAGCAGCTTGCCGAACGGGTCGCGGGTGGCCAGCGCGGCCCGCATCCCGCGCTCGACGACCAGCGCGTACAGCAGCAGCAACGCGACCAGCCCGGCCATCCCCAGCTCCTCGCCGACCGTGGCCAGGATGAAGTCGGAGTTCGCGGCGAAGCCGATCAGGTCGGAGTTGCCCTGCCCCAGCCCCGTGCCGATCAGGCCGCCCGAGCCGAACGCCCACAGCGCCTGCATGGACTGCTCGGAGTGGCCGGGCAGCCCCTGCCGGCTCTTGAGGTACTCGCCCATGGGGTGCAGCCACGCCCGGACCCGCTGCTGCACGTGCGGCTCGAAGGAGCCGACGCCCACCGCGCCGCCCGCCGCCATCAGCAGGCCGAAGACGAGCCAGCTGGTCCGCTCGGTGGCCGCGTACAGCATCGCCACGAACATGCCGAAGAACAGCAGCGACGTACCGAGGTCGGTCTCGAAGACCAGGATCAGCACCGACAGCGCCCACACCGACAGGATCGGCCCCAGGTCCCGGCCGCGCGGCAGCGCCAGCCCGGCGAACCGCCGCCCGGCCAGCGCCAGCGCGTCCCGCTTCACCACCAGGTAGCCCGCGAAGAACACCGCGATCACGATCTTCGCGAACTCCGCCGGCTGCATGCTGTACCCGGCCAGCGCGATCCAGATCCGCGCCCCGTACACGTCGAGCCCGAGCCCCGGCACCAGCGGCAGGAGCAGCAGCACCAGCGCGACCACCATCGAGGTGTACGTGTACCGCTGGAGCGTGCGGTGGTCCCGCAGCAGCACCAGCACCACCGCGAAGAGCACCAGCCCCGCCGCGGAGTACAGCAGCTGGCGCGGCGCGGCCACCTGGAAGCCCGGGTCGGAGCGCAGCCGCGGGGACTGGTCCAGCCGCCAGATGACCACCAGCCCGAGGCCGTTGAGGAGCGTCGCGATCGGCAGCAGCAGCGGGTCGGCGTGGCGGGCGAACCTGCGCACCGCCAAGTGGCCGAGGCACGCCAGCAGCCCGAGGCCGAGGCCGTAGCCCAGCAGCCCGGACGGCACCTCGCCGTGCAGCGCCAGCCCCGCGTCGGCGTACGCGTACACCGGCACCGCGATGGCCAGGAGCAGCAGCGCGAGCTCGGTGCGACGGGTCACCGCGGGCCGAAGGCGCGCGTCGGTGCACCGGCTCTCCGCATGAGCCCCCCTGGCTCGGAACGACCTGACGGCCGAAACGGCCACAACGCACGCAAGGCTAGCGTTTCCCCGGCCGCGGGGGCGCGGTTACGGCACATACGCCCGCCCCGCGCGTCACAGGGTGCGACGCGCGGGGCGGGCGTCGGGATGGGTGCGGTCCGGGGGCGTCAGCGCCGTTCGAGCCGCTTCATGAAGCCGGGGTCCAGCGCTCCGGCGCGGCGGCGGAACGCCGGGAGCGGGACGTCCCGCAGCTCCCCGGTCTCCAGGTAGCTCTGCCGGCCCGCCGCGTCGTCGACGGTGCCCGGGGGCAGGGCCAGCACCCCCGGCAGCCCGGCGTGCCGCTTGGTGGTGATCTTGGCGACGCGCGCGGAGCCGCCGCGGACCGACAGCACCAGGCAGGGCCGGTCCTTGCCGCCCGGGCCGTCCTCGAACGGCACCCGCGCCCACCACACCTCGCCCCGGCGCGGCTGCCGCGGCTGCCGCGGCTGCCGCGGCGCGGGCCCCCGGCCCGGACCCGGGCCGGCGCCCCCGCGCGCGCCCCGCGGCGGCCGCCGCGACCTGGCCCGGCCGTCGACGACCGCGGCGACCAGCGCCAGCGCCGCCACCGCGAGCACCGCGGCCCACATCCCCCCGCTCATCCCTCACCCCGCCCTTCCCCGGCCCGGCCGCCGTCCAGGATCAGGCGCGGCCAGGCGAACGCGCGGTGCACGTACGCCTCGGCGAGCGATGTCGCCACCGGCTCGACCAGGTGCGCCTGGTCCGGGCGGACCTCGACGGCGAGGGCGGCTTGCAGGTTGGCGGCGGTGATCTCTTCCAGCCGGGGCGCGAAGGTCATCCCACGACGGTAGCGCCGTACGGCAAGCGGTTTTCGGCCCGCGGCGGGCCGCACCGCCGGGACGGGGGGATCGGCAGTCCCTGGCCGGGCGGGCGCAGAGGCCGATAATGGAGGGCATGGACCGTGCCGCACTCGCCGACTTCCTGCGCCGCCGACGGGAGGCGCTGCGCCCGGAGGACGTCGCCCTCCCCCAGGGCGCGCGGCGCCGTACCCGGGGGCTGCGGCGCGAGGAGGTGGCGGGCCTGGCGGTGATGTCGACCGACTACTACACGCGGCTGGAACAGCGGCGCGGCCCGCAGCCCAGCGAGCAGATGCTCGCCTCGCTCGCCCGCGCGCTGCGGCTGACCGACGACGAGCGCCGCTACCTCTACCGGATCGCCGGGCACAACGCGCCGGTGTCGCTGTCCGCGGTGCCGCACGTCGCCCCGGCGCTGCTGCGGGTGCTGGACCGGCTCGACGACACGCCCGCGCTCATCCTGACCGACCTCGGCGAGACGCTGGTGCAGAACCGGATGGCCGCCGCGCTGTTCGGCGACGCCTCGGGGTACACCGGGCTCGCGCGCAGCGCGGTCTACCGCTGGTTCACCGACCCGGCGGCCCGCTCCTCCTACCCGGCCGACGACCACACCCGGCACGGCCGCGCCCAGGTCGCGGGCCTGCGGGTCGCGTACGGGCTGCGCGGACCGGACTCGCGGGCGGGCGAGTTGGCGCGCGCCCTGCACCGGGCCAGCGCGGAGTTCGCCGAGCTGTGGGACCGGCACGAGGTCGCGCAGCGCTTCGAGGACCACAAGACGCTGCTGCACCCGGAGATCGGGGCGATCGAGGTGGACTGCCAGGCGCTGTTCACCGACGACCAGTCGCAGACCCTGCTGGTGCTCACCGCGCCGCCCCGCAGCGAGGGTGCGGAGAAACTGCGGCTGCTGGCGGCGGTCGGCCTGAACCGCTTCACGCCGGCGGACGCCTGACGCCTGACGCCTGACGCGGTTCCGGCCGGACAAAGGGCCCCACGCGCCCGGCGGCCGTGTGAGAAGTGCTGACGCGCGGCGGAAGCGTTGCTTCAATACGGCCAGGCCGCAAGCACCGCTTCCGCCCACCCCTGGAGGCCCCGCCGTGCAGATCTCCCGCCGCGCCCTGATCGCCGCGGTGCCCGCGACCGCCGTGCTCGCCGCGGCGCCGGACCGGGCGTCGGCCACCACGGCCGACACGACGGCCACCACGGCCGGCACGGCCGGCACCGCCCCCGCGCCCCGGGGCGCCCCCGGCACTCCCGCCGACCGCGCCACCGTACTGTCCAACACCGTCGACGTCTTCGCGGGCACCGCCGCCTCCAACGCCCGCCCCGAGGTCGCCGCCAAGCTCGCCGCGATCGCCGCCACCGCCCGCACCCGGCTGGCCGCGATGGACGCGGCCGGCAGCGGCGAGCTGTTCGCCGGCCTCACCCTCGGCAGCAGTGACACCGCGCTGACCGCCGCCTACCAGTACCTGTACGAGATCGCGCTCGCCACCCGCGTCCCGTCCGGCGCCGCCGACCTCACCGGCGCCACCGCCGTCCAGCAGCGCGCCGCCGACGGGCTCCAGTGGCTCTACGACCGCTGCTTCGGCGACCAGCAGGCCGGCTACTACGGCAACTGGTTCAACTGGGAGATCGCGATCCCGCAGTACGCCACCAAGACCCTGATCCTGCTCCAGGAGACCGTCGCCGCCTCCCACCCCGACCTGACCGCGGCCTACGTCGCCGCCATGGACGGCTACCTGCGCAACGGCAGGGACGGCGACGTCGACCTCGACTCCCGCTTCCACACCGGCGCCAACCTCGCCGACATCACCACCGACCGCATCATGCAGGGCGCCCTGACCGGCGACGACGCCCGCATCACCAAGGCCGTCGCGGACCAGGCCACGGTGCTCGCGCCCATCGACCCGTACGCGCTGCGGCACCACGTCACCGACGGGTTCTACGCCGACGGCTCCTACCTCCAGCACGCGTCGGTCGCCTACACCGGCTCCTACGGCACCGGGCTGCTCAGCCGGATCGTGCAGACCGTCAAACTGCTGGACGGCACCGGCTACCTGGCCGGCACCGACCCGGCGGGCACCGCCGCCGGCTGGGTGGCGGACAGCTTCGCGCCGCTGATCTTCGAGGGGTGGATGACGGAGGCGGTCAAGGGCCGCGCGGTCTCCCGCCCCACCACCGGCTACGCGGACGTGGGCACCGTCGTGGAGTCCGTGGTGGACCTGGCGGCGTACACCACCGGCGCCCGGGCGGCCGCGCTCGCCGGGTACGCGAAGTTCGTCCGGCGCGAGTCGCGGGCACCGGTGGACCCGGCGTCGTTCGTCTCCCCGGTGAGCACCGCCCGCTACGCCGACCTCCTCGCCGACCCCTCCGTGCCCGCCGCCGACCTCAACGCGCCCGCCCAGCACACCGCGTTCAACGCGATGGACCGCGTGGTGCACCGCCGCCCCGGCTGGGCGTTCACCCTCGCCCGCAGCTCCACCCGGATCAGCGGCTACGAGTACATGAACGGCGAGAACCTCCTGCCCTGGTTCCAGGGCGCGGGCGCGCACTACCTCTACCTGTCCGGCCAGGACCAGGCGCAGGCGTACGGCGTCGACCACTTCACGACCGTGTCGCCCTACGCGCTGGGCGGGGTGACCGCGCCGGTCCAGACCCGGCGAAGCGTGCCGGAGCTGTACGGCACCGCCTGGTACGACAACCCCGCGGCCGGGTTCACCTCCTCGTCGGAGGCGCAGAACACCTACGTCTACTTCCCGCTGTCCACCAACTCCCACTCCGGGGGCGCCCGTTCGGGCCCGTACGGCACCTGCGGGCTGGTGCTGTCCGATGACGCGGCCTATGCCGCGGCCCGCGCCGGCCTGCTCCCCGCGGACTTCGTGGCCTACGCGAACGCGCGCGCCACCAAGTCCTGGTACTTCTTCGACGACGAGGTGGTGGTGCTCGCCGCGGGCGTCGGCGACGACGCGGGCCGGGCGGTGGCCACCACCTTCGACACGCGCGTCGCGGCCCCCGGGGACCCGGTCGCCGTCACCGGGCAACTGCGGGACGGCCGCGCGTTCACCGGGCCCGGCAGCGGCGAACTGGCCTGGCTGCGCTACGCCGACGGCGGGCAGGGCACCGCGGTCGGCTACGTCCTGCTGCCCGGCCCCGGGCGGGCGCCGCTGGTGCGGGTGGGCCTTGCGACCGTCACCCGCAGCCGGCGGGCGATCCGTACCGCCAACCCCGACACCGCGGTCACCAAGCAGGTCTTCTCGGTCGGCTGCGCGCAGGAGGCCGGCGCCGCGCCGGCCTGTTTCGCGTACGCGCTGGTGCCGGGCGCGAGCGAGCAGGCGCTGCGCGGGTACGGGCGGTCCGGGCCGCTGTCGGTGCTCGCCAACTCCCCCGCCGTGCAGGCCGTCCGGCACACCGGGCTCGGTATCACGGCCGCCAACGCGTTCGGTCCCGGGCCGCACCGCGCCGGGCCGCTGGAGGTCGACGGCCCGGCGTCGGTGCTGGTGCGGGAGCACCGCGACGGCCGTACGACGGTCGCGGTGGCCGACCCGACCACGGCACGGGAGTCCGTCACGGTGCTGCTGCGCGGGCGGAAGCTGCGGGCGGCCGGCGGCGCGGACGGGGTGCGCGTCACCCGTACCCGCGGCGGCACCCGGATCGAGGCCGCCACGCACCACGCCTACGGTGCCACCGTGGAGGTGACGCTGTGCTGAAGCAGGCCCGTAGTCTGGCGCCCGTGCATCTGTGCTTCGTATGCAGCGGGAACATCTGCCGGTCGCCGTCCGCCGCGCTGGTGGTGGCCGAGCACCTGCGCCGGGCCGGCCTGTCCGACCGGGTGCGCGTGACAAGCGCGGGCATCGGGCCCTGGCACGTCGGGAAGCCGATGGACCCGCGCTCCGCGCGGGTGCTGGAGCAGCACGGCTACCCCGTCGACCATGTCGCCGCGCAGGTCGGCCCGGAGCATCTGGACGCCGACCTCTTCCTGGCGATGGACCGCGGGCACGAACGGGCGCTGCGCACGCTGGTGCCCGACCCCGCCCGGGTCCGGCTCTTCCGCTCCTTCGACCCGGCCGCCCCGGCCGGCGGCCCGGACCTCGACGTGCCCGACCCCTACTACGGCGGCCCCGACGGCTTCACCACGGTCCTCACCATGATCGAGGCCGCCACCCCCGCCCTCCTCACCTGGACCCGCACCCACCTCGCCCCCTGAGCAGAGCGGCGCGAGGGCGGCGCGGGGCCGGGTTCCAGCATGTGGGAAGGCGCTGGCAACTCGCCTGCCGGGCACCGGGCTTGGTGGGATGAGTCGTTTCAGACGGGCACAGAATAACGGCGGCGGACGGGCTCCGCAATGGGGCGTAACGGCACGATTCGGGGAAGATGCCGGCCGCCGGGCCGCATCCAGCCGCCGCGGCGCCCGGAAGGCCCCGGGCGCTGCCGCCCCGGGCCCGCCCGAAAGCCCTTGCGGCGCGACCCGCCCACCAGCACTCTTCCGTAGCCGCGAATATTTCGTGCGCGACCCTAGACGTCACGTGACACAGGACATAGTCTCGCGTCGTTCACCCTTGTGAAACGTTCCAATTCACCGGTGGCCCGACGTTCGGACGGAGGGCACGACGAGTCCCGGACCGCGTTCCGGGGAGGGAGTGGGCCCACATGTGGCGAACCCGCCACCGAGCACCACACCAAGACGAGGACCTGGCGCGATGAAAGATCCCGTAGGCAAGGACCCGCTCCTGGTCCTCGAGCAGGCCACCAAGCGCTTCGGCGCGGTGCGCGCGCTCGAGGACGGGTCGGTCACCCTCTACCCAGGCGAGGCACACGCCCTGTTGGGCGAGAACGGCGCGGGCAAGTCCACGCTCGTGAAGATCCTCGCCGGCGTGCACCAGCCCGACAGCGGCCGGCTCGCGGTCGACGGCACCCCGGTGGTGTTCTCCGGCCCCGCGGCCTCCCGCGCCGCCGGCGTGTCGATCATCTACCAGGAGCCCACCCTCTTCCCCGACCTGACCGTCGCGGAGAACATCTTCATGGGCCGTCAGCCGCTGCGCGCCGGCCGCCGGATCGACCGCACCGCGATGAACCGGGCGGCGACGGAGGTCTTCGAGCGGCTGGGCGTCCAACTGGACCCGCAGCGGCAGGCCCGCGGCCTGTCCGTCGCCGACCAGCAGATCGTCGAGATCGCCAAGGCGCTGTCGCTGGACGCCAAGGTGCTGGTGATGGACGAGCCGACCGCCGCGCTGACCACGGTGGAGGTCGAGCGGCTCTTCGAGGTGATGCGCACGCTGCGCGAGCAGGGCGCCGCGGTGCTGTTCATCTCGCACCGCATCGAAGAGGTGCTGGCCAGCTGCCAGCGCGTGACCATCATGCGCGACGGGAAGTTCGTGAGCACCGCGCCCATCGAGGAGGTGACCGCCGACTCCATCATCCGGTCGATGGTCGGCCGCGAGCTGGGCGCGCTCTTCCCGAAGACCCAGACCTCCCCCGGTGAGACGGTGCTGGAGGTCGAGCACCTCACCCGCGAGGGCGTCTTCCACGACGTCAGCTTCACCGTGCGCCGCGGCGAGATCGTCGGCCTGGCCGGGCTGGTCGGCGCCGGGCGCAGCGAGGTCGCCCGGGCCGTCTTCGGCATCGACCGCCGGACGTCGGGCACCGTCACGGTGGGCGGCCGGCGGCTGCGCAACGGTGTGCCGGCCGACGCGATGGCCGCCGGCGTGGCGCTCGTCCCGGAGGACCGCCGCCAGCAGGGCCTGGTGATGGACATGGGCATCGACCGCAACGTGGCGCTGGCCTCGCTGGCGCGGCTGGGCCGGCTCGGCCTGATACGCCGCGGCTCGGAACGCGAGCTGGCGCTGACCTGGGCGGAGCGGCTCCAGTTGAAGTTCGGCCGGATGAAGAACCCGGTCTCCACCCTGTCGGGCGGCAATCAGCAGAAGGTGGTGCTGGGCAAGTGGCTCGCCCGGGACCCCTCGCTGCTGATCATCGACGAACCGACCCGAGGTATCGACGTCGGGACCAAGGCCGAGGTGCACCGCATCCTCGACGGCCTGGTCGCCGACGGGATGGCGGTGCTGATGATCTCCTCCGAACTGCCCGAGGTACTGGGCATGGCCGACCGGGTGCTGGTCCTGCACGAGGGCCGGATCACCGCGGAGCTCGCCCGCGACGAGGCCGACGAGGACTCGATCATGCGCGCCGCCACCGGTTACGCGGCGGTGGCGTCATGACCGCACAGCTCACCGCACCCGCCCCGGCCCAGGGCACCCAGCGCTTCGCACGCGGCGCGGCGCTGCTGCGGGCCCGCGAACTGGGCATCGGCGTCGCGATCGTGCTGGTCTTCGTGGTCACCACGATCAGCAACCACGCTTTCGCCAACGCGCACAGCGTGCAGCAGCTGCTCACCGGCGCCTCGCTGATCGCGCTGCTCGGCGTCGGCGAGACGATGGTGATCGTCACCCGCAACGTGGACCTGTCGGTCGGCTCGGTGGTCGGCCTGTCCGCCTACGTCGTCGGCGACGTCTTCAAGCACCACGCCGGCTTCCCGGTGCTGCTCGGCTATGTGCTGGGCATCGCGGTCGGCGCGCTGGTCGGCTCGATCAACGGCGTGATCACGGTCGTGACGCGGGTGCCGAGCCTGGTGGTGACCCTGGCGATGCTCTACATCGTGCGCGGGGTGGACGGAGTGATCGTCGACGGCAAGACCATCGACCCGGCGGCCATCCCCAAGTCCTTCACGGAAGTGGGGTACCGCACCTTCCTCGGGGTGCCGTGGCTGGCGATCATCGTGGCGGTGGTGGTCGCGGTGGTCAGCTACGCGATGCGCTCCTTCCGGGCCAGCCGCGACCTGTACGCGATCGGCTCCAACCCGGAGGCGGCCGCGCTGGCCGGCATCCCCGCCGGGCGGCGGGTGTTCGGCGCCTTCGTGATCAGCGGCGCGCTCGCGGGCCTGGCCGGCTCGCTGTTCCTCGCGCTGCACGCCCAGATCGACGTCACCGGCGGCAACGGCTACGAGCTGACCGTGGTCTCCGCGGTGGTCGTCGGCGGGGTGGCCATCTTCGGCGGCAGCGGCACCGTGCTGGGCGCCGCCCTGGGCGCGCTGCTGCTCAACACGATCAACCAGGCGCTGGTCGCCGCGAAGATCTCGTCCTTCTGGAACGAGGCGATCGCCGGCGGCCTGCTGCTGGCGGCCATCGCCTTCGACCGCTGGCTGGGCCTGCGGGTGGCCCGCAGCCTCCAGTCCGCACAGGGAGCACACCGTGACGCCTGACCTGACCACCGCCAAGCCGCCGGCCGCCTCCTACCGGGGTGTCGACGACGGCGGGCAGCCGCTGTGGCGCTCGCTGGTGCGCTGGGAGACCGCGCTGGTGTTCGTGCTGATCGCCGTGGTGATCTTCGGCGCCGCGCACTCCTCGGACTTCCTGGACGGCACCAACTTCTTCTACATCAGCCTGAACATGGGCGAGATCGCCATCATGGCGCTGCCGCTCACGCTGATCGTGATGACCGGTGAGATCGACCTGTCGGTGGCCTCGATGCTGGGGCTGTCCGGCACCGTGATGGGCTCGCTCTTCCACGACGGCTGGTCGGTGTGGGCGGCGATGGCCGCGGCGCTGGCGGTCGGCGCGGCCGGCGGCGCGCTCAACGGCCTGCTGGTCGCGAAGATGGGGCTGCCGTCGATCGCGGTGACCATCGGCACCCTGACGCTCTTCCGCGGCCTGTCCGAGATCGTGCTGGCGCCGCGGACCATCACCGGCTTTCCGATCTCGCTCACCAAGATCGGCGTCATGCCGGTGCAGGGGACGAAGATCGCCTGGTCGGCGTTGATCTTCCTGGTGCTGGCGGTGCTCTTCGGGGTGGTGCTGCACGCCACATCGCTGGGCCGCTCCATCGTGGCGATCGGCCTGCAACCGGAGGCGGCCCGCTTCTCGGGGGTGCGGGTGGACCGGATCAAGTTCGGGCTCTACGTGGTCTCCGGGCTGTTCTGCGCGCTCGCCGGCATTCTGTTCACCCTGAAGAACTCCTCGGTCAGCTACGACGCGGGCACCGGCCTCGAACTCAACGTGGTGGCCATCGTGCTGCTCGGCGGGGTGTCGATCTTCGGCGGCCGGGGCACCGTGATCGGCGTGGTGCTGGCGGTGGCCATCGTCGGGTGCCTCCAGCAGGCGCTGACGCAGATGGGCGTCCAGCCCGAGGTGCAGAACATCGTCACCGGCGCGCTGCTGCTGGTCAGCGTGATCGTGCCGAACGGCGGGGAGTTGCTGCGGCGGGCCAGGGCCCGCGCGCGGCGCGGCCCGCTGCCGGCCGCCTGACGCCCGGCCGGGCGCGGCTTCGCACCTCCCGGCGCCCGGCCCCTTTTTCGTCACGTTTTTCGTCACGTTTTTCGTCAAGCCGCTTTGCTCCACCGTCCCTCGTCCAGCCCTTCGAAGAAAGACAGTCACGTGACCCTTAGCAGAACGGCACGCCGCAGGGCGACCGCACTCCTTTCCCTTACCGTGGCCGGCCTGATGCTCGCGGCGTGCGGTTCCTCCTCCAACGCCGGCGCCGACCCGACCGGCAAGCCGACCGCGACCGGGGTCAAGAAGGGCCTGACGGTCTACTTCATCCCGAAGGACACCCAGAACCCGTACGAGGTGCTGGCCGACCAGGGCGGCAAGAAGGCGCTGGAGGAGTTGGGCGGCAAGGTGGTGGTCAGCTCCGGCACCGCCGACACCGCGGCCGCGCAGATCCCGTCGATCCAGACCGCGATCCAGAAGCACGCCGACGCCATCGTGATCGCGGGCAACGACCCGTCCGCGCTGTGCCCGTCGCTCAACCAGGCCGCGGCCGCCGGGATCAAGATCGTCTCGTTCGACTCCGACATCTCCTGCGGCACCAGCCCGAACCACCTGTTCATCAACCAGGCCGACACCAAGGTCATCGGCACCTCCGAGGTGGACCTGCTGGCCAAGCAGATCGGCAGCAGCGGCCAGGTCGCGATCCTGTCGGCGGCGGCCAGCGCGACCAACCAGAACGCCTGGATCAAGTACATGAAGCAGCAGCTGGCCAAGTACCCGAACATGAAGCTGGTCAGCACCGTCTACGGCAACGACGACCCGGCCACCTCCCTGACGGTGCTCCAGGGTCTGCTGTCGGCGTACCCGAACCTCAAGGGCATCATCTCGCCGACCACCGTGGGCATCTCGACGGCGGCGCAGTACCTGTCCAACCACAAGGACGTGGCGAAGAAGGTCACGCTCACCGGGCTCGGGCTGCCCTCGCAGATGAAGTCCTACGTCAAGGACGGCACCGTGAAGTCCTTCGAGCTGTGGGACCCGAACAAGCTCGGCTACCTGGCCGGCTATGCGGCCGCGTCGCTCGCGTCCGGCAGCGCCAGCCTCCAGGCCGGGTCCTCCTTCAAGGCCGGCACGCTGGGCAGCTACACGGTGATCGGCGCCTCCGGCAGCAGCAGCCCGTCGGTGGTGCTCGGCCCGCCGACCGTCTTCGACTCCACCAACGTCGACAAGTTCGACTTCTAGAAACGCCGCGCGGCGCCGGCCGGTCCCTCCCGCGGGGCCGGCCGGCGCCGGCGGCGCCCGGCGAGCCCTTGGGGAACGACGAACGGATGAACCGCTACTGCTTCCTGCTCCGGGTCCGGCCCGACCGCCTCGAGGAGTACCGCGAGCGGCACGCGCACGTGTGGCCGGACATGCTCCGCGCGCTGGCCGCGGCCGGCTGGCACAACTACTCGATCTTCGCCGCCGACGACGGGCTGCTCGTCGGCTACGTCGAGGCCGACGACCTCGCCGCCGCCCAGGCCGCGATGGCCCGCACCGAGGTCAACGCCCGCTGGCAGGCCGAGATGGCGCCCTTCTTCACCGGCCTGGACGGCCGCGCCCCCGACGAGGGGTTCCTGCTGCTGCGGCCGGTCTTCCACCTCGACGACCAACTGCGCGCCCACGAAGGAGGACCCGATGACCACGACGTCGGGCGCTGAGCGCGCCCCGCTGCCCGAGGGGCTGCCGCGGGTGGCCGCCCGCCGGACCACGGTGGGCCTGGTGGCCGGCGGGCTCGGCGCCTACTGGCCGCAGTTCCCCGACCTGCTCCCGCAGCTGCGGCGGTCCGCGGACCGCGTCGCGCAGCGGCTGGGGGCGCTGGAGGCCGACGTGGTGGACGCCGGGTTCGTCTCCGACGCGCAGGACGCGGCGCGCGCCGCCGAGACGCTGCGGGTGGCCGGCTGCGACATCATCGTCGGCTTCCTCACCACCTACATGACCGCCTCGATGCTGGTGCCGATCGCGCAACGCAGCGGTGCGCCGGTACTGCTGATCAACCTCCAGCCCACCGAGGCGATGGACCACGCGTCCTTCGACACCGGGCAGTGGCTGGCGTACTGCGGTGCCTGCCCGCTGCCGGAGATGGCCAACGCCTTCCTGCGCTGCGGCATCGACTTCCGGTCGGTGTCGGGCTATCTGGAGGACGAGCGGGCCTGGGCACGGATCGGCCGGTGGATCGAGGCGGCCGGGGTGCGCGGCGCGCTGCGGCACGGCCGGCACGGCCTGATGGGGCACCTGTACCCGGGGATGCTGGACGTGTCGACGGACCTCACGCTGGTCCCGGCGAACTTCGGCGGCCACATGGAGGTGCTGGAGTTCGACGACCTGCGGGTGCGGGTCGCCGAGGTCACCGACGCGCAGGTGGACGAGCGGATCGCGCTGGCCCGGGAGGTCTTCGACATCGACCCCAGCGTCCAGGAGGAGGACTTCCGCTGGGCGGCGAAGGTGTCGGTGGGCCTGGACCGGCTGGCGGCCGACTTCGCGCTGGACAGCCTCGCCTACTACCACCGCGGACTTGCGGGCGAGCAGCACGAGCGGCTGGGCGCGGGCATGATCCTGGGCGCGTCGCTGCTGACCGCGCGCGGGCTGCCCGCCACCGGCGAGTACGAGCTGCGGACGTCGCTGGCGATGCTGGTGGTGGACCGGCTCGGCGGCGGCGGCTCGTTCACCGAGCTCCAGGCGCTGAACTTCCGCGACAACGTGGTGGAGATGGGCCATGACGGCCCGGCCCACCTGGCGATCAGCCGGCGCCGCCCGCTGCTGCGCGGCCTGGGCGTCTACCACGGCAAGCGCGGCTGGGGGGTGTCGGTGGAGTTCGACGTGGCGCACGGCCCGGTCACCGCGTTCGGCATCGCGCAGCAGCGCGACGGCGCGTTCCGGTTCGTGGCGTCCACCGGGCAGGTGGTGCCCGGCCCGCTGCTGGAGATCGGCAACACCACCTCGCGGGTCGACTTCGGCTGCGACCCGGGCGAGTGGACGGACGCGTGGAGTTCCACCGGCATCTCGCACCACTGGGCGCTGGGCGTCGGCGACCTGCGGCCGCAGCTGCGGGCGACCGCCGACCTGCTGGGCGTGGACCTGGTGGAGGTCGCGCTGTGACCCGAGTGACGCATCGTCAGCAATTCCCCGCAACGGAAAGCAGGTCCGCCCATGGCCGGTCGTGAGGCAGCCAAGAACGTTCTGCGCGCGCAGCGCATCGAGTTGCCGTCGTGGGCGTTCGGCAACTCCGGCACCAGGTTCAAGGTCTTCGCCCAGCAGGGCGTGCCCCGGGACCCGTTCGAGAAGGTCGCCGACGCCGCCCAGGTGCACCGCTTCACCGGGGTCGCGCCGAGCGTCGCCCTGCACATCCCCTGGGACCAGGTCGCGGACTACGCGGCGCTGGGCCGGGCCGCCGCCGACGCCGGGATCGCGCTGGGCACGGTGAACGCGAACGTCTTCCAGGACGACGACTACAAGCTCGGCAGCGTCACCAACCCCGACCCGGCCGTCCGCCGCAAGGCGCTGGACCATCTGTTCGCGTGCGTGGACGTGATGGACCTGACCGGCTCGCGGGACCTGAAGCTGTGGTTCTCCGACGGCACCAACTACCCCGGCCAGGACGACATCCGTGCCCGCCAGGACCGGCTGGCCGAGGCGCTGTCGGCGGTGTACGAGCGGCTGTCGGGCGACCAGCGGCTGATCCTGGAGTACAAGCTGTTCGAGCCGGCCTTCTACACCACCGACGTGCCGGACTGGGGCACTGCCTACGCGCACTGCCTGCGGCTGGGCGAGCAGGCCCGGGTGTGCGTGGACACCGGGCACCACGCGCCGGGCACCAACATCGAGTTCATCGTGGCGTTCCTGCTGCGCGAGCAGAAGCTCGGCGCGTTCGACTTCAACTCGCGCTTCTACGCCGACGACGACCTGATGGTGGGCGCCGCCGACCCCTTCCAGCTCTTCCGCATCCTCTTCGAGGTCGCGCGGGCGGGCGGGCTGGCGGCGGACTCCCAGATCGCCTTCATGCTCGACCAGTGCCACAACATCGAGCCGAAGATCCCCGGCCAGATCCGCTCGGTGATGAACGTCCAGGAGGCCACCGCGAAGGCGCTGCTGGTGGACACCGAGGCGCTGGCCGCGGCGCAGGCGGCCGGTGACGTACTGGGCGCCAACGGGGTGCTGATGGACGCCTTCAACACCGATGTGCGGCCGCTGCTGGCGGAGTTGCGCGAGGAGGGCGGGCTCGACCCGGACCCGATGGCCGCGTACGCGCGGTCCGGTTACGCCGAGCGGATCGTCGCGGAGCGGGTGGGCGGCACCCAGGCGGGCTGGGGCGCCTGACTCGCGCGCACCCGCACACGCGAGGAGCCC
>NZ_JBYIRL010000065.1:0-34116 GCF_057708125.1 Actinacidiphila sp. bgisy145
CCCCCCCCCCCCCCCACCCCCCCCCCCTGGATGGCGCTCCGGGGCGTCCACGCGCCCGCGCTACCCTGCTGCCTTGACCCGCCGGACCCGGCGGGCGGAGGGGGGACGTGTGATGGGTACGCAGCGGGCCGCGACGTTCCTGGCCGCCACCGCGCTCCTCGCCGGGGGCGCGCTCGCCGTCGGCGCCGCCCCGGCCGCCGCCGCGACCCCGCGGTTCGAGGGCACCGACACCATCCCCGTCGACGGGTGCGCCGTCGTGCAGGAGATCGAGCTCCAGGGCTCCCCCGCCCACGACTACATGCGCTGGGAGACCGTGGGCGACTCCACGGGCTGCTCCGTCTGGATACAGGACGACGCGGACGCGAGCGCCGACGTGATCGAGTCCCAGCAGATCGCCACCGCCGGCTACCACCACAGCGCCTGGTACTACGACGGGCCCGGCCACCTGATGGCGGTCTGCGTCCGCCTCGGCTCCACCTCCGCCTGCGGCCCGACGAACTAGCCGGGCCCCGACGCCCGGGCGCGGGCCCGGCCGCAGGCTCAGTGGCTGTGGACGCTCGGCGGCCAGGCCGGCGGGTGGGGGCGCCGGCGGGCGAGGGCGATGAGGTCCTCCACGGTGATCATCCCGACGACGTGCCGGTCCGCCATGACCAGGATCGGGCGGCCCGCGGTGGTGACCGCGTGGTCCAGGACGTCGGTGACCTGCTCGTCGGGCCCGGCCAGGGTGCAGGTGTCCAGGGGCGCGGCGATGTCGCGGACCTTGACCTCCTCGCGCCGGGCCGGCGGCACCGAGCGCAGCGCGGCGAGCGTGACCACGCCGCTGGAGCGGCCGTCGAAGTCGGTGACCGGCACCACGGGCTGGCCCGCGGCGCGCGGCACCGTCTCGGCGACGAAGCGGTCCACGGTCTGCCAGTCCTGGCCGGTGGCCGCCGGCCGCATCGCGTCGGACGCCCGCAGCCCGCGCACCGCCTCGAACAGCATGCTCCTGCGCACTTCGGAGAAGGCGGCCAGCAGCACGAACAGGCCGACCAGCGCGAGCCACAGCCCCGCGGTGCCGCCGGTCAGGAACTCCAGCCAGCCGCCCGCCACCATCAGCGCACCCGCCACCTGGCCACAGCGCGCGGCGATCCGGGCGGCCTGCTCGCGGTCGCCGCGCAGCCGCCAGACCACGGCCTGGAGCACCCGGCCGCCGTCCAGCGGCGCGGCCGGGATCAGGTTGAACCCGGCGAGCAGGACGTTCGCCCAGCCGGTCCAGGCCAGCAGCGCGGCCGGCAGCGTCCAGTGCAGCACGCCGCCGGTCAGCGCCGCCGCGCCCAGGCCGACCGCGCCCAGCAGCAGGCTCGTCAGGGGGCCCGCCGCGGCGATCCGGCCGGCGTCGCGCGCCTTGCCGGCCGTCCCCATCCGGGTCACCCCGCCGAGCGCGAAGACCGTGACGTCCTCCACCTCGACCCCGGCCCGGCGGGCGACCAGCGCGTGCGCCGCCTCATGGGCGACCAGGCTCACCGTCAGCAGCAGCGCGCCGACGACGGCCAGCGCGTCGTAGATCCCGTGGGAGTGGCCGGGCGCCCAGGCCGGCAGCACACCGGAGGCGAGTTCGACGCTCAGGATGACGATCAGCAGCGGCGCGCTCCAGTGCACCCGCAGCGGCACACCCGCGACCCGGCCCAGCGGTGGCGATCCGTTCATCGCACCTCCCACACCCGTGCCCGGCAGGCGTACCCGCCACCGGGCGGGCTCCGCCTCACCCTCCAGTCTGCTCCCGTACGGGCGCGGCCGGGATACCGCTGCTACGACCCCTCGTCCCCGGCGGGCCGCGGGGTCTCCCGGGCGGCGGGCAGGAAGGTGAACACCCAGGTCCGGTACGCCCAGAAGCGGAACGCGGTGGCCAGCGCGATGCCCACGACCTTGCCGGTGCTGCTGCGCAGCGGGCTGCTCCAGCCGAGCCCGCGGGTCTCGCCGTAGAAGACACCGTTCTCGATGGCGGCGCCGACCACGCTGAAGGCGAGGAAGAGGGTGATCCGGCGCAGCCGGCGGCGCGGGTCGCAGTCGCGGTAGGTGAAGAAGCGCAGGCCCACGTAGTTGAACGCGATGGCGGCCAGCGTGGCGATCGCCCCGGCCTGCACCACCAGCAGGGAGGTGTAGTGCCGCAGCAGGTTGTACACGCCGAGGTTGACCAGGACGCCGGCCGCGCCCACCGCGCAGAACCGGACCGCCTCCCGGGCCAGCCCGCCGCGCGGCGCCCCCGCCGGTTCGGTGCGTGCCCCGCGGCCGAAGCCCGGCCGCTTCAGCCGCGCCACCGACCAGCCCGGCGTCACGGCCGCGGCGGTGGCGAGGAAGGCGATCCCGGCCAGCGGGTAGAGCGCGGCGACCAGTATCTGCGCCGCGTTCTCCCGGAGCTCGGGGCTGCCCGGGCCGTGCGGCAGCATCCACATGGCGGCGCAGCAGAACGCCACCACGCAGGCCGCCGCGCCCGCGTACCAGCCGGGCGTACGCCGCTGGAGCGCCTCGTAGCAGACCAGGACCACCAGCGGCACGTCCCACACCCAGTGGTGGGTCCAGCTGATCGGGCTGACCAGGAGTGAGGTGACGCCGGCGGCCACCACGGCCCAGGCGGTGCCGCGGGGCAGGCGCGGACCCGCCGCCAGGGCCGCGACGGCGACGGCGGTGCCGAGGGCGGCGACCAGCACCGCGAGAACGAGCCAGACGGCAGTGGGGTGCGGAGTGTGCTGGGCGCGGGCGACGATGCCGCGGACGGACTGGTTGGCGACGTTCACCGCCGACCCGGACCGGCCGGGGGCGAAGGCGCAGTCGGTCCAGTAGCGCAGCGAGTCGTGCGGCAGCGCCGCGGCGGCCAGCAGCGTGGCGCCGGCGAAGGTGCCGGCGGCGGTGAGGAGGCGGCGCAGCCAGCAGGTGCCCTGCCCGCGGGTGGCGACGGCCGCCCCGGCGAGCACCACCAGGAACAGCAGCGGGGTGACCTTGATCGCCGCCGCCAGTCCGGTGCCGGCCCCGGCGAGGCGGCTGTCGGGGCGGCGGGTGAAGTCCCACAGCACCAGGCAGACCAGCAGGATGTTGACCTGGCCGTAGCGGAGGGTGGACCAGACCGGTTCGCTCCACACCGCCCCCGCGGCCGTGCCCAGCACCGCGGCCGCACCCGGGCGGCGGCGCAGCACCAGCCGCAGCGACAGCGCGGCGAGCACCACCGTCAGCAGCAGGTTCCCCGCGGTGACGGCGGTGCGCATGGGGGCGACGCCGAGCCAGGTCAGCGGCACGAACAGCAGCCCGGCGAAGGGCGGGTAGGTCATCGGCAGCAACGCCGGGGTGGCGCGCATCGCGTACAGGTCGCCGCCGGCCCGTACGGTCTGGCCCGCCGCGCGGTAGACCATGACGTCGATGAGCGAGACGTGCGCCGCGCGCTGGGCGACCCACACGGCGGCGAACGACAGGGCGCACAGGGCGGCCGCCCACCTCACCCGCAGCGGAAGGACCATGAACGCGATGCCCGCCTCTCGACGCCTCCCGCCAGCCCGGCTGCTGACGCTCCCTCAGCATGGGATACGGAAGCGGCCGCGCCGCGCGGACGCCCCCGCCGGCCGGTGCGCGACACACGGGCAGGCGCCGCCCGGACGGGTTGCGCGGCCGCGCCGGGCCCTCGGTGCATGGGTGCTGGACGCACCGTGCCGCTTCGGCGCCCGGCACAGGGGCGATGACCTGCTGGTTTCCTCCCGTCGGGGGCTGCGGCGGAGCACACTGGAATGGGCGGGGGGCGAGTGGAGAGGCGGTGACCGGTCGTGCGTTCCCGGTTCGCGCCCGACTGGCGGCTCACGGTCCGGATGGTGACCGTGCTCTTCCTGCTGGGCCTGGTGTTCGTGGCGTTCGTCGCGGTGCTCGTCGCCCTGCTGAAGTCCGTGGTGGTCGTGGTGGTGATCGCGGCCGGGGTGCTGGCGGCGCAGTACTGGTTCTCCGACCGGATCGCGCTGTTCGCGATGCACGCCCACGAGGTCACCGCGCAGGAGCAGCCGGAGCTGCACGGCGCGGTCGACCGGCTGTGCGCGCTGGCCGACATGCCGAAGCCGCAGGTGGCGGTCTCCGAGATGGACCTGCCGAACGCCTTCGCCACCGGCCGCAACGCCGACCACGCCGTGGTGTGCGTGACCACCGGCCTGCTGCGGCGGCTGGAACCCGGTGAGCTGGACGGGGTGCTCGCGCACGAGCTGTCGCACGTCGCGCACCGGGACGTCGCGGTGATCACCCTCGCGTCGTTCCTGGGTGTGCTCGCCGGGCTGATGGTGCGTTTCGCCTTCTACTCGGAGCTGTTCGGCCGGGGCCGGCGGGACCAGAACACCCTGCTGATGCTCACCTTGATCATGGCGGTGTCGGTGGTGGTGTACTCGCTGAGCTTCCTGCTGATCCGCGCGCTGTCGCGCTACCGCGAGCTGGCGGCCGACCGCAGCGCCGCCGAGCTGACCGGCCGCCCGTCGGACCTGGCGTCCGCGCTGGTCAAGGTGAGCGGCACCATCGCCCGTATCCCCAGCGAGGACCTGCGGACGGCGCGGGCGTTCAACGCGTTCTTCTTCACCCCCGCGCTGAAGGAGGGCTCGCCGCTGGCGGCCGTGTTCTCCACGCACCCCAGCCTGGAGCGCCGGCTCGCGGCCCTCGCGAAGCTGTCCACGGAGCTGGGCCTGCACGCCTGAGCGGCGGCCGTCCCGCCCGGACCGCCGGGTCCGGGCCCGCGCAGTACCGTGGAAAAGCGGTGCCGACCGCGAGTCGGCGCGCAAGGACGCCAAGGGACGACCAGGGGATGTGCGGGGGACGTCCAGGGGACGTCCGACAACACGGTGGCGCCGGTGCAGGCCGGAAGCGAGGTACTCGGACGATGGAAGCCGACCGTATCGACCGCATGGTCGACCGACTGCGTGCGCGGGACGTCATGGCCCATCGAACCGAGACCGGGGTGTACAGCTACGGCATCCGCGTCGTCCTCGGGGACGGCAGCGAGGCCCTGTGGACGCCGGGCGGACCCGCCGGACTCGACGCCCAGGTACTCCGCGACGGTGTGCTCATCGGCTCCATCCCGCACATCCCCGGGTCGGAGCGGTTCACCGACGAGGAGGCGGTCGAGGCGATCGCCACCGCCCGCTACCGCGAGGACGGGCTCTATCCGGCCGACCGCGAGGAGAGCGGGTCCGGCGGCCCGCAGCGTGCGGGCGGCCCTGAGCGGGACGCCCCGAACACGGCGCCGCCGGGCGGCGGGGGTCCCGGCGGGGGCCGCGCGCGGTCGGGTACGGCGCCCTCGCCCGCGGGCCCGCCGCGCCATCCGTGGCTGCGGCCCGGGCACGGCCGGCCCCGCTGAGGCGGCCGGTACGGCGGGGGTGTCGTACGGCGTACGGCGGGGGGCCGGCGTACGGCGGGGGTGTCGTACGGCGGGTGCTTACAGCGCCGGGCCGCCGGCCGGGGTGTCCGCCGGGCCGGTACGGGTGATGGCGAGCAGCGCGGCGTCGTCGGCGAGGCGACCGCCGGTGTGGTGGAGCAGGTCGTCACGCAGGTGATCCAGCAGGTCTTCCGGGGACAGGGCGGGCGGGAAGGCCGCCACGCGCTCGGCGAGCGGGTAGAAGACGCCCTGCCGGGAGCGGGCCTCGATCAGTCCGTCGGTGTAGAGCAGGAGCGTGTCGCCGTCGCCGTACGGCAGCTCGTCGGCGTGCACGCCCGCCATCGGCAGCAGGCCGGTGCCCAGGGGCGGCACGGGCGCGGTGCACTCGGGCGTGCCGATCCGGCCGTCGGCGCCGATCACCAGCGGCGGCGGGTGGCCGCAGCTGGCCACGCGGACCGGGCCGCCGCTGTCGGGGAGCTCCAGCAGCAGCGCGGTGATGAAGTGCTCGCCCGGGTCCTCCCGGCTCTCCGCGACCTCCTCCATGTCGCGGATGACCCGCTCCTCCAGCGCCGCCACCAGCCCGGGCAGCGTGTCGCAGTACCGCGCCGTCTCCCGGAACGCGCCGAGCACCGCCGACGCCTCCCCGATCGCGGGCAGCCCCTTGCCGCGCACGTCCCCGATCATCACCCGGGTCAGGTCCGGGCGTCTGCGGGTGACGGCGAACAGGTCGCCGCCCATCTGCGCGTCGTCCTCGGCGGCGAGGTAGCGCCAGGCGATGCGTAGCGGCCCGACCTGCTCCGGCGGCGGCCGCAGCAGCACCCGCTGCGCGGTCTCGGCCACCAGCCGGACCCGGCTGAGCTGGCGGCTGCGGCCTTCGCGGACGTAGCTGAAGAAGACCAGCAGGATCGACAGCACGACCAGCGCGACCAGCTGCCACACCCGCGGCTGCGTGCCCGACTCGCCGGTCACGTCCGCGACGAGCAGTTGCCCGCCCACCGCGAAGAGCGCGATCAGCGCGGTGCGCCACGGCCCGGCGAACGACGCGGTCAGCGCGGGCGCGACCACCAGCAGCGGGCTGAGGAACACCTCCCGGGGCGAGACGGTGTCCGCGACGGTGATGACGACCACGAGGGCGAGCGGGATCACGATCGCCAGCGGCGGTGTCCGCTCCGTCAGGTCGTCCAGCCGCCGCAGGTCCATACGGCAGATTTTAGGTCCGAACAGCACATAAGGTACGCCCGAGCCGCTCTCCCTTCCCCGCGGGCGCCGCAGCCCGCCACTCCGTACGCGCCCTGCCGGGCCGCGGTCCCGTACGCGAAGCGGCTGACCGTCCGGAAGCCGGCGGGTGTCACCGGGGGGCGCCGCGTGCACATGCAGCCCGCCGTGCACATCTCGGGCCTGGATGGTGACACCCGACAACTGAGCCTCTCCACTGATGGTGTTGTGATGCACCTCGTGCGACGAACCGTCCACGGACCCCCAGGCGATCGACAGTGCCCCACTTACGGTCACCTGTCGTCTACCCACCCCGCCACCCGCACCCCCTGCCGCCACAACCGGGCAAGCCGGCGCGCGGGGCGATCCGGCCACGCTTCTGGAGGGTATGGCACCTTTTCCCCACCGGTGCCATCCTCGTCGTGAGGGACGGACCAGCGGGGAGGGGCGCTGGTGGAATTCCACATACTGGGACCGGTGGCGCTGTGGGTCGACGGCGAGCGCCAGGAACTCGGATCGGTGAAGGAGCGGACGCTGCTGGCCGCCCTCGCACTCGAGGCGGGGCGCCCGATCGCACTGGACGCACTGGTGGGCCGGCTGTGGGACGGAGCGCCGCCGGACCATGCCCGCGAGAACGCCCACACCTATGTCTCACGGCTGCGGGGGCGCCTACGGCGCGCGGCCGGCGGCCCCGACGCACCGCGCATCGCGACCCGCGCCCACACCTACGTCCTCGAAGCCGAACCCGACTCCGTGGACTGGCACCGCTACCAGCGGCTGGTGGCCGAAGCCGTCCGCCGTGAGGACCGGACCGCCGTGGAAGCCCTCGCGTCGGCCGACGCGCTCTGGCAGGGCGAGGCACTGGCCGGGCTGCCCGGCCAGTGGGCCGAGACGGCCCGGCGGATGATGTCCGAACGCCACCTGGCCGCCACCCTGTCCCGGCTCGGCGCGGAACTGCGGCTGGGCCGGTTCGCCGAGAGCGTCAGCGAGATCTCCGCACTCGTGGCGCAGTATCCGGGCGACGAGACGCTCCTGGGGCATCTCATGCTCGCCTACTACGGCAGCCGGCGGTTCACCGACGCGGTGCGCGTACACGAGCAGGCCCGCCGGTTGCTGATGGAGGAGTACGGCGCCCGGCCGGGGGCCGCGCTGGAACGCATCCACCTCGGCATCCTGAACCGAGCCCCGGCGGCAGACCTGGTCCGGGCGGCCACGACCGCTCCCGGGCCAGCGGTGGCCACCGCGCCGCAGCCCGACCCCGCACCTGCCCGCTCGCCTCGGAACCTCCCCCACCAGCCGCCGCTCATCGGCCGGGACACCGAACTGCGCGCCCTGACCGGGTCCATCGACGCCGCCCGCGGAGGATCGGTCCTCGCGCTGGAGACCGTCAGCGGCATGGCGGGCGTCGGGAAGACCGCCATCGCGGTGCACACCGCCGCGGAACTCGCCGGCGCCTACCCAGCCGCGCAGCTCTACCTCGACCTGCGCGCGCACTCCCTGCTCCAGGAGCCGCTCAGCCCGGACGCGGCACTTGCCGTGCTGCTGCGGCTGATCGGCGCACCCGCGGAGGACATCCCCGTCGACGTGGAGGGGCGGGCCGACCTGTGGCGCACGATGCTGGCCGAGCGCCGTGCCGTCATCGTGCTCGACGACGTCCTCGACGCCGACCAGGTACGCCTGCTGCTGCCGAGCGACACGCCCTCTCTGGTCATCCTGACCAGTAGGCGGCACATCAGCGGGCTGCCCGGCGCACGCAACATCCTGCTCGACGTCCTCCCCGGGGACGACGCGGTCGCGCTGTTCCGGAGGTTCGCGGGCGAGGAGCGCACCCGGGACACGGTCGAAGTACGGCGGATCGTCCGCCTGTGCGGCTTCCTTCCGCTCGCCATCGAAGTCGTGGCCAACCGCTTCCAGGCTCGCAACGCGTGGACCCTCGCCACCCTCCGCGACCGGTTGCTGCGCAGCCCCGAGCGCCTGGCCGAGATGCGGGACGCCGACCACGAAGTGGCCCGAGCCTTCGACCTCTCCTACCGGACCCTCACCAGAGCGCAACGCAGAACCTTCCGGCAGCTGAGCCTGCACCCCGGTCCCGACTTCACCGCCGAGACCGCCGCCGCTGCCCTGGGCCTTCCCCTGGGAACCGCGGAACGGCTGCTGGAAGACCTCCTGACATATCACCTCTTACGTGAGCCCGTACCCGAGCGCTATCAATTCCATGATCTTCTACGGCATTACGCCTTCGGCCTCACCAAGGCGGAGGATGACGATCATGTCCGCACCCGGATCGTCGATCGGATGATCAGCTATTACGTTCAGGCCGTCGACGCTGCCGACCGGCTGGCATATCCCGACCGCCTGCGCGCGATCTCATGGCCCGTCACATACCGTTGTGAGCTGCCGAGTTGGGCTGACGCCGACGCCGCAAGGCGGTGGCTGGACACCGAACGCGAGAACATCCTGGCGGTCGAGGCATTCGCCCGGCGCCACGGAAGCCCCGAAAGTGCCGCCCGCCTCGCGTTCTGCGTCGCGGGATTCCTCGACGCAGAATGCCACTGGCAGGACGCCGTCGAGGTACTGGGGCACGCGGTGGCCCACTGGTCGCAGGACGGCCCCCGGCCCGTCCTGTGCCGCGCGCTGCTCGGCCTCTCCAATGCCCTGGCGAGCACCGGCCAGTACGGGGAAGCAGCCGACGCGGCACGGCCCGCGCTGGAGATCGCCCGCACGGCCGGCGACCGCCCCGCCGAGGCGGAGGCCCTCCGGGCGGTCGGCGCCCTCCAGTGGCACCGCGGGGAACACGCGGCCGCACTCGAATGCTTCCAGAATTCCTACGACATATACGCCGACCTCGGCAGCCGCGGCGACCAGTCCCGCCTGGCAAACAATATTGGCGTGGCGAGCCTTTATCTGGGCGAGAACGAAAAGGCCATCGAGAATTTCCGGAGATCCCGCGCCCACTCGATCGAGATCGGCCAGAAGAAGGCGGCAGCCGTTGCTCTGAACAATCTCTCCGACGCTTTTCTGAGAATCGGAAGGATAGATCTCGCCCGGCATGCCTCGGAGGAAGCAATTCATTTACTGGACGCCTCGGGAAACCGCTACGACAGAGCGACGGCACGCAGCAGCCTCGCCGATATCCTCATCGAACTCGGGGAGACGGAAAAAGCGCTGGAGTTGTGCCGCTCGCTGCTGCCGGTCTTCCTTTCACTGGACGACCGGAAGAGCTATGCGGACGTCCTCGTCAGCATGGGCGAGGCGCATCGCAAGCGCGGCTCCTTCGGAGAGGCGACGACGTCCTTCACGGATGCCCTCCAGGTCGCACGGGACATCGGGGCGGCCCACCAGACGGCGCAGGCGCTCCGGGGCATCGGACGGACCGAGCTCGACGAGGGGCAGCTCGACAGCGCCCGGACCCATCTGGAAGAAGCCGTCATGACCGCGACGCGGATTCACGACCTGGACGAGGTCGTGGAGGCACAGACCGTGCTCGCTCATATACTGTCATCCTCGGGGCATATGACAAAGGCGCGCAAACTCCTGCGGCAGGCTCTCGCGGCCGCCCGAGTGCAGCACCACCGGGCAGCGGACGTCATAGCACGGCAGTTACAGGACCTCGACGGCGTCACGGACGCCTGACGATCACGCTCCTTATACTCCTCGCGGGCACATCACGTCGAATTCGCCGACGAGGCGGCAGATGATCTACGCTCCAGGGTTCTCAACGTACCTTGATCTGGAGCGCGGCTTGATTCGCATACCCTCGCCGAGGGCTGCCCTTTTCGTGGGCGCAACCTTGTCCAGCATCGGCATCATCACCCTCGCAGCGTCCGCAGCGGCAACCGCCGCATCACCGGCCCCGTCCGGGGTATCCGTCAGCTCGGTCCGGGGCGTGGCACTCCCCGAGCCGGACGTCGCGCCGGCGGCTCCACCCGCCGACTCGACGCCGTCCACGGCGACGGTCGTGGAAGCGAAGTGCATCCTCCTGGCGAAGAACAACGACAGCAGCCCGACCCTCGTCTCCGCCTGAGCAGCACGTCTCCCGACCAGCCGCGGCCTCCCGCAAGGATGTCGCGGCGGTTGGCGTTCACGGCCCGCTGCCCGGCGGGGACGAGAGACACACTATGCCTTCTTTAGAGCTCTGACAGAGCTTTTTGCGTTGCCTTCGCGAGCGGTCAAAAGATCTTGAGGACTCAGGACGGGTACAGGCGGGAGAGGTTGGGGCGGGGCGCGGGGTGGCGGTGGAGGGCGGGACCCTGGGCGAAGCCGGTGAGGAGGTTGTCGGTGACTTTGGTGACGAACTCCCGGGTGCGCGCGTCCATGCCGTGGTCGCGGCCGTCGAGGCCGGTGCCCGCCATGAGGCCCTCGACCCAGCGCATGGTGCCGGTGGCGTAGACGCCGGCACCGCCGGGGGCGGTGTAGTACGCGGAGTCGGAGTGGCTGTGCCGCCCGTGGCAGACCAGCGGCGAGTGCGCGACGACCTCGATCGGCGCCGGGGTGGGGGCGCTGGGGGTGACGCGGTCGTACTCGACGCCGACGAGGTGGGCGAAGCTCTCGCCGCGGCGGACCCCGGTGCCGCGGAAGGCCCAGTGGTCGGGGTTCTGGACGACGAACGGGGCGTCAACCGGGAAGCCTTCGTACAGGACGCCGGTCAGGGACGACTCCGGGTCGGCGCCCGGTCCGGCGCGGAAGTCGGTGGTGGCCATCTTCGGGTGGTCGGCGAGGTACGGGTCGTCGTAGTAGTCGGTCTTGAAGCACACCACGGCCGGCTGGGCGCCGCCGGTGGCCGGTGCCAGCCGGACCCGGCGGAAGCAGGTGTTGGCGCCGAGGAAGAGGAGGTTGGTGCCCTTGTCGCGGGCGGCGGTGACGTGCCGGCGCTGCTCGGGCGTCCAGTACTCGTCGTGGCCGAGGGAGACCGCGGTGGTGGCGCCGGCCAGCACCGACGGGTCGCGGTGGACGTCCACCCCGGTGGTGTACGCGAGCGGGATGCCCGAGCGCTCGGCGAGGACCACGGCGGCCCGTTCGTAGACGAGGAACTTCTCGGCGCCGTTCTTGGCGTAGGGCCGTTCGAAGGAGACCTCGTAGGAGCGGCGGGAGTAGGAGCCGTCCGAGCCGTAATAGAGGCAGCTGCCGCCCCAGTCGTTGTACGCCTGCCAGGTCGCCGGGGCGTGCATGAGCAGGGTGCGGCCGTGGGCGGCGGTCGAGCGGACCACCAGGGGGACGTACCGCTGGTGGCCGCTGTCGGCCTCCAGCCGCAGCAGGTAGGCGCCCGCGGGCCAGCCGGTGGTCGGGATCTCCATGGCGCGGTCCCAGCCGGCGCTGATCATGCGCGTGTCGAGGGTGGTGCTGCGCCGGTCCTGCCGTCCGCCGCGCGCGGTGTGCGAGGCCCACACCAGGGCCGCCTGCGCGCCGCCGTACCAGCCGACGCGGAAGGCGGAGACGCGGAAGGTGCGGGAGGGGGTCGACACGTGCAGCCCGACGGTCTCGCCCGGCAGCACACTGACCCGGTCCGCGTAGCCCTCGATCGCGTGCGGCGGGCCGGTCGGGCCGAGCCGCCAGTCCTTGGTGCCCTTGGGCGCGGCGTGCCCGGTCAGGCGGAAGGCGCCCGGGTCGGGGGTGGGGCGCGCGGAGGGGGTGGGGTGGGTGTGGTGCGTACCGGCGCCGCACCCGGCGGCGGTGACGGCAACCAGGCCCGACGCGGCGGCGCGCAGCACCTGGCGCCGACCGGGGGCCGGTCCGGTGAGGGCGTCACCGCGGGGGCCGGGGGCCGGGGCCGGTGGTGGGGAGAGGGCCGGCGGGGCGGGTTCGTCGGGTTCGTCGGGGCGCCGCCGGGACGCCTGCTGCCCGCTGCCGTGCATGAGCCGCCGTCCTCTCCGTACGCGCCCACCGCCCGCGGGCCCGCGCCCGCTCACCGTCCCGATCCTGCGGCAGGTCCGGCCGGCGGGCACGGCGGACGCGACCGGGACGGTGGCGGATGCCGCCGTTGGTCGCGCCCGGCGTCGACCGGGTGGCGCACCCTCCCGGCGAAGGGCGGTGGAGGGCGGCAGCGGAGGGCATCGCAGCTCAGACGGGTCCGTGGCACACGCCGCCCAGGGCCAAGGGAGGACGGCGCGTGCCACGGAGTCACAGGAACCGGGCGGGTCGTACGGTTCCGGGTGCTGCGGCGCCCCGCCCGTACGGTCCCGGGTGCGGCGCGGCCCGGTAGGGTCCCGGGTCAGTCCGCGGCGGGTCGCACCGCGCGCAGCCCGACCACGGTCGCGCCCTCGGCCACGGCCCCTTCGGACGGGGCGGCTTCGGCCGGCTCGCCCTCGGACGTGTCGCCGTCCTCGGCCGGCTCCGCGGGCGGCGACACGTCACG
This sequence comes from Actinacidiphila sp. bgisy145, assembly GCF_057708125.1. Taxonomy (NCBI): domain Bacteria; kingdom Bacillati; phylum Actinomycetota; class Actinomycetes; order Kitasatosporales; family Streptomycetaceae; genus Actinacidiphila; species Actinacidiphila sp. bgisy145. The sequence goes on from NZ_JBYIRL010000065.1 coordinate 12,936, forward strand.
CGGGATGAACAGCGCGCAGATCCCGCCCGCCACGACCACGCACACGCCGACCCACGTCGCCGGGTGCAGCCCGTGGACGAACTGCTGCGCGCCGAGGTAGCTGCCGCTGCGGGCGAAGACGGTGCCGAGCACCGCGACGCCGAGCGCGCCGCCGATCTCCCGGACGGTGCTGTTGGCGCCGGACGCCTGCCCCTGGTGCCGAGGCCCGGCCGAGGCGAGGACCACCGCGGCGGTGGGCGCGAAGACGAAGCCCATGCCGGCGCCGCCGATGACCATGCCGCCGACCAGGTGCGAGTAGGGGGTGTCCGCGGTGGCGGCGAGGTTGATCCAGGCCAGGCCGATCGCCTGGAGGAACAGCCCGAGCGCCATCAGCCGCCCGCCGCCGACGCGGTCGGTGAGCAGGCCGGCGACCGGTGCGATCACCATCGGCATCAGCGTCCAGGCCAGGGTCAGCAGGCCCGCGTGCAGCGGGGTGCGGTGCGGCGCGATCTGGAGGTACTGGGAGAGCATGAAGATCGAGCCGAAGACGCCGAAGTACATGCTCGCGGAGACGATGTTGGTCAGCACGAACGCCCGGGCCCGGTAGAGCCGGAGCGGGAGCAGCGGGTGTGCCGCCCGGCGCTGCCAGAACAGGAAGAGCAGCAGCAGGACCGCGCCGCCGACGAAGGCGCCGAGGATGCGGCCGGAGGACCAGCCGTCCTGCTGGCCGTTGACGATCCCCCAGACCACCGCGACCAGCCCGGCGGTGGCCAGCACCATGCCGAGCAGGTCCAGGTGGGTGTCGGGGACCTTGCTCTCCCGCAGCACGAAGACCACCAGCGGGATGGCGACCACGCAGACGGGGACGTTGATCCAGAAGATCCACTGCCAGGCCAGGCCGTCGACGACCGCGCCGCCGACCACCGGGCCCATGGCGATGGCCAGCCCGCTGAACGCGGACCACAGGCCGAGTGCGAGGCTGCGCCGGCGGGCGGGCACCGCGGCGCCCAGCAGTGTCATCGACAGCGGCATCACGGCCGCGCCGCCGAAGCCCTCGACGACCCGCCAGAAGATCAGCTGGCCGCTGGTGTCCGACAGGCCGCAGCCGATCGAGGCGAGGGTGAAGACCGCGATGCCGCCGAGGAAGACCTTCCGGCGGCCGAAGCGGTCGCCGAGCGCGGCGCCGGTCAGCAGCAGGCAGGCGAAGCTCAGGACATAGGCGTTGACGAACCACTGGAGGTCCTGGCTGGACGCGTGGAGCTTGACCGCGAGCGTGCGGAGCGCGGTGGAGACGACGAGGTTGTCGAGCGCGACCATGAACATGGGCACGCTGCACGCGGCGATCGTCAGCCAGAGCGGCAGGGTGCGGCCGCCGGCCCCGGGTTCCGCGGAGGGCGGTGCCACGCCCTCCTCTTTCATCGTGCTCATGACACTCCTTTGCAGGTGTCGGCGCCATGGCCGACCGGTGGTGGGCCCCGGCCCGGGGACGGGGGACCCCGGGCCGGGTGTTCGGGGCGGGCGGCGCAGGCCGGCCGGCGGCCGTCAGGTCAGGAGGCGGCGGCGCGGCGGCCGGCCTCGTCGGCCCGCGCCTGCTCGGCGAGGTGCTGCTTGGCGTCGTCCCAGGTGATCGGCAGCTGCCCGACCGGGACGGTCCAGAAGGTGAAGGTCGAGTCGCGGCAGGTGGGCCGCAGGCTCGTCATGATGTCCCGGTGCGGCGCGGTCCCGGCGAAGGCGTAGAGGGAGTCCCGGGTGTCCCAGGCGGAGAGCGTGAAGAAGGTGCGCTTCAGCGGCTGGGCGATCAGCGAGGCCCCGAGCGCGCCCCGGGCGGCCCGCACCTGGCGCCACGCCACCAGCGACTTCGCGAAGAAGCGGGGCACGTCCTTGGCGGACCGCACCTCGAACCGGGATGCCATGACGAACGCCTCGGTGTTCGGCGCGGCCGGATTCGGAATCGTCCAGGGAAGAGTGGGCACCGTAACCCCTGCCTTCATAATTAGTGAGTGGCAGTATCTATACTAGACAGTGCCAGTACCCAATTGCCAGTCGAGAGCAGGAACGTCTTGCGCATCTCCGAGCTGAGCCGCCGCAGCGGAGTCCCGAACGCGACCATCAAGTTCTATCTGCGCGAGGGCCTGCTGCCGCCGGGGCGGGCCACCGCGGCCACCCAGGCCGAGTACGGCGACCAGCACCTGCGGCGGCTGCGGCTGATCCGGGCGCTGATCGGGGTGCGCGGCCTGACCGTGCAGCAGACCAGGGACGTACTGGGCGCGGTCTCCGAGAACGAGGCCGACCTGCATCAGGTGCTCGGGCTGGTACTGGGCGCCCGGCCGGTGGACAAGGAGAACGCCGAGCCGGTGCGCGGCCCGGCCGGGAAGGAGCCGAACCCGGCGGGGAAGGGCCCGCGCCCGGCCGAGGTGGAGGCGGAGACGGCCGAGACGAAGACGGAGACGGACCCGTCCGAGGAGGAGCCCGACCCGTCCGAGGCGGATGCCGGCCGGTCCGAGGTGGACGAGCTGCTGGCGGAGATGGGCTGGGAGATCTCCCCCTACTCCCCCGCACAGGGCGTCGTCGCCGAGACGCTGGAGACGATGCGCTCCCTCGGCGCGGACTACAGCTGGCGCTCGCTGCTGCCCTACGCCCGGATCGCCGAGGAGACCGCGGTGCTCGACCTCGACCAGCTCGACGAGGAGGACGACCTGCTCGAACGGGCCGAGCGGGCTGTGCTGTTGACGATCCTGCTGGAGCCGGCCCTGCTGGCGCTGCGCCGGCTCGCCCAGGAGAACGAGTCCGCGAAGCGGCACAGCCGGTGAGCGGCCCGCCCCCGCCGCCCGGACCGCGGGCCCCGGGCGGCGGTCCGGCGGACCGCCCACCGGGCCGCCCGCCGGGCCGCGGTCCGGCGGCACGTACGTACGGACACGGCACGGGCGCGCGCAGAAGCGGAAACAGAAGCAGAAGCAGAAGCACGGTCAGGGTCAAGGTCAGGCGGCCTCGGCCGGAGCCTCGCCGTCCGGCCCGTCCGGGTGGGTGCCCGGGTGGACCTCCGGATCGACCGCCGGGCGCACCCCCGCGCTCATGCACACCAGTTGCCACCAGCTGAGCGTGAGCAGCCGGTGCCGTTCCTCGTACGCCGTGTCGTCGATGGCGGTCATGTGCGCTGCCTGCCTTTCGCGTCAGTGGGCCGGGAGTTCGCGCAGGAGCTGGGCGGCGGCCTCCATGCCGGAGGAGAACGCCGCCTCGTGAGATCCGATCTGGTCCCAGTGCAGCTGCTTGGAGTGGAAGTAGGACCCGCAGAGCTTCACCCGGGTGCCCTCGTTGACCTGGTAGATGTCCTTCTGGAGCTCCCGCACGCGGACGTCGATGATCGGGTGCGTGTACGGGAACTCGGCGATCACCCGCTGGGGGTCGATCGTGCCGGGGTAGTCGAGGGTGACGAAGTAGTCCTGCTCGGCGGTGAAGCCGTGCAGCTTGTTCATGTAGTAGGCGACATAGGTGCCGGCGGCGCCATCGACGGAGACCTTGCCGTAGTTCCACGCCTCCCAGCGCTCGCGGGTGCCGGGCATCACCGAGGCGTCGGTGTGCAGCACCACCCGGGACCGGTTGTAGTGGATCGGGCCGAGGACGGCCCGCTGCCGCTCGGTGGGGTTCTCCAGCAGCGCCAGCGACTCGTCGGCGTGGGCGGCCAGCACCGCGTAGTCGAAGGTCTCGCTGCCGCGGGCGGTGGTCACGGTGACCCCGTCGGCGTCCTGGCGCACCCCGGTGGCCGGCTCGGCGATCCGCAGCTCCGGGCCGATGGCGGCGATCGCCTTGCGGACGTAGGAGATCGAGCCGCCGCCGACGGTGCGCCAGTCCACCCGCTGCCCGCCGAGCCCGCCCTCGTCGTGGCCGAGGAAGAACGCGATGACCGTGGCCGCCGGCATCTGCCAGATCAGCTCGGCCGGCACCGACCAGACCGCGGAGCACAGCAGGATCACGTACGAGTGGCGGAACTCCGCGCTGTAGCCGCCGCGGTCGAGGTACTCGCCCAGCGGGATGTCGGCGCGCCCCCGCACGAAGTCCTTGCGGCCCTCGGTGTGGAAGCGGCGGGCCTCGCGCCAGATGGTGAGGAACCGCGGGTGCGTCTGGCCGTAGTGCGCCCGCACCTCCTCCTCGCTCCAGGCCAGTTCGGTGGTGCCGTACTCCAGGCCGCTGTCGAGGTCGAAGAAGTTGAAGCCGCCCAGGTGCTGGACCGGCTCCACCCCCAACTCCTCGAAGAAACGGTAGATGTTGGGGTAGGCCGGGCGGTTGAAGACGACGAACGCGGTGTCGATGCCGAGGACCTTGCCGTTCTCCTCGACCTCCACGGTGTTGGCGTGGCCGCCGAGGCGGTTCTCCCGCTCGAAGAGCGTGATCCGGGCGCGGTCGCGCAGGTGGTAGGCGGCGGAGATCCCTGCGGCACCGGCACCGACGATCGCAACGCGTGGGGCGGGGTTCAGCGGCATGACGGTTTCCTTCACAGTCCGGCGGGGAGGTCGAAGAGATCGGTGCAGTGCGGGGCGCCGGGGCGCCCGTCGGCTGCGGCCACGGCCAGGACGTGGTCCGGGCCGGGGTGGAGCAGGTCGAAGCGCCAGCGGTCGCACTCCCCCGGGGCCAGCTCGGGGTCGTCGACGGTGACACGGTCGTCGGGGGCTGCGGACGGGTACGGGTACGGGTGCGTGTACGGCTGCGGGCGGCGCGCGTACGGCTGCGGGTTCGCATACGGGCGCGGGCGCGGGCCGGTGAAGGTGAAGCCGGACAGCGGCCGGGTCAGGCCGGTGCCCAGCGCCTTGAGGTATGCCTCCTTGAGCACCCACAGTTCGCTGAAGCGGGCCCGCCGCTCCGCCTCCGTCAGGGCAGCCAGTTCGGCCTGTTCGGGGGCGGCGAAGCGGCGGGCGAGGTGCGCGACCGCCTCCGGGGAGGCGGGGGCGCGCTCGACGTCCACCCCGCAGGTGCCGCCCCGGGTGACCACGCACGCGATGAGGCCGTCGGTGTGGGCGAGGTTGAACCGTATGCCGTCCGCGGCCGGTTGGGGCTCGGGGCGGCCGAACGGCCCGGGGCGGAACCGCCACTGCTCGGGCGGCAGTCCGGTGGCGGCGCTGAGCGCGTGGCGCGAGAGCAGCCGCGCGCCCAGGTAGCGGCGCCGGGCGCCCTCGGTGGGCAGCCGGGCGTGCCGGGCCCGCTCGTCGGCGGTGAGCAGCCGCAGCCCGCCGGTCTCGGCGGCGAACCGCGGCACGGCGTGCTCGGGCAGCAGCCACAGCCGCGGTGCCGCCGGGTCGTCCGCCAACCGGGTTGCGGAGGACGGCTGTTCTGCGCGGTACGGGCGGGTCGGGTCGGTCGTGCGGTGCGTCACGGGGGCCTCCTCCTCACGTCGGGCGCCGCGGCAGGCGGCGTGCGTACGGGTCCTGGTGCGGCTCAGCTGCGGGCCGCGGACAGGTCGGCGGTGCGCTCGGCGAGCGGGAACTGCCAGTGCGAGAAAAGCCGGTTCTCACGGTGCATCAGCCGCATCACCCGCATCACCTCGTCGGTGTCCGACGCGTCCGTGACCGCCTCGTGCGGCCGCAACCTCCTTCGTAGCCGCTCCAGTTGGAGCAGCAGCAGAGCGGCGTTGGGCAACGGGTCGTCGAGCGCGCCGTGCGAGTGCACGAAGGTGAGCACGCACGCGGCCGCGGCGTGCACCAGGCAGTACTCCTTGACCAGGTCGAACAGCTCCGCGGACTGCGCGTACTCCCGGCCGAGCGCGGACCGCAGCGCGGCGGTGCGCTCGGCGATCGAGCCGGCGTGGCCGAGGAGTTCGGCGGCGGTGTCGGCCGCGCGCGCCAGCCGGTCCCGCTCCTCCTCCTTGGCCTGCTCGGCCAGGGCGCGCAGCCGCCGTACGCCGTCCGGCGCGGCCAGCACCGCGTCGTCCATGCCGCGCGCGTGCAGCTCCTGCTCCCAGGGCCGGTAGGGCGGCATCGCGCGGTCGATGCCGTAGAGGACCGCGGCGCGTTCGGCGGCGGCCGCCCGGGTCTCCTCCCCCGCGCCCGTCGCCGAGGCGAGCAGAGCCTCCAGCTGGCTGCCGAGGTTGCGCAGGTTCACCACGGTGTTGCCGTCGGCGAAGTTCGCCACCAGCAGGTCGCGCAGCATCTTCTGGTAGACGCCGTAGTGCGGGTGGCCGCGCAGGAAGAAGCGGGCGCCGAGCACCACGCTCAGCTGCGACATGGTCTGCTCCAGGGCCGTGGGCACGAAGTACTTCGCCACCGACGACCAGACGCTGACCTGCTGCGGCACCACTTGGAGCGCGCGGACCGCGCCCAGGCTCACCGCGTCGCACACCATCAGGTCGGCGAAGACCTCGGCCAGCTGGCGGCGGCTGTAGGGGATGTCGCTGACCGCCTTGCCGAGGATGACCCGCCACTCGGTGAAGTCCAGGGTCAGCCGCAGCCCGGTGTCCACCGCGGACAGGGCGATGCTGCTGATCTGGGCGCGGGCGGTCTGGGTGGCCTTGATCGCGATCTCCAGGCCCTGGCCCTCGGCGCCGATCCGCGCGGCGTCGGGCACGAAGACCCCGTCCACCTCGATGCCGCTGATGTCCATCGCCCGCAGCCCGTGCAGCCGTTCGCGCGGCAGCTCCACCACCGAGCCGACCGGTGTCCGCCGCTTCTCCAGTACGAAGATCGAGAAGCCGCCGGGGCCGCCGCGCGCGCCGGTGCGGGCGAACACGCACATGCCGTCGGAGCGGGTGGCGTTGCCGATCAGCCACTTGCCGCCGGTCAGCAGGTAGCCGCCGGGCACCTTCTCCGCGGTCATCTCGTTGGCGAGCAGGTCGCTGCCGTGCCCGCGTTCGGACAGGCCCCACGACAGCCGCAGCCCGCGCTTGACGTCGTCCACGACGAGCTGCTTCTGCTCCTGGCTGCCGCCGATCCACACGGGCATGAAGCTGAGGTTGGTGATGATCAGCGCGGTCGCGGTGGTCGGGTCGCGGCGGGCGATCAGCCGGACGAGGTTGAACTCGGCCTCCACGTCGCCCGCGCGGCCGCCCTGCTCGCCGGGCAGGGCGTACTCCGGCACGCCCCAGCCGCGCAGGTCGCCGACGAACTCGTGCGGGTACTCCTCGCGTTCGTCCAGTTCCATGATCCGGGTGAAGGGCATCCGGGCGGCGGGGTCGTGCGGGTCGCCGAGGTGCGCTTCGAGCCGCGCCGCCAGGGCGGTCAGGTCGGCCTTGGGCATCAGGACTCCTCGCGGTGGGCGGCCAGGCGTACGGGCAGGGCGGTGAAGAGCCGGTCGCCGTCGCGCAGGGCGCCTACGGCGTCGAGTGCGGGCAGCAGCGCGGCGGCGCGGCGGCGGGGGTCGGTGCCGTCGGCGCGGGCGAGCAGGTAGGCCAGCGCGGCGCCGAGCCAGCCGGTGGCGCCGGGCGCGGTGCCGTACAGCGCGGTGTGCCGGTTGGCCGACCACAGGTGGAGGCAGGCCGCGGCGGCGTGCAGCCAGGCGTAGCGCTCGGCGAGGTCGACCAGCGCGTTGGGGTCGGCGCCGGGGCGCCGGGCCTGGCCGGCGAGGGCGCGGAGTTCGTCCACCGCTCCGGTCAACTGTGCGGCGAGCGCCGCGACTTCGCGGTCCTCGGGGCCGTCGCCCAGCGCGTCGGTGAGCACCTGCGCCGCCTGCGGCAGCGCGGCGAGCACCGGGTCCAGGCCGCGGGTGAACAGGTCGAGCCGGGCGGGCTCGTACGGGGGCAGGTCCGCGTCGAGCGCGAAGACCGCGCGCACCGCGTCCGGCTCCGCCGCCCCCCGCTCCTCGATGAGGGTGGGCAACTGGCCCGCGTACGAGCGGAGGTTGGCGAGCGCGCTGGCGTCGATCACCCGGACCACCGCCGAGTCGCGCTGGAGCTTCTGGAAGAGCCCGTCGCGCAGCACCGACCGGGTGGCGAGCACCGACCCGCAGCGGCGGATCAGGTCGTCGGCGGCCTCGGCCACCACGTGCTTGGCGGCCAGCCCCCACACGCTGAACGCCTCCGGCACCACGTGCACCCCGCGCGCCGCCGCCAGCGCGACCGCGTCCGCGGCGAGCAGCGCGGCCGAGGCGACGGCCAGTTCACGGCGGGAGTGCGGCGCCCGGTCGAGCGTGGTGCGGCCGACCCGGCGGGCGGCGGCGAAGTCCAGGCTCAGCCGCAGCGCGGTGTCGGCGCAGCCCAGGCTGCCGGCCATGCTCATCAGCCGCACCGCCTGCTGGGCCTTGACCGCCATCTCCAGCGCCTCGCCCCGCTTTCCGACCAGGGCCTCGCCGGGTACGGGCAGGCCGTGGAAGCGCAGGTAGGCGAAGTCGATGCCGCGCATGCCGCCGGTGCGGGGGGCGGGGTCCCGGGCCAGCTGCCCGGCCGGGGCGCCGGCCAGGTCGAGCAGCACCGCGGTGAAGGCGCCCGGGCCGCGCTCGCCGGTGCGGGCGACCACGTAGACCGCCTCGCAGCGCAGCCCGAGGCCGACCATCCACTTCTCGCCGTACAGCAGGCCGTCCGGGGTGAGCCGGACCTCGTTGGCGAGCAGGTCGCTGCCGTGGCCGGCCTCGGTCATCGCGAAGGCGACGGCGCCGCCGCGGCGCAGGATCTGCGCGGCCCGGTCCTGCTGCGCGGCGCTGCCGTGCAGTTGCAGGCAGGTCGCGGCGATGATGCTGAACATGGTGCCGGGCATCACGTTGACGTCCCGGCGGGCCGCGGCCCTTACCAGGGTCAGGCTGCGGTCGAAGGACTCGAAGGTGCCGCCCCAGGCGCGCGGCAGGTAGTTGAGGTGGAAGCCGGCCGAGCGCAGCGCGTCGCACAGCGCGTCGGGGAAGGCGTCGTGTTCGTCGCGGTCCACGGCGGCCGCGAAACCGTACGGGTTGGCCGGGTCGGCGGGGTCGCCGAGGAGGAGTTCGAGCGCCTCGGGGGTCAGGGGCCTGGTCGCCACGGTCGTCATCGGGTGCCTGCCGGGGAGGAGCCGAGGACGGGGGCGTCCAGCGGGACCGGGCGGTAGTCGGCGGCGGACGGCGGGATGCTCACCCCAGCGGTGCGCAGGTGCGCCAGCCGGGTGTGGAAGGCGGCGCCGCGCATCAGGTGGTGGGCGACGTCGGTGACCCGCCGGTTGCCGGGGGTCTTCAGATAGCTGCCGGTGGTCCAGTCGTTGAAGCTGCCCATGGCCGGGCCGGTCCAGATCTGGTAGTCCGTCACGCGGTCCGGCTCGCCGGTGACCGCCCAGCGCGAGGCCATGCCGAGGTACCAGCGGAAGACCAGCGCCATCTTGCGCTTGGGGCTGCCCGCGGCGCGGGTGAGCTGCTCGGGGTCGCGCCGCTCGAAGTAGCCGACGCAGTCGTTCCAGACGTCCTCCAGCGGGCGGCGGAAGACCTGCTGCTCCAGCTTGGCGCGCTCGGCGGCGGGCAGGTCCTCCAGGCCGTCGTGCGCCTGGTAGAGCTGGTAGAGGCGGCGGGCCCGCATCGGGAAGAGCGTGCCCTTCTTCAGCACCTGGAGTTCGACGCCCATCTCGAACATGTCGGCGGCCGGCGCCATCTCGCAGTCGGCGATGTCCGCCTCGGCGAGCATCGCCTTGGCCGCCGGGGACGCCCCGGACTCCAGGCACGACTGGTTGACCGAGCCGGTCACCACATAGGCGGCGCCCATCGCGAAGGCCGCGGCCACCGCGGCCGGGGTGCCGATACCGCCCGCCGCGCCGACCCGCACCGGCGCCGCGTAGCGGTGCTCGTGCTGGACCGCGTCGCGCAGCCGCACGATCGTCGGGAGCAGGGCGGGCAGCGGGCGGCGGTCGGTGTGGCCGCCGGAGTCGGCCTCCACGGTGATGTCGTCGGCGAGCGGCACATGGTGGGCGAGGGCGGCCTGCTCCGGTGTGGCCAGGCCCTGTTCGACCAGGGTGCTGACCAGCGCGGCCGGCGCAGGGCGCATGAACCGCTCGGCGGTCTCCGGCCGGGACACCTTGGCGATCAGCCGGTTCTCCGCGACGACCCGGCCGCCCTCGCCGCGGCGCAGCCCGGCCAGCCGGTAGCGCACCACGTGCGGGGTCAGGCCCATGAACGCCGACGCCTCGACGCAGCGCACCTGGTGCCGCAGGAACAGCTCCACCGCCTCCCGCTCCAGCCGGTCCTCGCTGGGGCTGTGGATGAGGTTGACGGCGTACGGCAGGCCGGGGATCTCGGCGGCGAACCGGGTCAGCGCCCGGGCGATGGCCTCCGGGAGCAGTCCGGCAGCGCCGAAGGAGGCGAGGAAGCCCTCCCGGGCCAGCGCGACGACCATGTCGGCGGAGGCGATGCCGCCGGCCATCGCCCCGGCCAGGTACGGCTGCCGGACGCCGTGCGCGGTCAGGAACGCGGCCGAGCCGAGCCGGTGCGGCGGCAGCGGCGGGACGGAGGCGAGCAGCGGCAGCCCGGCGCCGCCGGCGCTCGCCGCGCCGCCGGAGACCGCGCCGATGCCGTCGGCGGTGAGGACGATGCTGCACTGCTCGTCGAGGTCGGCCAGGGCCCGGTAGATCCCGGCCGAGTCGGTGCTCGGGTGCCGCTCGCCGTGCCAGCGGAGCGGGATGTCTCGGTGGTCCATGGGGGTGCGGTGCTCCATGGGGGGTCGGTTCTCCATCGGGGAGGCTCCAGGGGCTGTGCGGGCGGGTCCGGTCGGGGGCGGGGCGGGGCCGGTACGGCGGCCGGGCGGTGGGACGGTCAGGCGCCGGGGCGGACCTCGATGGCCACGTCGGCGAGTTCGTAGATCCGCAGGCCCGGTTTCCACAGGTCCGCGTCCGCGATCACCAGCAGCCGGTCCGCCTCGCGGCGCACCTCCTTGATGTGCGCGTCGAACCGCATCTCCCCGTCGTCGCGCAGGATCTGGCCGCGGTACTTCCAGGACGTCTCCACGCCCTCGGCCATCGCGAAGCGCGGCCGCTCGATGCCCTCGGCGAGGCCGGTCTCGATGACGAACAGCCGCAGCGCTTGGAGCACCGCCTCCACGCCGAGCGAGCCTGGCATCACCGGGTCGCGGTGGAAGTGGCAGTCGAAGTACCACTCGTCGGGCCGCACCTGGCGGTAGCCGTGCACGTAGCCGGCGCCGTGGCGGCCGCCGTCGGCGACCAGCTCGACCCGGTCCACCAGCGCGAAGTTGCCGCCGGGAAGGTGGAGTTCGCCGCCGGCGGGGTCGGTGAAGGCGGGTGCGCCGTCGGGCAGGGCGATCCGGCGGACCCGCTCCTCGGGGACCTGCTCCTGCTCGATCCACGGCGGCACGAAGCGGCCGTTGTCCAGGCCGGCCTGGTTGGCCAGCGCGGCGGCGCTGAAGTAGCCGAAGAGCGACTCGCCGGTGTAGAACACCTCGCCGTCGGCGGACAGTTCGTAGCGGAAGTTCTGGAGCACCGCGCCGGACACCGCGCTGGTCATCAGCAGCGTGGAGGTGTGCCGGATGGTCCGGCCGCGCAGGTCGATGTCCTTGACGAGGGTGGCGCGGCCGTCCAGGTTGCGGATCGCGTACTGCTCCTGCGGCTTGCCGAGGGTGGCGCCGAGGTAGTAGCCGAGGAAGATCGCCGCCTGGAGCGAGGACTCCATGTAGACGAAGTTCGGCATGTACGGCGAGGAGTTCTGCCGGTAGTACCAGGCGTCGGCGGGCGAGTCGTACTCGCAGACCATCACCGAGCCGGGGCTCAGGTCGCCGCGGGTGCCCTCCAGCGACATCACCCGGTCGACGAACTGGAAGGCCCCGTTGGGGATGTACGGCGCCCGGCTGGTGCGGTAGATGTCGAACTCCGGGCCCATCGCGACGCCGAGGTCGCCCTTGGCGGCGTGCGCGAGGTGCATCTCGTTGATCATCGCCGGCTCGCCGGAGCGGTTGGTGCGGCCGAGGAACGCCGGGAAGCCGCCGACCTCCGGGCGGTAGGGGGTGCCCTCCTTCTCGCGGACCTGGAGGCCGAGGTTGCGCATCCGGATCACCGGCTTGTCGCCGAGGTACACCAGGATGTCGGCGACCACCGAGGCGCGCGGCAGCAGCGTCAGCTCCATCACCTCGACCTCGTAGCGGATCTCGCGGTGCTCGGGGGTGATCTGGCCGCGCACCTGCACGTCGATCCGCAGGTCGGTCATGGTCTGGAAGCGGGCGTCGGGCAGGGTGAGGTGCATGCCCTGGTGCAGCAGGTAGATCTGGAGCAGTTGGACGGCGCCCTCGGCCACCAGCGAGCCGGCCAGCACCGGGTCGTCCGGGAAGTGGCAGGCGAAGTACCAGGCGTCCGGCTGGAGTTGCTTGGTCGCCACCAGCTTGCCCAGGCCGCGCGGGCCGCCGGTGCGGTCGACGCGTACGTCGTCGACCATCCGCAGCCGCTCGTCGGGCAGCCGCAGCGCCGGGTTGACGCCCGGGGCCTGGGCGTGGTGCGGGCCGAAGACGTCGCCGGGGCGGCCCTGGGCGAGCAACTCCAGGTCGGCCGCGGTCAGATGGTTCTTCTCGGTGTACGCCAGCGGCTTGAAGTAGCCCGGGGTCAGGGCCGCGCGGGCGGCCTTCTCCTTCTCGGTGATCACCACGCCGAGCGGGGTCTGGAGCTCCTGGCGGCTGAAGAACCCGGCGCAGGCGTCCTTGAGTTCGAGGATCAGCTCGCCGTCGGCGTAGCAGGAGTAGCTGAAGAAGAAGATGGTGGTGTCGCCCTGGTGGACGAAGCGGTCGATGGAGATGTCGTAGCGCAGCGTCTGGCCGGTGCGGGGCAGCCCGCCGCGGAAGATCAGCGAGCTGTCGAGCAGGCGGTAGACGCGCTCGCCCTTGTTCCGGAAGTCGATGCCGAGGTAGCTGACGAGCAGCAGGTCGCACTGCCCGGCCTCGACGGTGACGGCCGGCGGCACCCCGCCGTCCACGGCGTACCAGGCGTCCTGCGGCACGTCGTACTCGGTGGTGATGGTGGCGGGTTCGAAGACGCCCGTGGTGCCCTTCAGGGCGGTGACGCGGGTGACGAAGTGGTACGGCTGCGCGGGCAGCCGCACGCGCTTGGCGTACGTGTCGACGACCGCGAACTCCGGGCCGAAGACCTTGGCGACGGAGCCGGTGGCGAACTCCAGGAGGTCCGCTTCGTCCCAGATCACGCCCGTGCGGGCGGGTGCGGGCTCAGGGGTGGGCACGGGCGCGGGCCCGCTGGCGGCGGGGAGGGAGGGGCGGACCGGGGCCGGGTCCACCGCCTGCGGTGCGGAGTGCGGCGGCAGCACGGGGCGGGCCGGGGCAGCCGGGTCGAGCAGCGCCTCGGCGCGGTCCAACGTCGCGGACTGGAGCACCCGTTGGGTTTCCATGACCACCGTGTGGGTGGCGAGCATCTGCGCGCGCAGCTCGCGGATCAGGCCTGCGGCGGGCGTCGGCGCGGAGTCGGCGGCGGTCGGCACCGGCGCCGGAGCGGGTGCCGGGGGCGCCTCCACGGCGGGGGCGTACGGCGCCGGCTCGGCCGGTCCCGCGGGCGCCCACGGCAGGAAGCTGATCGGTTCGCCGTCGAAGGCGATGACCTCCGGGTCGGCGAGGGTCGGGTCGGCAGGCATCAGCGCGGGCTCCTCCGGAGGTTCGGACAGGACGGGAACAGTGGGCGGCAGCGCCCCGGCAGCAGATTCGGCGGGCGCGGTCGGCGCCCCAGCGGTTCCGGCCGCCGCGGAAGCCACCGCCGTATCGGCGGGTACGGCCGACTCGGCTCCCGACGCACCCGCCGCACCCGGCACCCCGGAGGTGCGCCGCACCGCACCGGCAACGCCCGGCAACGGACCGGCCTGACCAGTCGCCTCGGCAGGCACGGCCGGTGCGCCGGTCACGCCGGAGGTTGCATCGGCAGGTCCTGCCGACCCACCGACCACGCCGGAAGCCGTGTCCGCTCCCAACGCACCCGACGCCCCGGCAACGCCCGGCAGCGCCCCGGCCGTATCGGCAGGCGCAGCCGAGGCGGACGAAGCGGCAGGCACGCCTCCGGCCACGCCAGAGACCGTGCCGGCTCCCGAAGCGCCAGGCGCACCCGACGCCCCGGCAACGTGCCGCGCCACGGCGGCAGTACCCGGCAACGGACCGGCCGATCCGGCCGTGGCGGCCGGCAGCGAAGCGGCGGGGCCGGTCGGTGCGCCGGCGGCTTGCCGCGCCGGCGTCGGGGTAGCGGCGGGCACCGGCACCGCGGCGAGCCCCCGGGCCCGTGCGGCAGGCGCGGCCTCCAGGGTCGTCGCGGCGGCGTGGGCGACGCGGGCGGGGATCGGGGGGCCGCCGCCGACCCGGAAGCGGGCGGCGGCCGCGCGGCGTTCGGCGCCGCGGGAGGGGCCGGGGGCCGGGCCGAGCAGTGCCGTCAGGTCGACCGGGAGGCCGTGGCCGACCAGCCGCGCGACCATCTGCGCGAGGGACTTCGCGGCGGGCACCCCGCGCCGGTCGATGGACGCGGCGACGTGGGGCGCGTCGCCGAGCGTGTCGCGCACCCAGCGCGAGCAGGTCGCGCTGGGGCCGACCTCGAGGAAGTAGCGGAAGCCGCGGTCGTAGGCGGTGCGCACCAGCCGCGGGAAGTCGATCGTCGAGCGCAGGGTGTGGGCGATCCGCCGCGAGATCCGGGTGCGGTCGAGGTCGGCGATCGCCGCGTAGTCGTAGGCGCTGAACAGCTCCAGGTCGCCGATGGAGCCGGTGGGGTAGTCGTTGAGCCCGGCGAGGCCGTCGAGTTCGGCGTCCACCACCGGGTTGTGCATGACCACGTTGACCGGGGAGCGTGCCGCGGGGCAGCCCAACTCGGCGATGAGCGCGGCGCACTGGTCCGGTGCGCCGGCGATCACCAGCTCGCCGGGGGTGTTGACGTGGGTGAGGTGCACCCGGTCGTAGCGGGCGAGTGCCTCGCGTACCGGCGGCTCGGCGGACAGCAGCACATGGGTGGACCAGACGTCCTTGTCTGGGGTGCTGCCGGGCAGTTGCCACGCCTCGCGGACGGTGCGGCGCGGGCCGCAGAGCCGGTCGCGGAAGATCGGGGTGCCGCTGATCAGGTCGTCGCGGCGGCCGGCCGGCTGCCAGCCGCCGGTGGCGAAGAGCATGCTGGACTCGCCGAGGCTGTAGCCGAACCCGCCGTGGGCGGTGACGCCCAGCACGTCGCGGACCAGCTCGGTGTAGAGGATGGCGAAGCTGGTACCGGTGGCGAGCATGAACGGGATGTCCTCGCCGAGCCGGGTCTCCAGTTCCATCAGGTCGCGGCGCTGCGGGGCGGCCTGGGTGCGCGGGTAGAGCTGTTCGGCGCGGAGGAGCCGGGCGGGTTCGTCGGCCTGCTCCTCGAACCGGTCGAGCAGCCCGGGGAAGGCGCGGAAGAGGTCGCGGCCGAGGCCGGGGTAGGTGTTGAAGGCGCCCGGGTAGACCAGTGCGACCTTTCCGTCCGGGCCGATCGGCCGGGGGGTGCAGAAGGACCCGGCGGGGGTCGCCCACTCGTCCCCGCGGGCGAGCGTGCCGGGCAGGTCGCCTGCGGCGAGGCGGAGTTGGGCGAGCAGTTCGGCGGTGTCCCGGCCGACGAGCACTGCCCGCAGCCGCCTGCCGGGCAGTTCGGCCGCGGCGGCGCGCGCCAGTTCGTACGGGTCCGCGCCGCCGGCCAGCAGGTCGCGGTGGTGTGCGACGGCGGCGACCAGCGCGTCCGGGGTGGCGGCGCCGAGCGGCAGCAGCAGCGGGCCGCCGGCACGCTGCCAGTCGCTGGCGGTGACGGCGCCGCGGGTGGCGTCCGCGGACAGTACGAGGTGGCCGTGGGTGCCGCCGGCGCCGATCAGGTCGATCGCGGCGTGGCGGCGGGCGCCCTTGGCGGGGCGCAGCCAGGGCCGGGAGTCGGCGGGGACGTGGAGCGCGGAGGCGGCGAAGTCGGCGGCCAGGTCGTCGGCGGGGCGCTGCCAGCCGCTGGTGCCGGGCAGGTAGCCGTGGTGCAGGCACAGCGCGGTGCGGATCAGCGCGGCCATCGTGGCGGCGCACCCGGCGTCGCCGATCTGCGCCTTGGCGCTGCCGAGCGCGACGCTGCCGGAGCCCGCGGGGTAGACCCGGGCCAGCGCGGCGAGTTCGGCCCGGTCCTGGGCGGCGGTGCCGCCCGCGTGGGCCTCGACGTAGCCGATGTCGCCGGGGGTGATCCCGGCCGCGGCCAGGGCGGCGGTGGCCGCGGCGGCGAGCGGTGCGGCGTCGGCCTCGGGCAGCACGCCGTCGACCGGCGCCGCGTGGCGTACGGCGACGGCGTCCAGGCGGGCGTAGACCGTGCCGGTGCCCTCGCCGGGCCGGGTGACGACGACGGCGCCCGCGCCCTCGCCGATCCGGCGCCCGCGGGCGCCCTCGCCGAAGGTCAGTCCGGCGGTCCGGACGGCGTCGGGGCGCAGCAGCAGGTTCTCCGCGGAGCCGGCCAGGTCGACCGCGCCGACCAGCACCGCCTCGATGCCGGGGTCGAGCAGCAGCAGCCGGGCGATCTCCAGTGCCTCCGCGGTGCCGGAGCCGTCGGCGGAGACGGTGAACGACGGGCCGGTGAGGTTCCACAGCGACGAGATCCGGCTGGCCATCACGTTGCCGATGTAGCTGAGGACTTCGTTGGCGACGATCGGGTCGACCACCGCGTCCCGGCCGGCCGCGGTGAGCGCGGCCCGCTGCTCGTCGGTCAGTTCGACGCCGGCGCGTGCGAACTGCTCGCGCAGGAAGCCGCCGAGGCTGTAGCGGGTGAGCCGGGCGTGGGTGTAGGGCTCGATCTCCATGGCCACCACGACGGCGATCCGCCGCGGGTGCGGGGCGCGGCGGCCGGCGGGGACCTCGCGGCTGAACCCGGCGTCGTGCAGGGCCTCGTCGGCGACCTTGGTGGCCAGCGCGTGCTGGAGGTTGTACGTGCGCAGGTCGGCCGGGGGGATCTTGTGGTCCATCGGGTCGATGCCGACGCCGTCCACGAACGCGCCGTGCGGCAGGTCCTGCGGGCCGATGCCGGCGATCTGCTCCAGCGAGCCGCCGACGGTCTGCTCCAGGCCGCGCCAGCGCCGCTCGGGCAGCGGGACCAGCGCGTCGGCGCCGGTGTGCACGGCGCGTTCGAAGGCGTCCACGCTGTCGAACGCGCCGAAGTGGGCGCCGAGTCCGACCACGTCGAGCGCGGGCAGCGCCACAGGGTCCTGGTCGCCGCCCGCACCGGGCCCGTCGGCCGCGACCGGCTCGGAGAGCAGCACATGGGCGTTGGTGCCGCCGAAGCCGAACGCGGAGACGGCCGCCCGGCGCGGGCCGTCGCCCCGCGGCCAGGGGCGGCCGCTCCTGACCAGCACGCCGTCGCCGACCGCGCCGTCCTTGGAGGTGACCGGCCGTTCGACGCCGATGGTCGGCGGTATGTGCCCGCCGGCCATGGCGAGGATCACCTTGAGCATGCTGCTCAGCCCGGCGACGGTCAGCAGGTGGCCGATGTTGCCCTTGACCGAGCCGATCAGCGGCACCTTGCCGTGCGCGCCGAAGAACGCGGCCACCGACTCGGCCTCGGTGGCGTCGCCGATCGGGGTGCCGGTGGCGTGGCACTCCAGGTAGTCGATGGCGGTCGGGTCGACTCCCGAGCCGCGGTAGGCCAGTTCGTACGCGTCGAGTTGGCCCTCGCCCCGCGGGACCAGCAGGTGCCGGCCGGCGCCGTCGTTGGACAGGCCGATGCCGTCGACGACGGCGTAGATCCGGTCGCCGTCGCGCAGCGCGTCGGCGAGCCGCCGCACCGCGACCATCCCGGCGCCCTGGCCGGTGAGGATGCCGCCGGACCGGTCGTCGAAGGGCTGGCTGAAGCCGTCGGACGGGTAGGCGCGCAGGTCGGAGAAGGACAGGTGGATGAGGGTCGGGTCGGGGGCGCAGACCCCGCCGGCCAGCACCAGGTCGGCCTGGCCGGCCGCCAGGTGGTCGCAGGCGAGCTTCAGCGCGTACAGCGCGGAGGAGCAGGCCGCGTCCAGCGCGTAGCGGGGCCCGCCCAGGCCGAGCGCGGTCGCGGCCAGCCCGGCCGGGGAGCCGCTGACCCGCAGGTCCGCCGCGTTCAGTCCGGCCGGGTCGACCAGGGCGCGCCGCCCCAGCCCGGCGAGTTCGGGCCGCCCGCTGGCGCGCAGCCCCTCCAGCACCGCTTCCTGGGCCAGCGGCACGCTGACCCGGGCGGAGGAGGGCGTGGGGAAGGAGTAGGCGCCGAGGATCAGCCCGGTGCGCTCGAGCGTCGCGGGCCGGTCGGCGTGGCCGCTGTCGCGCAGCGCCTCGCGGGCGACGTGCAGTGACCAGTGGAAGAGCCGGTCGAGGCGGGAGAGGTGGCCGGGGTCGAGGAGGTAGCCGGTGGGGTCGAAGTCGAAGCCGCTGACGAAGCCGCCCCGACGGCAGTAGATGCCGTGCCGCGGGTCGGCGTCCCCGGCCGCGGGGGCGGGCCCGAAGACCGGTTCGCCCCCGTCCGTGCGGCTGTCCGTACCGGAGTCGAGGTTCTGCCAGAACTGCTCGGGGGTCTCCGCTCCCGGCAGCAGGCAGGAGAGGCCGACGATGGCGTACGTGCTCATCGGAGCTGGGTGTCCCTTCTGGGGTCGGTCGGTCCGGCCGGCAGGCGTGATCGGGGCGCTGGCCGGACCGACCGGGTCAGGCACGTCCGTCAAGGACGCGGGCGGTCAGCTGGTGGCGAACTTGGCCGCGAGCTGCGGGGCGGAGACCACCGAGACCGCGTCGAAGCGGGTCAGCACCAGCCCGTCGGGGGCGCAGGCGGTGACGGTGAGCGAGGCCGCGGTGCCGTGGCCGGCGCCGTCCGCGGCGGGCTCCACCACGACCAGGAACGGTGCGCCGTCCGGCAGCGGGTGGTGCAGGTCGACCCGGCCGATGCCCAGCGGCAGCGCGGCGCTGCCCTGGAAGAGCCGCACCCACACCAGGCCCGCCTGGAGCAGCAGGTCGGCGGTGCCGGGCGCGTACCGGCTGCCGCCGAACGCGCCGCCGGCCGGGCGGTGTTCGGGCAGGGCGCACTCCAGGACCAGCCGGTCCCGCGCCTCGGCCAGCACCCGGCGCACCCCGCGCAGGGACGGGCCGTGGAAGAGGGTGCCGTCGGCGTAGAACCCGGCGGCGTCCTGTCCGCCGCCCAGCGCCGGCAGCCCGGCGAGCGCGGCCTCGGCCGGCTGGGTGCCGGTGTCGACCACGGCCGCGTAGTGCGGCCGCAGGGCGCCGTCGGCGCCGGTCGAGCGGATCGCCGCCCGTACCGCGCCGCCCGCGGGGCTCAGCACCAGTCGTACGGTCCCGGGCTCGCCGCCGTCGAAGACGATGCCCTTGTGCACCGCGAAATCCCGTACCTGGCCGACCGGTACGCCCCCGGCCCGCTCCACCGCGCCGATCGCCCAGCCGAGCGCGACGGCGGCCGGCAGCACCGGGTCGGCGCCGATGACGTGGTCGGTGACGATCGGGTCGGCCGCCAGGCCGGCCAGGGCGCGTTCGACGGTGACCTCGGCGCCGAGCACCACCGCCTCGCGCGCGGACAGCGGGGTGGTCGGGCCGAGCACGGTGACCACGTCGTCGGCGCGCTCGGCGGCGAACTGCTCGGCGAACATCCGCGCCCCGGTGCCGACCGGTATGAGGGTGATGCCGCGCTGCTCGAAGACCGCCTTGATCTCCGGGGAGACCATCCCGCTGTCCCAGGCGCCCCAGTTGAGGGAGGTGACCCGGGCCCGCGGGTGGCGCTGCTTGAAGGCGGACGCCCAGGTGTTCAGCACTTCGTTGGCCATCGCGTAGTCGGACTGGCCGCGGTTGCCGAAGAAGCCGGCGACGGAGGAGAAGAGCACCACGTGGCGCAGCGCGTCCTCGGGCAGCGCGGCGACCACCGAGCGCAGCCCGGCGAGCTTCGGCGCGAGGACCCGCTCGATCTCGGACGCCTTCTTGTTCGCGATCAGCTGGTCGGCGAGCACACCCGCGCCGTGCACCAGGCCGGTGACCCGCTGCCGGTAGGGGGCGAGCGCGGCGGCGGTGGCGGCCGGGTCGGTGATGTCCACGGCGAGGTACTCGGCCTCGCTGCCGGCCGCGCGCACCTGCGCCAGCGTGTCCTGGATCTCGCGGACGGCGACCACGGTGCGGTAGAGCTGCTCGACCCGCTTCGGGGTGGGCTTCTCGCCCGCCGCCTTCAACTCGGCGGCGGCCGCGGCCTTCAGGCCGCCCTCCGGTACGCCGCCCGCCCACGCCGGCTCCTCGCCGAGCGGGGTGCGGCCGAGCAGCAGCAGCCCCGGGCGGTGGCGGCGGGCCAGTTCGGCGACGCAGGAGGCGGTGATGCCGCGGCCGCCGCCGGTGACCACGAGCAGGTCGCCGGCGCCGAGCGGCGCGCTCGCCGTACCGGTGCCGGTCAGCGGCTGGTCGGCGAGGGTCAGGCCGGCCCGCCGGGTGCCGTCGCGTCCCACCTGGACCGGTTCGGCCCCGGCCGCGTGCACCTCTTCCAGGACGGCGGCCGCGGCCGCCGCCGGGTCGAGCGCGGGGGCGAGGTCGACCGAGCGGCAGAACAGCTCGGGGGCCTCCACCGCGAGCGTCTTGACCAGGCCGGCGACGCCGCCGCCGGGTATCGCCTCCTCGGCCACCCCGTGCAGCCCGAACGCGCCGTCGAGCCGGGTGACGGCCACGTAGGCGGCCCGGCCGAACGCGGCGGCCTCGGTGAGCGGTTCGACGACGTGCTTGGCGACCAGCAGGGAGTGCGCGAGCCGCTTGACGCCGTCGGCCCAGTCGCCACCGGGGACGGTGAGGTCGAGGACGAGGCTGATCCGGTCGGCGAGGGCCTCCTCGATCCGCGCGGCCAGCTCGGTCACGCCCCAGCTCGCCAGCGCGTGGTCCCGGACGCCCGCCGCGCGCTCGGGCACGCCCGGCAGCCGCAGGACGTGCACCTTCCAGCCCTCGGCGGCCAGCCGCTCGGCGAGCACCGGGGTGAGGTCGCCGCCGTGGTCGACGAGCAGCGCGCCGCCGCCCTGCGGGTAGGCGGCCACGAGCCGGTCCGGGTCGGGCAGCGTGGCCAGGGCCGCCTGGGCCCGGCCGATCCGGCCCCGCGGCTCGGACGGCGCCGGTGTCGGTGCCGGTGCCGGCGTGGCAGCGTCAGGAGCGGCGGCAGGGGCGGGCGCGGCCGGGCCGCTCGCGGCGGAGGCGGGGGCGGAGGCGGGGGCGGCGCCGCCGGTGACGAACCGCACGATGTCGCCCAACGACCGCAGCTCGGCGAGCGCTTCGGGACCCGCGGACGACTCGAACGCGAACCGCTCCTGCATCACGCCCATGATCTCGACCCGTTTGATCGAGTCGATG
>NZ_JBYIRL010000066.1:0-33467 GCF_057708125.1 Actinacidiphila sp. bgisy145
TCCTGGCCGGTGAGCGACGCGATGAAGCTGTCGGTCTGGATCACCACGCTGACGTTCATCAACTCGCTGAACGCGCTGGCCTCGGGGCAGGCGATCGTCTCCTCCGACAACTTCACCAACCGCTATCTGCCGTAGGGCGCGCCGGGTGACGGCACTCCCCCCGCGCGTACCTTGTCGGACAACCACCACAGCATGATCGTACGACCACCGGACGATCGGGCCGCCGATTCGCAGGCGATCCGCAGGCGATCCGCGGGGGATCTGCCGGCCGACCGCCGCGCCCCGCACCAGCCGTGTTGCACTTACCTTCGTGTTGTTGGACAATCCACCCGGGCCCGGCCGGACCTTCTCGCCGACGGCGCGCTTCGCCTCTAACCTGGCCTCCGCGCGGCCTCGCGCGTGGACTTCCTTCTCACACCCCTAGGCGATCACGGTGGAACAGAGCAGCAACGGCGGTGCCGCGGACGACAGCAGGACGTCCGCCACCCGGTCCAGCCAGGCTTACGAGGAACTTCGCACCCTGCTGCTGTCGGGCAGCATCGAACCCGACACCCGGCTGACCGAGGCCGACCTGACCCGGATGTTCAACGTCTCGCGCAGCACCATGCGCGCCGTCCTGGCCCGCCTGACGCAGGAGGGCTACGTCACCAGCGAGGTCAACCGCGGGGTGCGCACCCGCAACTTCACCCCCGCGGAGGCCCGCGACATCCTGGAGGCCCGCGAGATGCTGGAGTCCGCGCTCGCCGGCTTCGCGGCCGAGCGGGCCGACGACGAGGAGATCGCCGGGCTGCGCGCCACGCTGGAGGAGATGGCCGACGCCCACGCACGCGACGACCAGGCGACGTACTCCCAGGGCAACCGGCGCTTCCACCAGCAGGTCAAGGTCGCCGCGCACCAGCAGACGCTGGCCCGGGCCTACGACACGCTGCTCTACCCGCTGGTGATGCGGCAGTACCGCAACCTGTCCGCGCACCACCCCAGGGCCGGGTCCTACGAGGAGCACCAGGCGATCCTGCTCGCCATCGTCACCCGCAACCCGGCGGCGGCCACCGCCGCGATGCGCCACCACGTGGCCACCGCGCGGCATGCGCTCGTGCTCAAGTAGCGACGCGGCCACGGCAGTTCGAGGCGGTCGCGGGGTGCGGGCAGACCCGCGCGGCCCGGTCCGCCGCTCTCCGCAGCCGGACTCCCCCACGTCCCTTTCCCAGGAGAGGCAGAGAAGCGACCCATGAGCGCACCAGTCGAGACCGAGTCCGGCCCGGTCGAGGGCATCTCCGGCCGGGACCGCTCGATCACCGTCTACCGGGGCATCCCGTACGCCGCCCCACCGGTCGGGCCGCTGCGCTGGCGGCCGCCGGAGCCGCCGGCCCGCAACCCGGAGGTGCTCAAGGCCGGTGCGTTCGCGCCGATGTGCCCGCAGTCGCCGCGCGACGCGTCCCGGGCCGGCATCGACCTGCCGATGAGCGAGGACTGCCTCTACCTCAACGTGTGGACGCCCTCCGACGCGGCGCGGCGCGGGCCGCTGCCGGTGCTGGTCTGGGTCTACGGCGGCGGCTTCCGGGCCGGCACCGGCGCGCACCCCCGCTACGACGGGGAGGGCCTGGCCCGCCACGGCCTGGTCGTGGTGACCTTCAACTACCGGCTGGGCGCCTTCGGCTTCCTCGCCACGCCCGAGCTGAGCGCGGAGTCCGAGCACGGCGGGTCGGGCAACTACGGGCTGCTGGACAGCATCGCGCTGCTGCGCTGGGTGCGCGACAACATCGCGGCCTTCGGCGGCGATCCGGGCCGGGTCACCGTGGCCGGGCAGTCCGCCGGCGCCGGGACCGTCAACTTCCTGGCGATGTCGCCGCTGGCCAAGGGGCTGTTCCACCGCGCCATCGCGCAGAGCCACACCCGCTACGCCCGCGACCCCGAACTGCGCTACCTGGCCACCTCCTACCGGACGCTCGCCGACGCCGAGAAGTCCGGGGAGACCTACGCCCGCGAGCACGGCGCCCGCTCGCTCGCCGACCTGCGGGCCCTGCCCTGGCCGAAACTCGTCGACGGCCGCCCCGCGTTCGACGAGCAGGTGGACAGCGGCGGCGCCGGCAAACCGCCGATGTTCCGCCCGGTCGTCGACGGCTGGGTGCTGCCGCACGGCTACGACGAGACGTACGCCGCCGGCCTCCAGAACGACGTCGCCTACCTCACCGGCAACAACCTCCACGAGAGCGGCGCGGTCCCGGAGTCGGTGTTCGCCGAGCACCGGGCCCGCCCGGTGGCCGTACCCGGCGCGCCGCCGGTGCACGTGACGCTGGAGTCCTTCACGACCGCGGCCCGGCGGAAGTTCGGGCCGATGGCCGAGGAGTTCCTGCGGCTGTACCCGGCCGGCACCGACGACGAGGCGGCCAGAGCGAGCAACGCCGCCGTCCACGACAACTCCCGCATATCCACCTACCTGTGGGGCACCCAGTGGACCGCCCGGGCCACCCGGCCGGTCTACACCTACTTCTGGACCCACCCCTCCCCCGCCCTGGGCCAGCAGCCGCGCCGCGCCTCGCACAGCTCGGAGATCGAGTTCGTCTTCGACAACCTCGACCCCGGCAGCGCCCCCTGGACGGAGGAGGACCACCGCGTCGCCGCCGTCGTCTCCGCCTACTGGGCGAACTTCGCCGCCACCGGCGACCCCAACGGCCCGGGCCTGCCGCACTGGCCCGCCTACAGTCCGCACGCCCCGGCCGTGATGGAACTGGGCGCCCACTTCGCCCCCGTGCCCATCGCCGACCCCGCCCGGCTCGACTTCTGGCGCCGCTTCTTCGCCACCCAGCAGCCCTGGTGACCACCCCCGGTGGCGCGGCCGGCCGGCCCTGACGAAGAATCGACGTCGCAGGTCGGTACGTCCGTTCGAGGGGATCATGAGGAGCAGCAGCATGCACCAGGCGCCGTCCGGGCCGCTTCCGTACTACGAGGACCCGGGGCCGGGGACGGGGGCGCTGCCGCCGCGCGCGTGGACGGGGGTGTCGGACGCCCGCCGGGTGAACCTGGGCGGCGCGTGGCGGTTCCGGCTGCTGCCCACGGCCGACGGCGCGGACGAGTCCTTCGCCCGGCCGGGCTTCGACGCCTCCGGGTGGGACGTGCTGCCGGTGCCCTCGCACTGGCCGCTCCAGGGCGAGGACGGGGCGTACGGGCGGCCGGCGTACACCAACATCCGCTACCCCTTCCCGGTGGACCCGCCGCGGGTGCCGACGGACAACCCCACCGGCGACCACCTGCGCGCCTTCGACCTGCCCGGCGACTGGCCGGGCGGCGCGGCGGTGCTGCGCTTCGACGGGGTGGACTCCTGCGCCCGGGTCTGGCTCAACGGCCAGGAGCTGGGCACCTTCAAGGGCAGCCGGCTGCCGGTGGAGTTCGAGGTCGGCGAGGTGCTGCGGCCGCGCGGCAACGTGCTGGCGGTGCGGGTGCACCAGTGGTCGGCCGGCAGCTACCTGGAGGACCAGGACATGTGGTGGCTGCCGGGCATCTTCCGCGACGTCACGCTGATCGAGCGCCCCGAGGGCGCCGTCGCGGACTACTTCGTGCACTGCGAGTACGACCACCTGACCGGCAACGGCTCGCTGCGGGTGGACTGTGAGCCGCAGGGCACCGTGACCGTGCCCGAACTCGGCCTGGACATCGCGACCGGGCAGACCGCGGTGGTGCCGGTGGAGCCCTGGTCGGCGGAGCTGCCGCGGCTGTACGACGCGGAACTGGCCACCGAGGGCGAGCGCATCCCGCTGCGGATCGGCTTCCGCACCGTCCGCGTCGAGGACGGCGTGCTGGAGGTCAACGGCCGGCGGGTGCTGTTCCGCGGTGTCAACCGCCACGAGTTCGACCCGGACCACGGCCGCGTGGTGGACCTGGAGACGATGCGCCGCGACCTGGTGCTGATGAAGCGGCACAACGTCAACGCGGTGCGCACCAGCCACTACCCGCCGCACCCGGCCTTCCTCGACCTGTGCGACGAGCTGGGCGTGTGGGTGGTCGACGAGTGCGACCTGGAGACGCACGGCTTCGAGGAGGTCGGCTGGCGCGGCAACCCGGTCGACGACGACCGGTGGACGCCCGCGCTGCTGGACCGGGCGGCCCGGATGGTCGAGCGCGACAAGAACCACCCGTCGGTGGTGATGTGGTCGCTGGGCAACGAGTGCGGCACCGGCCGTGGCCTTTCCGCGATGGCCGGCTGGATCAGGGAGCGCGACCCGGCCCGCCCGATCCACTACGAGGGCGACTGGTCCTGCCCGGACGTGGACGTCTACTCGCGGATGTACGCCGACCACGCCGAGACCGAACTGATCGGCCGCCGCGCCGAACCGCCGCTGCCCGACGCCGCCTTGGACCGGCGCCGCCGGGCGATGCCGTTCGTCCTGTGCGAGTACGCCCACGCGATGGGCAACGGCCCGGGGGGCCTGACCGAGTACCAGCAGATCTTCGAGACGTACGAGCGCTGCCAGGGCGGCTTCGTCTGGGAGTGGATCGACCAGGGGCTGCGGGCCCGCACCCCGGACGGCACGGAGTACTTCGCGTACGGCGGGGACTTCGGCGAGGAGCTGCACGACGGCAACTTCGTCTGCGACGGGCTGGTCTTCCCGGACCGGACGCCCTCCCCCGGCCTGCTGGAGTACAAGAAGGTGGTGCAGCCGGTCGCCTTCACCGCGGACCTGGCGCGGGGCGTGGTGCGGGTCACCAACCGCCATGACGTCGCGGACCTTTCGGGGCTGGCGTTCCGGTGGGTGTACCAGGTGGCGGGCGAGTGCGCCGGCGAGGGGCCGCTCGCGGTGCCCGCGCTGGCGCCCGGGCAGAGCGCGGAGGTGGCGCTGCCGGACGCGCCGGCCCCGGTGAATCCGGCGGACCTGGTGAATCCGGGCGACCCCGCCGACCCCTTCGACCCTTTCGGCCCCTTCGGCGCCGAGGCGTGCTGGACGGTGCGCGCGGTGCTCGCCGAGGACACCGCGTGGGCGCCGGCCGGCCACGAGGTGGCCTGGCAGCAGTTCGCGGTGCCGAGCCCGCCCGCCCCGGCCCCGCAGGCCCCGGCGGCCGCCGCCGCACCGCACCGCCCGCACCGGACCGACGACGGCCTGATCCGGCTCGGCCCGGGCCTGTTCGACACCGCCGGCACCCTGCGCCGGCTGGACGGCGTCGCGCTGGCGGCCGGACCGCGGCTGGACGTGTGGCGCGCGCCGATCGACAACGACCGGGGCACGCAGTGGCACCCGGACGGGCGGCTGGAACACATGTGGCGCGCGGCCGGGTTCGACCGGATGCAGCACCGCGTCGACGAAGTGGCGCTGGGCGAGGCGGAGTTGACCGTCAGCACCCGCGTCGCCCCGGCCGCCTCCGACCTCGGGCTGCGCACGGTGTACCGCTGGCGCGCGGCCGGCGGAGCGCTCGCCCTGGACGTCGAGGTCGTCCCGGAGGGCCCCTGGACGCTGCCGCTGCCCCGGCTCGGCGTCCGGCTCGGCCTGAGCCCGGCACTGGACGCCGTCGAGTGGTACGGCGGCGGGCCCGGCGAGGCGTACCCCGACACCCGCGACGCGTCACGGCTGGGCCGGTACCGTTCGACCGTGGCCGCGCTCCAGACGCCTTACGTGCGCCCGCAGGAGAACGGCGCCCGCGCCGACGTGCGGTGGGCCGAACTGCGCGCCGCCGACGGCTCGGGCCTGCGGGTGGCCGGTGCGCCGCCGTTCTGGTTCACCGCCCGGCCCTGGTCCACCGAGCAGCTCGCGGCGGCCGAGCACACCTACGAGCTGGTGCGCGGCGACGTGCTGTGGCTGCACCTGGACCACGGGCTCCAGGGCGTGGGCAGCCACGCCTGCGGACCGGAGGTGCTGCCGGACTTCCGGCTGGACGCCGTACCGTCCGCGTTCTCCTTCACCTTCACCCCGCTGCGCGCCGGCGACCCGGCCGGCGCCGCCGACACCCCGGAGCAACCGTGACCGCCCCCTTCGTCCGCCCCTACCGCCCCGCGGACCTGCCCGCGCTGTACGACGTGTGCCTGCGCACCGCCGACGCCGGGCAGGACGCCACCGCGTCGTACGCCGAGGCCGACCGCGACCTGCTCGGCGCGATCTTCGCGGCGCCGTACGCGGTGCTCGAACCCGCGCTGACGTTCGTCGTGGACGACGGCGACGGGCGCGCGGTCGGGTACGTCCTCGGCACCGGGGACACGGCGCGGTTCGTCGAGCGGTTCCGGGCGGAGTGGCTGCCGGGCGTCGCGGCGCGCTGGCCCGCACCGGTGGAGGGGGCCGCGGGCGGGGCGTCGGGCTCGGCTTCGGGCGGGGCTGCCGCGGGGGGCGGACCCGGCACGCCCGCCGAGGCGATGGCCGCGCTGCTGCACACGCCCGAGCGGATGGTGGTACCCGCGCTCGCCGCCTACCCGGCCCATCTGCACATCGACCTGCTGCCGCACGTGCAGCGCTCGGGGTACGGGCGGCAGCTGATGACCGCCTACCTGGCCGCGCTCGCCGCGCAGGGCGTCCCGGCGGTGCACCTGGGCATGCTCACCGCCAACACCGCCGCCCGCGCCTTCTACGACCGGCTCGGCTTCCACGAGATCGCGGTGCCGGACCCGGGCCCGCTCACCTATTTGGGCCGCGCCACGTCCTGACCCGCCCTCAGCCCCCGGCGTGGGCGCGGCCGTTGTCAGTGGCCGCGCCTACGCTCGGCGGCAGGAGGTGCGCACCCATGACCGACAACGCGTCCCGCTACGAACCCGTGGAAGTCTCCCTGGTGGTCCCCGCTCCGCCGGCCGCCGTCTTCCGCGTCCTGACCGACCCCACCCGCCACACCGACCTCGACGGCTCCGGCATGCTGCGCGGCGCCGTCACCGAGACCCCCGTCTCCCGCGTCGGCGACGTCTTCACGATGCGCATGTACTTCGCGCAGCACGGCCACTACGAAATGGACAACCACGTGGTGGAGTACGAACAGGACCGCCGTATCGCCTGGGAGCCCGCCCCCGGCCGCGGTCACCCGCACCAGGAGGTCCCGGACAGCCGCTGGGGCCACCGCTGGACCTACACCCTCGCCCCCGCGGGCCCCGGCGCCACCCTCGTCACCGAGTCCTACGATTGCTCCCGCGTGCCCGCCGACGAGCGCGCCGGCATGGAGGACGGCCGCGTCTGGGCCCCCGCGATGACCGCCACCCTCGCCCGCCTCGCCGACGCCGTGCAGCCCCCGCCCCCGGCGTAGGGACTGACATGGTGCCTGGCGTGGTGCCTGGCGTAGGGCCCGCCGTAAGGCCTGGCGTCCGCGGCTCCGCGGCCCGGCGAAATCCCGGTGCGCGGACCCGGCCGGCCGGGACACGATGGGGCGATGGGATGGACGATCACACCGTCGCTGCCGCACTTCACCGCCACGGCGGGCGGCTTCCTGGAGCGGCGGCCCGCGGAGCACACCGTCCTGCGCACCGTCTGCGGCACCCTGGCCCGCCGCGGCACCGACGCCTACGGGCCGCGGCCGCCGCTGTTCGGCTGGTGGCGGGAAGGCGGACAGGGCCCGGTGGAGGCCGCCTTCCTCCAGACCCCGCCGCACCCGCCGCTGCTCGCGCGCGGCCCCGAGCAAGCCGCGCGGGAGCTGGCCGCCGCCTGGGACGGCCCGCTGGAGGGCGCGCGGGGCGAGGCGGAGACGGTGCGGGCGTTCGGCGCGGCCTGGCAGGAGCGGACCGGCGCCGTACCCCGGGTGGTGCGCGAGGAGCGGCTGCACCGGCTGGCCGCGCTGACCCCGCGCGACCCGGCGCCGCCCGGCCGGGCCCGGATCGCCGGGCCCGCGGACCTCGACCTGCTGCTGCGCTGGCACACGGAGTTCGCCCGCGACATCGGCGCACCCGCGGACGACATGGCGCGCGGCGTGCCGGACGCCCTGCGCCGCGGCGGCCGCACCCTGTGGGAGGTGGACGGCGAGCCGGCGGCCATGGCGGGCAGCACCTCGCCCGAGGACGGCGCGATCCGGGTGGTGGCCGTCTACACCCCGCCCGCGCTGCGCGGCCGCGGCTACGCGGGCGCGGTGACGGCCGCGGTGTCGCAGGCGGCGCTGGACGCCGGGGCGGAGGACGTGCTGCTCTTCACCGACCTGGCCAACCCGGTGAGCAACCACGTCTACCGGCGGCTGGGGTACGTCCCGGTGCGGGACCAACTGGTCGTCGCCTTCGGGTGATCGACAGCGGGTCGGGTTCGGGGGAAAGGTTCGGGGTAAGGCCACGCATAATAGGGGAGGCGGTTACTCCGCCGTTCGACGATCGCCAGGAGGAGCCGTGAGCGGTGTCCGCCGACAGCCGTCCCGACTCGTGAAGCTGCGGCCCGCACCGTTCGGGGCCGACCCCGTGGGTGCGCGGCTGGAACGCATGCTCGCCTCACCGAACTACGCCGACGGGGCCTTCGTCAATCCGGTGCCGGCCAGTTCGACGCCCAGCGGGAGCATGGTCAAGGCGCTGCCCGAGACCCTGCGGAAGGACGCGCGGCAGGCGCGGAAGCCGGCCCGGCCGGTGCCGCTGTACCCGACGACGCTCGCCGACCTGGCGAAGCGGCCGGCGTCGGGGCTGCGGCTGACGTGGATGGGCCACTCCTCGGTGCTCGCGGAGATCGGCGGGCGCCGGGTGCTGTTCGACCCGGTGTGGGGCGAGCGGTGCTCTCCGTTCGCGTTCGCCGGGCCGAAGCGGCTGCACCCGGCGCCGGTCCCGCTGGAGCACCTGACCGGCATCGACGCCGTGGTGATCTCCCACGACCACTACGACCACCTGGACATGCCGACGATCGTCGCACTCGTCCGCGGCGGCGCGGTGTTCGTCGTACCGCTGGGCGTCGGGGCGCACCTGGAGCACTGGGGGGTGCCCGCGGACCGGCTGCGCGAGCTGGACTGGCACGAGTCGACCGAGGTGGCCGGGGTGACCCTGACCGCCACGCCCGCGCGGCACTTCTGCGGGCGCGGCCTGCGCGGCCGGCAGCAGACCCTGTGGGCGTCGTGGGTCGCCACCGACGGCGTCCACCGCATCTACCACAGCGGCGACACCGGCTACTTCCCCGGCTTCGCCGACATCGGCCGACTGCACGGCCCGTTCGACGCCACGATGATCCAGATCGGCGCCTACAGCGAGTACTGGCCGGACATCCACATGACTCCGGCGGAGGGCGTGCGCAGCCACCTCGACCTGTGCGGCGACGCCGCGGGCGGCGTGCTGCTGCCGATCCACTGGGGCACCTTCAACCTCGCCCTGCACCCCTGGTCCGAGCCCGGCGAGGGCACCCTCGAAGCGGCGCACCACTCCGGGGTGCGGGCGGTGACCCCGCTGGTCGGCCAGCCCTTCGAGCCGGCCGACCCGCCCGCCGCCTACCCGTGGTGGCGCGAGGTCGCGGTCACCCCCGACACCGGCTGGAGCCCCTGGCCCCTGCCGACCCCGGCACAGAAGGACAAGGTCACCGAGTCCTGACCCCCGACGCACCGTAGCCCGCCACCGCTGAACGGCTCGTCCCGATGTGCTCGTCCAGCAGGGCCCAGTCCCGCCCCGACCGTGAAAAGCGCCGCGCGATCCAGGGCCGACCGTTCCGGGCCGAATGGACCTGATCCGACGTGACTGGGCTTCGCCGGTACGCACACCATGATCTGCCGCCCACCCGTCAGATGCTGACAGACGTACCTGCCGACGCCTTCGCGGACCAGGCGGACGCCGGGCAACTCCGAATTGCCGCACCGGCGGACGGGTGAGCGCTGGCCAGGGGCGGGGAGGCGCGTGCCGTCATGACCGGTCATATCTGGCCGGTGCCGTGACCTGGTACGGCGGGCTGCCGGGACGCCAGGATCGCGGTGCCGGCCGACCGGTCGGCTGCCTCCCGGGGCCGTGGCAACGCGTCGCGCTGCCACGGCCGGACACGGATGAAGGAACCCGATGAAACTCTTACGTCTGACCGCCGTCGGCGCGACCCTGGCGCTCGCCACCCTGGCCGGCGTCGGCTCGGCGAACGCTGATGCGCCGACCGCGTACGACCTCCTCCAGGCCGGGGCCCAGCAGGGCGTCACCGACGGATACCCCGGCGTGATCGGCCTGGTCCGCCACGGCGACAGCACCCAGTACGTGCACGCGGGAGTGGGTGACCGCAGCACGGGGGCACCCGCCGACCCCACGGCCCAGTTCCGGATCGGCAGCAACACCAAGGCATTCACCGCCACCGTCCTGCTCCAACTCGAGGGCGAGCACCGGCTCTCCCTCGACGACACCGTCGCCAAGTGGCTGCCCGGAGCCGTCGACGCCAACGGCTACGACGGATCGACGATCACCCTCCGCGAACTGCTCAACCAGACCTCCGGCCTGCCCGACTACATCGACGACCTGGGACTCCAGCTCGCCGACTACACGAACGCCGATCCCAGCCGCCTCTACCCGCCGCAGACCCTGGTGGACGCCGCCCTGGCGCTGCACAAGCCGACCTCGGCGCCGGGCCAGAAGTGGGGCTACTCCAACACCAACTACGTGCTGGCGGGCATGGTGATCGAGGCCGTCACCGGCAACGACCCGGCCACCGAGATCCAGCACCGCATCATCGAACCGCTCGGCCTGACCCACACCACCTTCCCGACCACCGACCCGACCCTGCACGGCACCTACCTGCACGGGTACGAGTGGTTCGCCGGACTCGCCCTCAGGGACGTCACGACCTCGAACGTACAGATTTCGGGTGCGGCCGGGGCGATCGTGTCGACCCTCGACGACCTGGCCACGTTCGACCGGGCGCTGCTCACCGGAACCCTCCTGCCGCCCGCGCAGGAGGCCGAGCTCAAGACGACCGTCCCGACGGACAGCACCGGCACCGCCGGGTACGGGTTGGGCATCTACCACCAGCAGTTGCCCTGCGGGCAGTGGGCCTGGGACCACGACGGCGACGTGCTTGGGTACCACAGCATCTGGCTGGCCAGCGACGACGGCTCCAAGCAGGTGGTGCTCGCCGCCAACGAGTTCCACATGATGGGCCCGACGAACGGCCAGAACGACACGGGCGGCGCCGCGCTCAACGCCCTCTGCGCATGAGGGTGGGCCGCGCCGCCGGTGGCCCCCGCCGGCGCGGTCTCCGGCTCGCCCACTCCGTCCGGGCCGACCCCCACCGCCCCGTCCCCCGGTTCCCTGACAGGCAGCTCACCAGGGAACCGGGCCGTTCTCGTCGAAGAAGCCGCCGGTCGGCCCGTCATCGGGCAGCGTGGCGAGCCGGACGACCACGGCCGCGCCGTCGGCCGCGGTGCGGGTGAGGCCGGGGAAGGCGGTGGTGAAATCGGTCGCGCACGGCCCCGGATCGGCGGCGTTGACCAGGATGTTGCGGCTGCGCAGTTCCTTGGCATACTGCACGGTCAGCGAGTTGAGCGCGGTCTTGGACGGAACGTACGCGGCCAACGGGGGCCGGGTGGTGAAGTAGTCCTCGGGATCGCTCATCCGGGCGAGGGAGCCCAGTCCGCTGCTGACATTGACGATCCGGGCGGCGGGGGAACGGGCGAGCAGCGGCAGCATCGCGGTGGTCACGCTGATCACACCGAACACGTTGGTCTCGAACACCTCGCGTACAGCGGACAGTTCGGCACTGCCGGGGCGCTGGGCGGCGGAGTCGCCGGAGATGCCGGCGTTGTTGACCAGGATGTCCAGCCGGCCGAAGCGCTCCTCGATCCAGCGGGCGGCGGACAGGACGCCGGCGCGGTCGGTGACGTCGAGGGTGACCGGGTGCACCCGCGGGCCCAGGGCGGCTGCGGCCGCCGCACCGCGGTGCGGGTCGCGCGAGGCCAGCAGGACGTTCGTGCCGAGCGAGGCGAGCCGGGCTGCGACCTCGCGCCCGATGCCCTTGTTGGCACCGGTGACCAGGGCGGTCGTGGTTTCTGTCATGTGTCCAGCCCACCACGGGGGCGGCCGGGAGTTCCAACACCGACCAGGCACGCAGCGATACCGTGCGGGTATGGAAAGACTGGAGGTCCGCGAACTCGTCTACTTCACCGCTGTCGCCGAAGAGCTGCACTTCGGTCGGGCGGCCGCCCGGCTGGGGATGACCCAGCCGCCGCTCTCCCGCGCCATTCACCAGCTCGAACGGCGGCTGGGCGTAGCCCTGTTGGAACGGGTCGGTCGCCGGGTCGCGCTGACCGAGGCGGGGGCCGTCCTGCTCCGCGAGAGCCGTACGGTGCTCGACGCCGCGTCGGCCGCGGCGCGCCGCACCCGGCGGGCCGGCCGCGCCGACCCGCGTCTGGTCCTGGCCATCAAGCCGGGCGGCGACGGCGGCCTGCTGCCCGCGATCCTCGACGCCTACCAGGCTGAGCCGGGGGCGCTGCCGGTCGAGCTGGTGTGCAGCTTCGGCGAGCGTGAGACCCTCCTGCGGGAGGGTCGTGCCGACGCCGCCCTGCTGCACCGCCCCCACCCCGACCTCACCGGCCTGGACACCCAGGACCTCCTGACCGAGACCCAACTTCTCGTGATACCGCGCTCGCATCGCCTCGCGGGCCGTACCCGGGTCAGCCTGGACGACCTCGCCGGGGAGCCCCTGCCGCGCTGGCCGGGCGCATCCGAGGGCGGCTCACACGGTCCCGAGGTCCACGACCTCGGGCAGCTCCTCCACCTCATCGCCCTGCGCCGCATGGTCGCCGTCCTCCCCTCCTCCATCCGCGACCAGCTCCGCCACGACCTGGTCGCCGTCCCCGTGGACGATGCCGAGCCCACCACGCTCGTCCTCGCCTGGCCCGAGGACGCCACCTCCCCGGCCCTGGCCGCCTTCGTCCGCGCGGCCGCCGCCGTGGCGGGCAACGTCAGCGCCTGGTCGCCGAGCATGTGCGGCGGCACGTAGTGGTCCGCGGCCCGTGCGCCGGCGGCGCAGTGCCCCGCGGAGCGTAGGACCGGCCTCGTGCGTCAGTTCACCGCAGAAGCACGGCCCGGGCCTCCCCCTGCGTGCCGGGGTCAGTTCAGGCCGCGGCGCGCGAGGAGGGGCTCGACGTGGGGGGCGCGGCCGCGCACCGCGGCGAACGCCGCCATCGGGTCCTTGCTGCCGCCCTTCGCCAGCAGCTCCCGCCGGAACACCTCGCCGTTGGCCCGCCGCATCCCGCCGTTCGTCTCGAACCAGTCGACGGTGTCGGCGTCCAGCACCTCGCTCCAGATGTACGAGTAGTACCCCGCGCTGTAGCCGCCGCCGAAGATGTGCGTGAAGTACGTGGTGCGGTAGCGCGGCGGCACCGCGGGCAGGTCCACCCCGGCCGCGGCCAGCGCCCGCGCCTCGAACTCCAGCGGGTCGCCCGGGTCCTGGCCGGCCGGCAGCGAGTGCCACGCCCAGTCCAGCAGCGCCGCCGCGAGGTACTCCACGGTCGCGAAGCCCTCGCCGAACCGGGCGGCCGCCAGCATCCGGTCGACCATGCCCGCGGGCATCGGCTCTCCCGTCTCGTGGTGGCGGGCGTACCGCGCCAGCACCTCCGGCCAGGTCGCCCACATCTCGTTGACCTGAGAGGGGTATTCGACGAAGTCGCGCGGCACAGCGGTGCCGGAGAAGTACGGGTAGCGCACGTCGGAGAAGAGGCCGTGCAGCGCGTGCCCGAACTCGTGGAAGAGCGTGTCGACCTGGCTGAACGTCAGCAGCGCGGGCTCGCCGGGCGCGGGCTTGGCGATGTTGTGGTTGTTGACGATCACCGGCCGCTGACCGAGCAGCCCGCACTGCTCGACCAGCGCGTTCATCCAGGCCCCGCCGCGCTTGGTGGGCCGGGCGAACAGGTCGATCAGGAACAGCCCCAGGCCGCTGCCGTCGGCGTCGAAGACCTCGAAGACCCGCACGTCCGGGTGGTAGCCGACCAGGTCGGGCCGCTCGGTGACGGTGATGCCGTACACCTCGTGCGCCGCGTGGAAGACGCCGTCGCGCAGCACCGCCTCCAGTTCGAGGTAGGGGCGCAGCGCGTTCTGGTCGATGTCGTGCCGCTCCTTGCGGACCTTCTCCGACCAGTACGCCCAGTCCCACGCCTCGATCGGCCCGCCCGCGGCCTGCGCGAGCGCCTCGGCCTCCTGGCGGGCGTTGGCCACGGCGGGCGGCACCAGCCGCGCCAGCAGGTCGGTGACGGCCCCGGTGCTGCCGGCGGTGGTGTCGGCGGCGGTGTACGCGGCATGGCTGGGATAGCCGAGCAGCGCGGCGCGCTCGGCGCGCAGCGTGGCGAGGGTGACCGCGAGCGGGCCGTTGGTGTCCTGGGCGCGGTCCATGGCGGCGGCGAGCAGGCGGCGCCGTACGTCGCGGTCGTCCAGCAGCGCCAGTTCGAGCTGGTTGGTGAAGTTGCGCAGGCTCAGCACCCAGCCGCCCTCGCGGCCC
The DNA here is from genome assembly GCF_057708125.1 of Actinacidiphila sp. bgisy145. Classification (NCBI taxonomy): domain Bacteria; kingdom Bacillati; phylum Actinomycetota; class Actinomycetes; order Kitasatosporales; family Streptomycetaceae; genus Actinacidiphila; species Actinacidiphila sp. bgisy145. The sequence goes on from NZ_JBYIRL010000066.1 coordinate 14,310, forward strand.
AGCTCACGGGCGTTGGCCGCGGCGGCCGCGACCGCGTCGGCCGACAGCCCGGACAGCTGCGCGGGGTCGTCCAGCACCAGCGCGCCGTCCTTCCCCGCGGCCAGCACGTTCTGTCCGAACTCGGTGGTGGCGGCGGCGATCCGCGCGTTCAGCTCGCGCAGCCGCTCCCGGTCCGCCGGCGACAACCGCGCCCCGGCGCGCACGAAGTCGGTGCGGTAGCGCTCCAGCAGCCGCAGCGACTCCGGGTCGAGGCCGAGGTCCGCGCGCGCCTCGTACAGTGCGTCGATCCGCGCGTAGAGCGCGGGGTCGAGGTGGATCTCGTCGGCATGGGCGGCGGTCATCGCGCTGACCCGGGCCTCGATGGCGAGCAGGCCGTCGGTGACGTGGGCGGCCGTCTGGTTGTCGTACGCCGCCCGCACCCGCGCCAGCAGCCGGCCCGAACGCTCCAGCGCCTCCACGGTGTTGGCGAAGGTGGGGGGCTCGGGGTCGGTGGCGATGCGCCGGACCTCGGCGGTGTGCTCGGCGATGCCCCGCTCGAAGGCCGGCAGGTAGTGGTCGTCCGTCAGCGCGGCGAAGGGGGGCAGGCCGTACGGCAGCGGGCTCGGTTCGAGCAGCGGGTTCGTGGTCACTTCTCGACCCTATACAGCCCCTCCGGCGCCCGCCGTCGCGATCCCGAACGCCGCCCACCGTCCGAACAGCGCCCACCCGCCGTCCACCTGCCGGTCAGCGAGATAGCCGCCCGACAGACGGCGCGTGTACGGTTCCGATCAGCTCTCGCTGCACCGCCGCGGAAGGATCGCACTTCATGACCTGGCTGTTGTACGGGGCCACCGGGTACACCGGTCGCCTGATCGCCCGGCGTGCCGTCGCGCAGGGCCTGCGCCCCGTGCTGGCCGGTCGCAACGCCGCCAAGCTCCTTCCGTTCGCCGCGGAACTCGGCCTGGAGCACCGGGTGTTCGACCTGACCGAGCCGACCGCGGTCCGCCGCGGGCTGAAGGACGTGACGGCGGTGGCGCACTGCGCGGGGCCGTTCGCGCGCACCGCGCTGCCGATGGCGCACGCGTGCGTGGAGACGCGGACGCCGTACCTGGACATCACCGGCGAGATCGACGTGTTCGAGTCGCTGCACGCGCTCGGCGCCCGGGCGCAGGCCGCGGGGATCACGCTGCTGCCGGGTGCGGGCTTCGACGTGGTGCCGACCGACTGCGTGGCAGCACTGCTGGCGGCCCGGCTGCCGGACGCGACCCAGCTGGACCTGGCGTTCCTGACCGCCGGCGGGCCGAGCCCGGGCACCGCCCGGACCATGGTGGCCGGCGCGCCCGACGGCGGCCGTATCCGCAGCGGCGGCGAGATCCGCTCGGTGCCGCTGGGCTCACGGCAGGTGCGGGCCGCCTTCCCGTCGGGTGCGCGGACGGTGGTGTCGGTGCCGTGGGGCGATGTGAGCACCGCCTACCACTCGACCGGCATCCCGGACGTCACCACGTACACCGCGCTGCCGCAGGCGGTGGTGGCCGCCTCCCGTGCGGTGCGGCTGGGGCCGCTGCGCGGCGCGGTGTCCGGGGCGGTGGGGAAGCTGGTGCGCGGGCCGGGTGAGCGGCGGCTGGCCGGCGGCCGCAGCGAGGTGTGGGGGCAGGCCACCGACGCTGCGGGGAACAAGGCGACCGCGACGCTGACCGGGCCGAGCCCGTACCGGCTGACGAGTGACGCGGTGCTGCGGATCGTGGAGCGGCTGCCGGAGCTGGCCCCGGGGTTCCAGACCCCGTCGCGGGCGCTCGGCGCGGACTTCGCGGCGTCGCTGGAGGACGTGACCGTCTCGGTCGACACCGGCCGCTGAGCAGGCGGCCGGGCGGTGGCGGGCGCGGCAGCCCGGGGCACAGGTGCGGGGAACAGGTGTGGGGCCCCGTCGGGTCGCTGCCTCGGACGCGTCCTTCCCCTGACACGGTCCGGGCGCCCCGGCAGGGCCCCTGTCCTGGTGCGGCACCAGCCCCTTGCGGGCCTACCGCTTGCGGCCGATGGCGCCGTACACGCCGACCGGCGGCGTGTCCTCGGGCACCTCGTTGCGCCAGTGGTTGACCTGGACCAGGCCGGGGTCGAGCAGGTCGAAACCGTCGAAGAGCCGGGTGACGTCGGCGTGGCTGCGCGGGGTGAGCAGCGCGGTGGCCTTGCGGTAGACGGTGGTGACCTCGTCGGCCTTGCCGGCGTTGAAGTCGGCGGTGGCGTGGGACAGGATCAGGTGGCTGCCCGCGGGCAGCGCGTCACGCAGGGTGGCGACGGTGCGGTAGGGGTCCTCGTCCTCGGTGACGAAGTGCAGGACCGACACCAGCATCAGCACGACCGGCTGCTCGAAGTCGATCAGCTCGCTGATCGTGGGGTGGTTCAGGATCGTCTGCGGGTCGCGCATGTCGGCCAGGAAGAAGCCGGTGTTGCCGGTGCCGAGCAGGCGGGTGCTGGCGTGGGTGGCGACGATCGGGTCGTTGTCGATGTAGGCGATCCGGGCGTCGGGCGCGATGGAGTGGGCGATCTCGTGGGTGTTCGGCGAGGTGGGGATGCCGGTGCCGATGTCGATGAACTGGCGCGCCCCCTGCTCCACGAGGTGGCGGACCGCGCGCTGGAGGAACTCCCGGTTCGCCCGGGCCCCGACCACGACCTCCGGGACGGCGTCCACCACGCGGTCGGCGGCTTCCCGGTCCACCTCGTAGTTGTCCTTGCCGCCGAGGTAGTAGTCGTACATCCGGGCCGGGTGCGGACGGCTGGTGTCGATCTCCCCGACGGGAAAGCCCTGGTCGGTCACGCGGTCCTCCGCTTCGTCGCTGCCTGGTCGGGGTGTCGCTGCCGGCGGGCCGGCGGGGTGCTGGTCATCCGGGTCGTCCCGGTCGTGCGGGTCATCGGCGTCGTCCGGGTCATCCGAGCAGGAAGTCCGCGTCGCCGGCCTTGGCGCCCTGGATGAACGAGGTGATCTCGTGGTTGGTGTAGATCAGCGCCGGGCCCTCGGGGTCGGTGGACTGCCGCAGCGCCACCCGGCCGTCGCCCAGGCGCTTGGCCTCCACGCAGGAGCCGCCGTTGCCGCCGCTCCACGGCTTTCGCCAGCCGTCGTTGCCCAGCTCGGTGGCGGGCATTCCGTTGTAGATGCTGTCGTTGCTGACGCGATCCATGGTTCAGATCTCCTTGCGCATGCCATCGAGGATGGCTTTGGTGCTCTGTGCCGGCGCTGCCTGCGCGCACATCCGGTCCAGAGCTTCGAGGAAGGTGGACACGTCGTCCCGGTCGTCGAAGTAGGCGCCGCCCACCAGACTCTCGGTGTAGGCGATGTCCGGGATCTCCTTGAGCTGGAACCGGAAGATATGGAACGGCCCGTACATGGCCGGATGCGGCCCGGCCGCGAACGGGATCACCTGGAGCCGCACGTTCGGCAGGTCGGCGGCGTCGATCAGCGCGCCGAGCTGCTCGCGCATCACGTCCGGGCCGCCGATCGGCCGGCGCAGCACCGTCTCGTCCATCACGACCCACAGCAGCGGCGCACCGTCGCGGGTGAGCAGCGCCTGCCGCTCGACCCGCAGCGTGACCAGCCGGTCGATCTCCTCGGATGTGGCGTTGGGCAGCCCGGCGCGCAGCACGGCCTGGGCGTAGCTGGAAACCTGGAGCAGTCCGGGGACGTAGTGCGGTTCGTAGGCGCGGATGACCGACGCCTCGCCCTCGAGGCTGACGAAGGCGCTGAACCACTCGGGCAGCACGTCGCGGAAGTTGTGCCACCAGCCGGGCCGGTTGGCCTCACGGCACAGCGCGAGGAAGCCGCCGATCTCGTCCGGAGTGGTGACGCCGTAGGTGGTGAGCAGCTTCTCGACATAGGGGATCTTCAGCCCGACTTCGGCCTTTTCCATCCGCCGAATTGTGGCGTGCGTCACATCAAGGGCGCGTCCGGCCTGCTCGAAGCTGAGGCCGGCCTTCTCGCGGAGGTCCTGGAGCCGCTTGCCGAGCACCATGCGCAGGACCGTCGGCGCGCCGCCCGGCCTGGGGTCCATCACGTGCCTCAACCTCCAACTCCCTTGACTGACATGCAGTGTGTCATGACGTCAGCGCCAGGAACAGCATGCACTGTCGATTCTGTAATTTACAGTTCGGACCTTGCCATGTGTCCAGTGGCGGGCTCATAGTTACGGGGTGGTCCTTTCTACTCACGCCCTCAAGCCCGGACACCGGGCGGACGTCCGCGCCTGTGCGCGCCAGGACGTCTTCCGGTTGCCCGCGATGGGCGCGTCCGTGGCGGACGCCCGCGCGCGGATACGGGCCAGGCTCAGCGAGTGGGGCGCCGACGCCGAGCTGAGGGACGACGCGGGCCTGGTGGTCACCGAGCTGTTCACCAACGCGGTCCGGCACACCGACAGCAAGCACATCATGTGCGCGCTGCGCGACATCGGCCCGTACGTACGGCTCGAAGTGACCGACCAGGGGTGCGCCGACGCGAGCCCGGTGCCGTGTACGGCGACCGACGACGAGGAGGGCGGGCGCGGGCTGCTGCTGGTCAGCGCGCTGGCGGCGGCCTGGGGCTCCGACCCCGCGGCGGACGGAGCGGGGCGCGTGGTGTGGGCCGAACTGGCCGTACACCACGCGCCCCGTTGACATAGCGGCGCGGCCGGCGCGCAGCGGGCGCTGCCGGGCGCGGGCCGTCAGCGGCAGGACTCCAGCCGGCCGGGCGCCAGAGGCAGCAGCTCCGGGCGCTTGGGCAGCACGTGGTCGCCGGAGGACTCCCCGCGCAGCCGCCGGCCGATCCAGGGCACCAGGTACTCCCGGGCCCACTGGATGTTGTCCTTGCGGACCTGCGCCGGCGCCCGCAGCGGCTCCGGGGGCCACGGCAGGTCCGGGTCGGCGGCCGGCTCCAGGCCGAGCACCTGGGCCGCCCGCAGCGCCACCCGGGCGTGCCCGGCGGACGACAGGTGCAGCCGGTCCTCGCTCCAGGCCCGCCGGTCGTGCACCGCCCGCAGCGACCACAGGTCCACCACCGGGCAGCCGTAGCGGTCCGCGACCGCCCGGATGTGCGCGTTGTACGTCGCGATCTTGCCGCGCAGCAGGCCCAGCACCGGCACTCCGCGGGTGTCGAAGCCGGTGCAGACCAGCACGGTGCCGACCACCGCGCGCAGGTCCGCCACCGCGCCCTCGAAGCGCTCGGCGAGCGCGTCGGGGTCGCTGCCCGGGCGCAGGATGTCGTTGCCGCCGGCACAGAAGGTGACCAGGTCGGGCGCGAGCGTCACCGCCCGGGGCACCTGCTCCTCGATGATCCGGTCCAGCAGGCGGCCGCGCACCGCGAGGTTGGCGTAGCGGAAGTCGCCGGGCGGCGCCTCGGCCGCGCGGCGCTCGGCCAGCAGCCCCGCCAGCCGGTCGGCCCAGCCGACGAACGCCTCGCCGGGCCCGGGGTCGCCGACCCCCTCGGTGAAGCTGTCCCCCACCGCCGCGTAGGAGGCGAACCCGGCCGCGGCGGGCGCGAGCACGCGGCCCCGTACGCTCGTCGGCGGGTGCGGCTCCGGCCGGTCCGCGTCGGTCTCTCCGTAGTCGTCTGTTGTCCGCGTATTGTCAGCCACGTCGGAGCATTGTCCTCCGCCGCCTGTGACCTACGCGACCGTAAGGACGGCTTGACGGCACGTGATTCATCCCACCCGGTGCGCGCGCGGATCGCGGCCGCCCGGCGGAATACGGCCGGACCCGTACCGGTCGGTACGCCTTTGCCCGCGCTGCCGTATCGTCGGCGGTGGGCGCGCGGTGCGGCGAGCACGCGCGCGGTGACGGCGACACGAGGGAGCACCGGGTGACGCAGGAAGTACGGCAGCCCGCCACGACCGGCCCGGAGCCCCGGCTGACCGGGGTCCGCAACTTCCGCGACGTGGGCGGCCTGCCCACCGCCGACGGGCGGCGGGTGCGCCCGGGCGTGCTCTTCCGCAGCGGCCACCTCGCCCACGCCGACGCGCGGGACACGGACTTCCTCGCCTCGCTGCGGCTGCACACGGTCTTCGACTTCCGCAACGCCGACGACATCGCGCTGGAGGGCCCGGACGTCGCCCTGCCCGGCACCCGCAACGTCAACCTCCCGCTCAGCGACCCCGCCCAGCACGCCGGCTTCTGGCACACCGTGCGCAACGGCGACCTGGCCGCGCTGGACGCCGCGCTCGGCGGCGGGCGGGGCGCGGCGCGCATGGCCGCCTCCTACCGCAGCCTGGTCCTGGACCGCACCGCGGAGCACAGCCGGATGCTCGCCCTGCTGACCGCGGACGCGGAGTCCGCCGCTGTGCCGGCGCTGCTGCACTGCGCCGCCGGGAAGGACCGGGCCGGCACCTCCATGGCGATCATCCTGCTCGCCCTCGACGTGGAGCGGTCCGCGATCGAGGCGGACTACCTGGAGAGCAACGCCCGGCACCGCCGCTACAAGGTGGTGCGCGGCGACGGCAGCACCGGCGCCGCGATCGACCCCGCCGTCAGCGCGCTGCTGGACCCGCTCTTCGAGGCGCGGATCGAGTACCTGCGGGCGGCGTTCGACACGATCGAGGAGCGCTGGGGGACGGTGGACCGCTACCTCGAACAGGGCCTGGGGCTGGCGCCCGCGGCCCGGGCCCGGCTCCAGGAGCACCTGCTCACCCGCTGAAGCCCGGCCGTACCGCCCGTGGCGCCGGTGCCGGCGCCACGGGGGCGGGTTCCTAGCGGTTGGCGACCGCCTGCTTGATCAGGGTCCGGCTGAAGTCCCACATCAGGCCGCCCCCGCCGTGCGCGTCGTCCATCACGTCGGTGAACGCCGTGACGAAGCGGTCGACGTCGGCCTCGTCGACCACCAGCGGCGGGATCAGCTTGATCACCTCGATGTGGTCCCCGGAGACCTGGGTGAGGATGCGGTGCTTCTGGAGCAGCGGCACCACCACCATCTGCGCGAACAGGCCCTTGCGGGCGGCCTGCAGCATCGTCCAGCGGCCGCGCAGCTTCAGCGACCTGGGCTTGCCGAACTCCACCGCGACCATCAGGCCGCGGCCGCGGACGTCCGCGAGCAGCTCGTACTCGTCGACGAGCGCGGCCAGCCGGGTGCGCAGCAACTCGCCCATCCGCCGGGAGTTCTCGACGAGCTGCTCGTCCTCCATCACCGCCAAGGTGGCCAGGCCCGCGACCATCGCCTGCGCGTTGGAGCCGTAGCTCGCCGAGTGCACCAGCACCCGGTCCATCGAGGAGTAGACCTTCTTGAAGATCCAGTCCCGGCCCAGCGTGGCGCCCACCGGCACATAGCCGCCCGACAGCGTCTTGGCGACGGTCAGCAGGTCCGGCTCGACGCCCTCCTCCTGCTGGTAGGCGTAGAAGGTGCCGGTGCGGCCGATGCCGGTCTGCACCTCGTCGCAGATCAGCAGCGCCTTGTGGGCGCGCAGCAGCGACTGGGCCGAGCGCAGGTAGCCGGCCGGCGGGATGTGCACGCCGTGGCCCTGGATGGGCTCCACGATCATCGCCGCCACGTCGCCGCGCTTGAGCTCGCGGGCCAGCGCGTCCAGGTCGCCGACCTCGATCTCGGTGTCGGGCAGCAGCGGCGCGAAGCCGTCCTGGAAGCCCTCCTCGCCGTTGACCGACAGCGAGCCGGTGGTCAGGCCGTGGAAGGAGTGCTTGCAGTACAGCACCCGGGGCTTGCCGGTGGCGTAGCGGGCGAACTTCAGCGCGGTCTCCACCGCCTCGGTGCCGCTGTTGCCGAAGAACACCCGGTCCAGGTGCGGGGTGTAGGACAGCAGCTTCTCGGCGAGCAGCCCGGGCAGCGGCTGGCAGTCGAACCGGGTCAGGTCCGGCAGCCCCGCGTCCAGTACGTCGTGCAGCGCCTTGCGGACCACCGGGTGGTGGCGGCCGACGCCCATCACGCCGAACCCGGCGAGCATGTCCAGGTAGTCGTTGCCGTCGGCGTCCCAGAAGTGCGCGCCCTCGGCCCGCTCGTAGTACTTGTCGAAGCCGATGGTGTGCAGCATCCGCGGCAGCTGGTGGTTCAGGTGCTTGCTGTGCAGGTCGTACCGTTCACCGCCCCGCTCGGCGAGGAGGGTGCCGAGGTCGAACCCTTTTGGCTGCGCCCCTGGGGCGGGGCTGCCGGGCTCGGGCGTCGGGTCGGACGATGTCATCGTTCACCTGCTCCTCGCGTGCGTGGGGTGCTGCCACCGGAAGTATGCGCCGGTCCGGCGCCCTTGGCTCCGGCCGGGTCGGCGGAACCGGTGCGGCCGCAGGGGTCGGCGGGGTCGGCCTGGCCCGGGACCTCCCCCGCGGCGGCCGTGGCGGTGCGCGCGGCCAGCCGCAGGAAGGACCCGCCCACCGACCCGGCGATCTCCGCCGGGGTCAGCCCGAGGTCGGCCAGCACCTCGCCGCGCTTGGCGTGCGCGAGGAACTGCGGCGGGATGCCGAGGTCGCGCAGCGGTACGTCCACCGACGCGTCGCGCAGCGCCTGCGCGATCGCGGAGCCGACGCCGCCGACCCGGCCGTTGTCCTCCACGACGGCCACCATGCGGTGCGCGGCGGCCAGTTCCGTCAGCGCCGGGTCGACCGGCTTGACCCAGCGCGGGTCGGCCACGGTGACGCCGATGCCGCGGCCGGCCAGCAGCTCCGCGGCCGACAGGCACGTTTCGGCGAACGCGCCGATCGACACCAGCAGCACGTCGGGCGCCAGGCCGTCGGCGGGGCGGTGCAGGACGTCCACGCCGCCCACCCGCTCCAGCGCCGGCACCGCGGGGCCCGCGGTCTCCTTGGGGAAGCGCACCACCGTCGGGGCGTCGTCGACCTCGACCGCCTCGCGCAGCTGCGCGCGCAGCTGGTCGGCGTCGCGCGGCGCGGCGATCCGCAGGCCCGGCACCACCTGGAGGATCGACATGTCCCACATGCCGTTGTGGGAGGCGCCGTCGGTGCCGGTCACCCCGGCCCGGTCCAGCACGAAGGTCACGCCGCACCGGTGCAGGGCGACGTCCATCAGCACCTGGTCGAAGGCCCGGTTGAGGAAGGTCGCGTAGACCGCGACGACCGGGTGCAGCCCGCCGGTGGCCAGGCCCGCCGCGGAGGTCGCGGCGTGCTGCTCGGCGATGCCGACGTCGAAGACGCGGTGCGGGAAGGCGGCGGCGAACTTCGCCAGCCCGACCGGCTGGAGCATGGCGGCGGTGATGGCGACCACGTCGGGCCGCTCGGCGCCGATGGCCACCAGTTCCTCGCCGAACACCGAGGTCCACGACGGCCCCTGGGCGGGCGCCAGCGGCCGGCCGGTGGCCGGGTCGATGGCGCCCACGGCGTGGAAGTGGTCGGCCTCGTCCTGCTCGGCGGCGGCGTAGCCGCGGCCCTTCTCGGTGAGGCAGTGCACCAGGACCGGGCCGTGGAAGCGGCGGGCGCGGCGCAGCGCGGACTCCACCGCCTCGATGTCGTGGCCGTCGATCGGCCCGAGGTACTTCAGCCCCAGGTCCTCGAAGAGGCCCTGGGGCGCGAAGGCGTCCTTGAAGCCCTTCTTCGCGCCGTGCAGCGACTCGTAGAGCGGCTGGCCGATCACCGGGGTCTGCTGGAGGAGCTGCTTGCCCCAGCCGAGGAAGCGCTCGTAGCCGTCGGTGGTGCGCAGCGTGGACAGGTGGTTGGCGAGCCCGCCGATGGTGGGAGCGTAGGAGCGCTCGTTGTCGTTGACGACGATGATCAGCGGGCGGTCCCGGGCGGCGGCGATGTTGTTCAGCGCCTCCCAGGCCATGCCGCCGGTCAGCGCGCCGTCGCCGATGACGGCGACCACCCGGTCGTCGCTGCCGCGGACCTCGTTCGCCTTGGCCAGGCCGTCGGCCCAGCCGAGCACGGTGGAGGCGTGGCTGTTCTCGATCACGTCGTGCTCGGACTCCGCGCGCGAGGGGTAGCCGGACAGGCCGCCCTTGCTGCGGAGCTTGGAGAAGTCCTGCCGGCCGGTGAGCAGCTTGTGCACGTACGCCTGGTGGCCGGTGTCCCACAGGATGCGGTCGGCGGGTGAGTCGAAGACGCGGTGCAGCGCGATCGTCAGCTCCACCACGCCGAGGTTGGGGCCGAGGTGGCCGCCGGTCCTGGCGACCGCGTCGACGAGGAAGTGGCGGATGTCGGCGGCGAGTTCGTCGAGCCGGCCGTCGGGCAGTGCCTTCAGGTCGCGCGGGCCTTTGATGTGCTCCAGCATCGACATGTGTGGACCTCGTTCCTGCCGGGATTGCGGTGGATCGTCGGCCGCTGACCGGCCGGTGGCAGTGCGGACACGAGCCACCGGCGGGCGCGGGGGCCGGGCCGGTGGCTCGTCACTGCTGTTACCTGGCGGTCACTTCGCGCGGTTGGAGGCGACGGTCTCCCGGGCGGCGCGGATGGACTCCTTCAGCGAGCCCATGGTGGCCAGCACGGCCGTGGGCTCGTAGCCGCAGTGGGCCATGCAGTTGTCGCACCGCTCGTCCCGGCCGCGGCCGTACTTGTCCCAGTCCGTCTCGTCCAGGAGCTTCTGATACGTCGGCACGTACCCGTCGCTCATCAGGTAGCAGGGGCGCTGCCAGCCGAAGAGCGAGTAGTTCGGGATCGCCCAGGCGGTGCAGGGGAAGTCCGCCTTGCCCTCCAGGAAGTCCAGGAAGAGCGGGCTGTGGTTCAGCCGCCACTTCTTGCGGTTGCCGTCGCCGAACGCCTTGCGGAACAGCTCGCGGGTCTGCTCCACGCCGAGGAAGTGCTCCTGGTCGGGTGCCTTCTCGTACGCGTATGCGGGCGACAGCATCATTTCGTCGACCTGCAGGTCGTCGTTGAGGTAGTTGAGCACCTCGATGATCGTCTGCGGGGTGTCGGTGTTGAAGAAGGTGGAGTTGGTGGTGACCCGGAAGCCGCGCCGCTTGGCCTCCTTGATCGCGGCCACCGCCTCGTCGAAGGTGCCCTCCTTCGCCACCGACTCGTCGTGCCGCTCGCGCATACCGTCGATGTGGACGGTAAAAGCAAAGTAAGGAGAAGGTGTGAACTTGTCCATCTTCTTGCGCATGAGCAGGGCGTTGGTGCAGAGGAATACGAATTTCTTGCGGGCGACCAGCTGGCGCACGATCTCGTCGATCTGGGGGTGCATGAGCGGCTCGCCGCCCGCGATGGAGACCATCGGCGCACCCGACTCCAGCACCGCGCCGACCGCCTGGGCGACCGGCATGCGCTGCTTGAGCACCCCCGCGGGGTGCTGGATCTTGCCGCAGCCCTCACATTTGAGGTTGCAGGCGAAGAGCGGTTCGAGTTCGACGATCAGCGGGAACTTTTCGCGTCGCCGGACCATTTTCTGTTCGAAGAGGTACGACGCGACGCGGACGGTCTGACGGAGCGGCATGGCCATCTAGCTCACCTCCAGGGGAGCGCGGTAGTGCGGTGCCAATCGAGAAAGGCGGGAACAAGATCTCTGAGCACGCGGAATGCGATGATCCCGGTGCGGAGGGTGCCGACACGCACGAGTTCGAACTCGGGCGTGTCGACGACGACGCGGGCCGCCGCGATGCGGTGCGCGCCCTCGGCGAGAGCAGCGCGGCGCATCGCGGCCGACTCCATGTCCACGGCGATGGCACCCGTCGCCGCGAGTGCGGCGCGCTCGGCGCCCCGCACGACATGATCGGACTCCGCCAGCGTGCCGGTGTGCACGGTGTGACCCCGGTCGGCGAGCGCGGCCTTGAGCGCGGCGGCCAGCGTCGCGCTCTCGTGACCGTCGTCGGAGACGACGACGTCACCCGGCCGCATGCCGGGGGCGAGCCCCGCGCAGAAGCCGGTGGTCAGGACGGAACTCCCGTGCAGCGCCGGGTCCTTCAGGGCCTGCGCGACGACCCGCTCCGCGTTCCTGGGTCCCATGCCGGTACGCAGCACGGTCACCGGGAACTCCGCGGTGTTCCTGGCGGTGCCCCTGCGCAGCGCGAAGCGCTCGATCGGCAGGGCGCAGACCACCGTCAGCGGGGGTCGGGACGGGCCCACGAACTAGGCCCCCTTTCCGGTGCTCGGCAGGGCGGCGGCCGGGCCGGCCGGGGCCGCGGGGTGGCCGGCGCCGAAGGGCTCGGCGCGGGCGTAGCGGCCGAGCGCGGTCAGCGGGAAGACCATCCGGTACAGGTGGTAGTTGATGGAGAAGTCACGCGGGAAGCCGGTACCGGTGAAGTACGGCTCGTCCCAGGAGCCGTCCGGCAGCTGGGTGTCGGCCAGCCAGCGCACCCCGCGCTCGACGGACTCGGTGTCCCGCTCGCCGGCCGCCAGCAGCGCCATCAGCGCCCACGCGGTCTGCGACGCGGTGGAGTGCCCGCGGCCGGCCCACTCCCGGTCGGCGTAGGAGCGCAGGTCCTCGCCCCAGCCCCCGTCGGTGTTCTGCACCTCGTGCAGCCAGTCGACGGCCCGGCGGATCGCCGGGTGGTCCGGGGCGAGCCCGGCCGCGGCGAGCGCCGGGACGGCCGACCCGGTGCCGTAGATGTAGTTGACACCCCAGCGGCCGAACCAGGCGCCGTTGTCCTCCTGTTCCCCCAGCAGCCAGTCGATGCCGCGGCGGGTGTGCCCGTCGTGTTCCAGGCCGAGCGCGGCCAGCATCTCCACCACGTGGGCGGTGACATCGGCCGACGGCGGGTCGATCACCTCGCCGAAGTCGCAGAACGGCAGCCGGTTGGGGAAGGGGCTGGTGTTGTCGGCGTCGAAGGCGCCCCACGCGCCGTTCCTGGACTGCATGCCGACGTTCCAGCGCACCGCCTTGTCGATCGCGGAGTCCAGCCGGGCCCGGTCGGGGTGGTCGATCCGGCGCAGCGCGAGCACCACCTCGGCCGTGTCGTCCACGTCCGGGTAGTTGTCGTTGTGGAACTCGAAGGCCCAGCCGCCGGGCGCCAGTTGCGGGCGCTGCACGGACCAGTCGCCGGGGCGGGTGATCTGCTCGCCGAGCATCCAGTCCGCGGCCTTGACCAGCGCGGGGTGGTCGGCGCCGATGCCGGCGTCGGCGAGGGCGATGGTGGCCAGGCAGGTGTCCCAGACCGGGGACTGGCACGCCTCGATCATCCGCACGCCCTCCTCGGGCCACACGGCGAAACGATCCAGCGAGTCCAGTCCGGCCTTGATCACCGGGTGGTCCAGGTCGTAGCCGAGCAGGTGCAGGGCGATCACCGAGTAGACCGCCGGCGGCTGGATGCCGCCCCAGCAGCCGTCGGCCTCCTGGCGCTCGATGATCCAGCGGGCGCACGCGTTCATCGCGCTGCGGCGCACCAGCCGGGGGCTGAACCGGCGGTAGACGTGCAGCACCTGGTCCAGGCGCTGGAAGACGCCGTCCCAGGTGGTGATGGGCTTCCGGCGCTGCTTCGGGTTCGGCCGGGCCGGGTCGAGGTGCAGCTCCTCGATGCCGAAGGGCGCGGGGTGCACCGGGCGGTGCGCGCCGACCACGGTCAGCGGCACGATGGTCTGCCGGGCCCAGCAGCCGAACGAGTAGATGTTCAGCGGCATCCACTTGGGCAGGAAGATGACCTCGGGCGGCATCTCCGGCAGGTCGTCCCAGTCCCACCAGCCGAACAAGGCGAGCCAGATCCGGGTGAAGACCCGGCTGGCGGCCACACCCCCCTCGCCGCGGGACCACTTCGCGGCCAGCGCCATGTGCGCCTCGGCCGGGTCGTCCCCGGCCAGGCGCAGTGCGACATAGGCCTCGATGGTGGCGGACAGGTCGCCGGGACCGCCGTGGAAGGTGGGCCAGGCGCCGTCCTCGCGCTGCTGGGAGCGAATCCAGCGGGCCGAGGCAGCGGTGACCTCCTCGTCGCGGATGCCGAGGAACTCCCGCAGCAGCAGGTCCTCGGCATCCATCGTCACGTTTGTCTCGAGGTCGCCTTTCCACCATCCGTCAGGGTGCTGCCGTGCCAGGAGGTGGTCTGCGGCGCGCTGCACGGCACGCTGCGCCGCCGCCTCTGTGTCGCCGGCTGGAACAGGCTCCGGCTCCGAGGCGCTACTGGCCGAAGGTGTCCGATGGGTTGGCGTCCCTGGACTGCCGTCGGTCGTCGCTGTCATGGCTTCCCCTTTGCAGTTGATACTTCTGCGGTGTCGGGGGCGGCCGTCCGCCGTCACAAGAGTGAAACCGGCGACGTCATACGCTCCACGTCTGTCTTGTTACTTCTCGCGGACCACCACAAAATCCGCCAGGCCCACGAGCTTACGTCGGATTTCTTCCGGCATGTCCATTTTGTCCAGAGCGGCGATGGCGGTCGTGTACTGCCTCCGGGCCTCCTGAGACGTCCACTCCCGACCACCCGCCTCTTCGATCAACGCCGCACGCAGGGCGAACTCTTCCTCGCTGAAGGCATCAGTTTCGGCCTGCCCGGAATTTTTCGCGTCCGCCGCGAGGAGTTCACCGAGCCGCTCGGCCGCGGGGCCGTCGGCGGCGAGCGCCGCGACCACCGGCAGCGACTTCTTACGCTGCCTCAGGTCGCTCCAGGTCTGCTTGCCGGTGGTGGCCGGGTCGCCCCAGATGCCCAGCAGGTCGTCGATCGCCTGGAAGGCCAGCCCCAGGTGGTAGCCGTACTCCTCCAGCGCGTCCGCGTCGGACTCCGACGCGCCGCCGAGCACCGCGCCGATGGAGGAGGCGCAGGCCAGCAGCGCCCCGGTCTTGTTGCCCTCCATCTCCAGGCACTCGGTCACGGCGACCCGCTCGCGGTGCTCGAAGGAGATGTCCTGGGCCTGACCGTCGATCAGCTTGCGGGTGGCGGTGGTCAGCCGGCGGGTGGCCCGCCCGGCGTCCGCGGTGCCCTGCTCCAGCAGGATCTCGTTGGCCAGCGCGAAGAGCGCGTCGCCGACCAGGATCGCCTGGGCCGGGCCGTGCACCTTCCACACCGTGTCCCGGTGCCGGCGCTGCTCGTCACCGTCCATCAGGTCGTCGTGCAGCAGCGAGAAGTTGTGCACCAGCTCCACCGCGACCGCGCCGGGCACCCCGGTCTCCGCGGGCGCCCCGGCGGCCTGCGCCGACAGCAGGGCCAGCGCCGGACGCACCGCCTTGCCGCCGTCGCCGTCCGCGGGCCGGCCGGCCTGGTCGATCCACCCGAAGTGGTACGAGGCCACGGTGTCCATCGGCGGGGCGAGCCGTGCGACGGCCGCGCGAAGCACGGGGGTGGTCAGGATGCGGCCGTTCTCCAGCAGCGCGATCACGCTGTCAGCGGTCACGTTCTCTCCTCTTGTCGCACCAATTGCACTCATGCCGCCTCCAGTACGCCGTGTTCGCAGGGCAGTCCGAGGGCGGACAAGGCTTGTCGGGAGGCGTGCAGGCCGCTGCGCACCGCACCCTCCATCGTCGCGGGCCAGCCGGTGGCGGTCCACGCGCCGGCCAGGTACAGGCCGGGGGCGCGCGTGGCGGGCCCGGGGCGCAGGGCGCCCACGCCCGGGGTGGGCGCGAAGGTCGCGGTGCGTTCACGGGTGACGAAGAAGTCGCGGACCGCGGCGCCGCGGGTGGCCGGCAGCACCCGCTCCAGCTCCGGCAGGTAGCGCCGGCGCAACTCGGCCACCGGCAGGTCGATCTCGTCCTGCACGGCGGACTGGGACAGCGCCACGTACTGGCCGCCGCCGGTGAGCCCGGAACTGGCGGTGCGGTCGAACACCCACTGGACCGGACTGCCGATCGCCGCCATGAACGGCTGCCTCAGCACCTGCCGGTCGTAGATCACATGAACATTGAGGATCGGCGCGGTGCCGATCCGCAAGAGCTTTTCCGGCTGCTCCAGCGCGCCGGCCGGCAGCAGTTCGTGCGTCTCCTGCTGCGGCACCGCCAACACCACGGTGCCGGCCGTCAGTTGCTCACCGCGGCCCGGCCCGGTCTCCACGTCCACACACCACCCGCCGTGGGCGACGTCACGCGCCTCCTCGCCGCCGGCGGCGGGTGCTCCGTCCTGCGGACGGGCCGTCAGACCGGTCGCGCGGGCCCGCAGCAGCACCCGCACCCCCGCCGCGTCCAGGGCCGCGCGGGCCCGGCCGTCGTGCAGGTCGCCGAGCGGCGCCGCGGCCCAGCCGATGTCGGCGGCGCCCGGCTCGGACAGCAGCCCGGTCTTGAACACCTTCGCCGCAAGGGCCAGCGAGGACTGGTCCGACGTGGCGTTCAGGGTGGCCACGCCGACCAGGTCCCACAGCGCCTCGATGGTCCGCGCGGACTGGCCGCGCGCGGCGAGCCACTCGCCGAAGTTGATCGCGTCCAGGGCCGGGTCCTTAAGGTCCAGGCCGCGCAGCGCGAGCGCCGCCCGCCCGACCGAGGCCCGCTCGGCCACCGACAGATGGGGGTAGCGCAGCAGGCTCGGCGCCAGGTGCAGCGGCACCGGCAGCGCCACCCGCCCGATCCGGCCGGTCTTCCCGCTGCGCGGGTCGTGGACCGGCACGTCCAGCCGGTCCTGGAGCGTCACCAGGTCGCGGGCCGCGATCCGGTCCAGGAACCACTGGTAGGCGGTGCAGCAGCGCAGGAAGACGTGCTGGCCGTTGTCGACGGTCAACTCGCCGCGCTTGAAGGAGAAGGCGAGGCCGCCCAGCCGCGGCCGGGCCTCGGTGAGCGTCACCCGCACCCCGGCGTCGGCGAGCGCCAGCGCCGCGGTCACCCCGGCCAGGCCGCCGCCGACCACGACGGCGGTACGGCCGGACCCGCCGCGGTCGGGCCGGTCCGCGCCGGCGCCGGCTGCTGCGGCCTGCGGGCCGGATCGGGTCGTGGTCATGCGCGCTCTCCTCGGGCCGTACCAGGCGGGGTACGGCGGACCGTCGCGGAAGGTGACGCCGTACGCGCCGCCAGGGTTGCCCGGCCCGGCCGCGGGCACGCGGGCAGCCGCCGCACACCCGTACGGAGAGCAGCCTCCCGGGCCGGCGGCGCGGTCCGGGAGCGGGCAAGGGCGTACGGCGCGGTGGAACCCGCTTGGTGCACGCGGGTCGGTCTCACACGTCCCTCCGCGGATCGGCGGCGGAGGCGGGAGCAGCGGTACGGGCGGTGCGGCGGGCGTCCAGCCCCGCCAGGCCGCGGACGGCGACGTACGCCTTCTCCCGGCCGGGCAGCGACACGCGGCCGCGCAGCACCGCCGCGGGGTCGGCGGCGAACCGCTCCAGCAGCCGCCGGTAGATCCCCGCCATCGCGGCCACGCAGGCGCCGCTGCGGCGGTCGAGCATCGGCAGCAGCCGGTATCCGGTGGCGAACAGCGCGCGGGCTCGGCGTACTTCGAACTCGACCAGGCCGGCGAAGTCAGAGCCGGCCGGCGGGGTGTCGTGGTGGAAGCCGTCGGCGCAGCCGAACTTCGCCAGGTCCTGCGCGGGCAGGTACGTGCGTCCGTTGCCGGCGTCCTCGCGGACGTCGCGCAGGATGTTGGTGAGCTGGAGGGCGAGGCCGAGCGTGTCGGCGTATTCGGCGGCACGTGCGTGATCGTGCCCATTCACCGTGCCGAAAACGCCCAATGAGACCCTACCGATAGCTCCCGCCACACAGCGGCAGTAAACGGCCAGGTCGTCCCAGGTCTCGTAGGTCTCACCCCGGACGTCCATCTGGACGCCGTCGATGAGCTCGCCGAGCCCGCCCAGCGGGATCGGGAAGAGCGCGCAGGCGTCGGCGAGGGCGACGGCCACCGGGTCGGTGTCGTCCTCCTCGACGTCGTGGGCCTCGACCCGGTGCAGCAGGGTGCGGGCCTCCTCCAGCCGGCGGAGCTTCTCCTCCGGCGGCAGCCCGCCGTCCCCGATGTCGTCGACCCGGCGGGAGAACGCGTAGACCGCCGACATCGCCTGGCGCTTCGCCGTGGGCAGCAGGCGGATTCCGTAGGCGAAGTTGCGGGCCTCGTGCCCGGTCACGGTCTCGCAGTACTTGTATGCAGCAAGCACCTGTCCGGACGTGTGCGCGGAACCGTTCACGGTCCGGGTCACCCCTCTCTTCGCAATGTCGACCCCACCTCACGCAGCAGGACGGACTTGGTGGCCTTCGGGGAACTCGACAGCACGTCGTATCCCGCGTCCTCCACCGCCCGCAGTGCCGCACGGCCACCGCCGACGAATCCGGCGAGCAGCAGTCTGAGCCGGCCTCGGACGCTGCGGACCAGGGCACCGCCCTCGCCCAGCAGGTCACGGGCCCGCCCGGCTTCGAACGCGACCAGCTCGCGCACCTTCTCCCCCGCGCTCGGCGCGGCGAGGTCGGCCTCGTCCACCGAGAAGAGTTTCATGTCCTCCTGCGGGAGGTACACCCGGTCCCTGCCAAGGTCCTCCGCGACATCCTGGAGGTGCTCGACAATCTGCAGCGCGGTGCACACCGCGTCCGAGCGCCTGACCCGTTCCGGGGTGGAGGTGCCGGTGATGGACAGCACCAGCCGGCCCACCGGATTGGCGGACAGCTCGCAGTAGGCGAGCAGGTCGGCGTAGGTGGCGTACCGGCTGACCTGCTGGTCCTGCCGGTTGGCGGCGATCAGGCCGAGGAAGGGCTCAGGGGTGAGCCGGTGCTGACGCACCGTCGGGCGCAGCGCGAGCAGCAGCGGGTGGCGCGGGGTGCCGTCGAAGACCCGGTGCAGGTCGGCCTCGAAGGCGTCGAGCATCGCCAGCCGGTCGCCGGCCGCCTCGGCGGGCAGGCCGAGCCGGACCGCGTCGGGCCGGCCGCCGTCGGCCAGGTCGCCGTCCCCGATGTCGTCCACCAGCCGGGCGAACCCGTAGACGGCCATCAGGTCCTGGCGCCAGGCACGCGGAAGAATCCGGGGTGCCACGGGGAAGTTCTCGCGCGCGGCCTTGTCCAGGACGGCACGGGAGGCGACGTCCCCGGTCACCGCGGGCTTCCCGGCGCACAGGCGGCGAGCGCGCCCCGGAGCAGGATGGTCCCGATCTTCATGGCCGCCACATCCCCCGTTCTACACTGCCCCGTCGAAACTTCCCATTTCGGACACGCCGCACCTTCGCATACGGACACCCGTACGCGGATATCGATCATCAGCAGGCTCCCAGCACCGGTACAGCTTACGTCGGAGGCTTACCCGGCGTACGCGGGGGGCGCGCCCCGTTCAGCGGGTGACAACACCCCACCACAACAACCGATCCCCGCCGGATCATCCGGCGGGGATCAGGTTTTCCGGAAAACTTCCCCGGTCCGGGCCGCAATGCGGACCGAGCCGGACAGAGCCGGACAAGGCGCGGCGGACGGCGCCGAAGGTACGGCGCCCCACCGGACCGGGTCCGCATTCCGACGCCCCGTCACTTTCCGTCGTAGGC
>NZ_JBYIRL010000067.1:0-30849 GCF_057708125.1 Actinacidiphila sp. bgisy145
TACGGCTCCCGCGCTCAGACCACGCCCACGGACTCCAGCGCGCGCCGCTGCCCCGGGCTCGGCTTCACCGGGAAGTACAGGTAGGCCACACCGCCGGAGCCGGAGCCCACCGAGCCGCTGGCGGTGATCCGCTTCGTGCGCAGCCACACCGTCTCGAACTGCGCCCGCCGGTAGACGTTGCGCACCGCGTCGTCGTCCGCGCTGGCCGGGTCGTTGGCCACCACGTCGCCCTCGGCGGTGAAGCCGACGATGCACATCAGGTGGCCGGAGGTGCTGTAGTTCGCCCCGTCCAACTCGCTGGCCAGGAACGACTGGGAGGTGATGACCGGGATGCCGGCCTTCACCAGGCGCTCGATGTCGTTCAGCGAGTGCAGCTGGGTGACGACGCCCTGGAGGTCCTGGTAGGTGGCCGCGTAGGCGGCGTTGAACGGCCAGTTGCCGCAGCCCTCGTACTGGTAGTCGTACGTGTAGCGGGCGCCCTGGTCGACCTGCGGGTCGGCGTAGGAGGGGTCCACCCAGGCCAGGTCGGCCGCGCTCGGGCCGCGGCCCCAGTACTCGATGACCATGGTGGAGGAGGTGGGGCTGCACCACGCCTCGCCGCCGTTGTCGTACTGCGGGTACTGGCCCTTGTGGATGTCCTGCGAGTAGCGCGGCACCGGCAGTTCCACCGCGCCGTCCAGCCCCGGCACGGAGGCGGGCACCGTGTAGCGGTCGGGGATGTCCGAGGCGAACGCGCCCGCCCGCCACACCGTCGGCGTGTCCTTGGTGCCGGGCTTGCGGTAGAGGGTGACCCGCAGCCGGTAGGAGGCGAGCAGCTTGCCCGCGCTCGCGTCGTCGATGGCGAACGTGTCGGTGTAGATGCTGCTGACGTCGTCGCTCTGGTCGTCCACAGAGGTGCGGCGGATGTCGTCGTCGCTGTCGCCGGAGGTCCAGCGGCCCATCACGTAGGCGGGGGTGGCGGTGCCGTCGGTGTACGTGCCCAGCAGCTCGACCTGCAGCCAGGTGCCCGCGGGGGTGTGCGCGTTCCAGGAGGAGACCAGTTCGGTGGCCGGGTGCGGGAGCTGCCGCCGCGGGGAGGTCCAGGTGGCGTACTCGTACGTACCGGTCCTGCCGGTGTGCGGGTCGGCGTAGTCCGTCGTGCCGGCCGGGCGGGCGATCCGCACCCCGGCGCGGGAGCCGGGCACCGGCTCGGTACCCCGGTGCTCACCGGTGTTCCAGTCGGCGTGGGTGCTCCAGGCGTGGTAGTCCACCGGCGCGGGGTCGTTTGCGGCGGCGCCCGTGCCGCTGCCGCCCGCGGGCTGCCCGGCGGGGGTTCCGGCGGCGGGCGTCCCGCTGCCGGCGGGCGCGGCGGAGGCGGTCTGCGCGTTCGAGGCGGCGACGGTGGCCGCGGCGGCGAGCGCGGCGGTCAGCACGGCACGCCGGGGCGCGTTACTGGTCATGTGGGTGGTACCTCGGTTCCCCTCGACGTGAACGGGAGATGGCCCGGCCGGGCCCTGTCGGGGCACGGCGGGTGCCGACCACTATCGTCGCTGGACGGGCCGTTCACCAGGGTTGCCGTGTTCCCGGACGGATCATTATTGGCCTATACCACTGACGGTCACGCTGGAAGAACGACCAGGTCACGCCCGGTCAGGTTGAGCCGCTCCCCGCCGTCCTCGGTGCACACCACGATGTCCTCGATGCGCGCGCCGAACCGCCCGGGCAGATAGATCCCCGGCTCCACCGAGAACGCCATGCCCGGCTCCAGCGCCCGCGCGCTGCCCGCCACGATGTACGGCTCCTCGTGCGTCTCCAGGCCGATGCCGTGGCCGGTGCGGTGGATGAAGTGCGCGCCGTAGCCGGCCGCGGCGATCCGGTCCCGGCCGACCGCGTCCAGCGCCTGCGCGGTGATCCCGGGGCGGACCGCCTCGGTCTGCGCGGTCTGCGCGGCCAGCAGCACCTCGTACAACTCGCGGAACTCCGCGGGCGGCTGACCGACCGCGTAGGTGCGGGTGGAATCCGAGCAGTAGCCGTCGGGGGTGGTGCCGCCGATGTCCACCACGACCGGGTCGCCGGCCTTCACCACCCGGTCGGAGACCTCGTGGTGCGGGCTGGCGCCGTTCGGCCCCGAGCCCACGATGACGAAGTCGACGGTGACATGCCCGGCCGCCAGGATCGCGTCGGCGATGTCCGCCGCGATCTCCCGCTCGGTGCGGCCCGGCCGCAGCCACTCGCCGATCCTGCGGT
This sequence comes from Actinacidiphila sp. bgisy145, assembly GCF_057708125.1. Taxonomy (NCBI): domain Bacteria; kingdom Bacillati; phylum Actinomycetota; class Actinomycetes; order Kitasatosporales; family Streptomycetaceae; genus Actinacidiphila; species Actinacidiphila sp. bgisy145. Next base: position 2,227 of record NZ_JBYIRL010000067.1, read on the forward strand.
GCACCCGGTCGATCGCCGCGCCCGCCCGGCGCAGCGCCGCCACCTCCGCGGGCGTCTTGCGCATCCGCAGCACGGAGAGCACGTCACCGGCCAGGCCCGCCTGCGCGGTGGGCAGCGCGTCCTGGAACGCGAGCAGCTTCTCCGCCCACATGTGGTTGTCGACCGCGAAGCGGGCGGTGTGCGGCGGCAGCCGGCGGGCGATCATCGCGTAGGCGTCGTCGGTCTCGGCGAAGCCGACGATCTCCACGCCCAGCGCACCGGCCGGCGACGCCTCGGCGGCCGCCTTCTCCAGCGCGGGCACCACCAGGAACGGGTCGGCGTCCGCGGGCACCACCAGGCAGGTCAGCCGCTCCAGCGGCAGGGCCTGGTAGCCCGTCAGGTAGCGCAGGTCCGCGCCCGGGGAGACCAGCAGCGCATCGAGCCCGGCGTCGCCGGCGGCCTGCCGGGCCCGGTCCAGTCGCTCCGGCGGAAACAGTTCGGCCGCGCCGGCCGTGCCAGTGGATTGACTCACGCCCCTACGGTAGCCGTGCCCCCGCGGCGGCGGGCGAACATACGCGCCGCACCGGCCCGCGGCGCGGGCGGTTCGGGGGGGGCGGGGCCGTATGGTCGCGGGGTGGCGGATATGACGTTGGCGCAGCTGGTCGCGGGGATGGCGGGGCTGGTCCCGTCGTGCGGCCGCAGCAGGGTGATCGCGGTGGACGGGCACGCCGGGGCCGGGAAGACCACGCTCGCCGGGCGGTTGGCGGCGGCGCTGGGCGGCTGCCCGGTGGTGCACACCGACGACCTGGCGACCCACGAGGAGCCCTTCGACTGGGCGGACCGGCTGGCCGCGCAGGTGCTCGCGCCGCTGCGGGCGGGCCGGGACGCCGCGCACGGGGTCTACGACTGGCACGCCCGGCGCTTCGACGGCGAGCACCGCGTGCCCGCGGCGCCGTACGTGCTGCTGGAGGGGGTCGGCACCGGCCGGGCCGCGCTGCGCCCGCACCTGGCGCTCGTGCTGTGGCTTGAGGTCGGTCCGGCCGAGGCGCACCGGCGCGGACTGCGCCGGGACGGGCCGGAGTTGACCGCGTTCTGGACCGGGTGGAGCAGCGCGGAGGACGCGCACTTCGCCGCCGACCCGACCCGCCCCTACGCCGACCTGCTGGTCCGTCAGGACCAGGGCTCCGACGGCGGCTACCGGTTCGCGCCGGGGCCGGCGGCGCAGCCGGGCCGCCACCCCGCCCGCGGTCACGGAATGTGACCCTCCGGTGCCGGCGTGCCGCGAACCGGCGCCGCCGGAAACAACCGGTCGGATGCGGTCGAACACGGTCGGCAGGCGGTCGCATCCGCTCGGCGACCGCCTCGAATTTCCCCCCGATCGGACGGCCGTGATCGCTTGACCGGCCGGGTACCCAGAGATTACGTTTTCAACCAGCGGCACGAAGCAGCCGCTCAGCAGACACGGAGCCCCTGATTGTTCCCCCGTGATCAGGGGCTCCGTCCTGCTTTCCGCGCGTTCTGCCGCGCCGCGCGCGCCACCGCGCCCCTCACCCACCGTCACGAACCGGCGCCGTACCGCGTCCTTTGCCGCGCCCCGCCCCTCCCCTGTGGCTTGGCTGCGCACCCTACGGCGATCCGACCATCGCGGGTACCATGCGCGCAGGGGTCGGTGCGGTGCCTGGGGGGATCGCAGTCTGCTCAACTCCCGCCCGTTGGCCACGGGTTGGAGCGTGCGTGTCCGCGAGGCGGGGGGACGGAGTGGTGGGGACTTGATGGACTTCGGCACTGAGCGCCCGGGTGCCCCGGCCGATCTGGCCTGGCTGCGCGGGGTCGAGGCGTACACCATGGGCGCCTACGCGCAGGCCGAGGAGGAGTTCAGGGACGCGGTGCGGCTGGACCCGGGGATGGCCGACGCGTGGCTGGGCCTGCACGCGCTGCGCGCCGACACCGCCACCGCGCTGCTGCGGATGTACCAGCACCGCGACCGCTTCGGCGAGCAGCGCGCCGCCCACCGCCGCACCCTCAACTCCTGGTACTGGCTGGGCTGGTGGGTGCAGCCGGTGCTGGAGACCAGCCGCGACCTGCAACTGGCCCACGCCTCGCACTGGCTGGACGGCCGCCATGTCGCCGAGCTGGACCGGGCGCTGGCCGACTGCCCGCCGGTCGACACCGACCCGCAGGTGCGCTTCCTGCACGCCTGCCGCGCCTATCTCACCAAGGACTGGGAGCGCCTGGTCCGGCACACCGAACCCCTGCTCGGCGACCCGGTGCTGGGCATCGAGGCCGGACTGTTCGGCGGGATGGCCCGGGTCCGGCTGGAGATGTGCGGCCAGGCCGAACCGCTGCTGTCCGCCGCGCTGATGCGCTGCCGCAGCGAGCAGCCGCAGCGCAAGGAGCTGCGCTACTGGCTCGCCCGCGCCTACGAGGGCACCGGCCGCAGCGCCGCCGCGGTGCCGCTCTACCGCGCCGTGCACCGGGTGGACCCCGCCTTCATGGACACCGCCGCCCGGCTCGCCGCCATCCACGAGTCGGACGACGGCCTCGACGAGGCCGCGGGCCTGGCCGCGGTGTCGCTCGCCGGGAGCGGCCAGGCCGTACCCGAGTACGGCGAGCCCGACGGCGGCTACCCCGCCGACTTCCCGGCCGACCCGTCGGCGCCCGCCGGCCCGGGTCCGGGCGCCGAGGCCGAGTGGGACGAGTCGCTGCTGATCGCCGGGCCGCCCGGCGACGCCGTGCGCGGCCGCTTCTCCACCCTGCCCGGCGGCGCCGGCACCGCGGCCGCGGCCGGACTGCCGCTCGGCGGCGCCGACCCGGCGCTGCTCGCCGAGGCCCTCGCCGAGCTGGACCGGATGGTCGGACTGGAGCCGGTCAAACGCCAGGTGCGGGCGCTGTCGGCGCAGTTGCGGATGGCCCGGCTGCGCGCCGGACAGGGCCTGCCGGTGCAGCCGCCGAAACGGCACTTCGTCTTCTCCGGCCCCTCCGGCACCGGCAAGACCACCGTCGCCCGCATCCTCGGCCGGGTCTTCTACGCCCTCGGCCTGCTCGGCGGCGACCACCTGGTGGAGGCCCAACGCTCCGACCTGGTCGGCGAGTTCCTCGGGCAGACCGCGGTGAAGGCGAACGAGCTCATCGACTCCGCGCTGGGCGGCGTGCTCTTCGTGGACGAGGCGTACGCGCTGTCCAACTCCGGTTACAGCAAGGGCGACGCGTACGGCGACGAGGCGCTCCAGGTGCTGCTCAAGCGCGCCGAGGACAACCGCGACCGGCTCGTGGTCATCCTCGCCGGCTACCCCGAGGGCATGGACCGGCTGCTCGCGGCGAACCCCGGGCTCGGCTCGCGCTTCACCACCCGGGTCGACTTCCCCAGTTACCGCCCGCACGAGCTGACCCGGATCGGCGAGGTGCTCGCCGGCGAGAACGGCGACCGCTGGGACGACGAGGCGCTGGAGGAGCTGGCCGCGATCAACGGCCATGTGGTGGAGCAGGGCTGGGTGGACGAGCTGGGCAACGGCCGCCTGCTGCGCACCCTGTACGAGAAGAGCTGCGCCTACCGCGACCTGCGCCTGTCGGAGTACGCGGCGACGCCCGGCCGGGCGGAGCTGGCGACCTTGCGCCTGCCGGACCTGATGCAGGCGTACGGCGAGGTGCTGTCCGGCCGCGGCCCGGGCACCCCGCCGCCCGCCGAACCGGCGGAATAGCGCCGATCCGGCGGGCGGGGCGGTACGGCGGGCGGGCGGGCGGTACGAGCATCGACCCGGGCGCGGGGCCGGGCCCGCCTACCGGCCCGGGTGCGCTTCAGCGGACGAGTTCGCCGGCCGCCCCGCCGGACTGGGCCGGCCCCGGCACCGGCACCGTGCCGGCGCGCCTGCCCGCGGCGTTCTTCCGCGGCGCGGACCGGTGCGCGGGGTCGCGGACCTCGCCGACCAGCATCTCCAGCACGTCCTCCAGCGCCACCAGGCCGAGCACCCGCCCCTGCCCGTCGGTGACGGACGCGAGGTGGGTGGCGGCGCGGCGCATCGCGGTGAGGGCGTCGTCCAGCGGGAGGTCGGCGCGCAGCGTGGTCATCGGGCGCCACAGCCGCTGCGGCACCGGCTGGTCGGGGTCCTCCACGTCCAGGATGTCCTTGACGTGCAGGTAGCCGAGGTAGCCGGCGGCGCTGGAGCCGTCGGCGGCGACCGGGAAGCGGGAGTAGCCGGTCCGCACGGTCAGCGCCTCGATCTCCCGGGCGGTCGCCGCGGGGCCGAGCGTGACCAGCTCGTCCGGGGTGAGCAGCACCTCCGCGACCGGGTGGGAGCCCAGTTCGAGGGCGTCCTCCAGCCGCTCCTGCTCGTCGGAGTCGAGCAGCCCGGCCGCGCGCGCGTCCTCGACCAGCACCGTCAGTTCGGCGCTGGTGAAGACCGCGTCGACCTCGTCCTTCGGTTCGACCCGGAAGACCCGCAGGATCAGCCGGGCGCACGCGCCGAGCACCGCGATCACCGGCCGGAAGACCCGGGCGAAGCCGACCAGCCCGGGGGCGAGCCGCAGCGCGGCCTTCTCCGGGTCGGACATCGCCAGGTTCTTCGGCACCATCTCGCCGATCACCAGGTGCAGGAAGACCACGATCGCCAGCGCCAGCACGTAGCCGATCGGGTGCACCAGGTCGTGCGGGACGCGGGCGGCGGAGAAGACCGGCTCCACCAGCCGCGCGACGGTCGGCTCCGCGACGGCGCCGAGGGTCAGCGAGCAGACGGTCACCCCGAACTGCGCGGCGGCCATCATCTGCGGCAGGTGCTCCAGCCCGTACAGCACGGTACGGGCGGCCCGCTGCTCGGCGGCGTGCTGCTCGATCTGGCTGCGGCGCACCGAGACGAGCGCGAACTCGGCGCCGACGAAGAAGCCGTTGCCGAGCACGAGCAGGACCGCGAAGAGGAGTTGCAGCAGGCTCATCGGTGCTCGCCCTCCTCGACGGCGGCGGCCATCGCGGCGGGCGCGCCCGCCCGCTCGGCGGCGTCCCCCGGCCCGTCGGCGCAGGGGTCGTCGTCCGGCGCGGTGGTCCGCACGATCCGGACGCGTTCGGCCCGGTGGTGGACGACGTCCTCCACCCGCAGCAGCCAGCCCGGCAGCTCGGCGGTCTCGCCGACCTCGGGGATGCGGCCGAGCAGGTCGGCGACCAGGCCCGCGACGGTCTCGTAGGGGCCCTCGGGCGCGGCCAGGCCGATCCGGGCCAGGGTGTCGATCCGGCAGCCGCCGTCCGCGGTCCAGGCCGGGTGGCCGTCCTCGGCGGGCGCCTGGGCGAGTTCGGGCAGGTCGACGCCGTCGTGCTCGTCGCGGACCTCGCCGACCAGCTCCTCGACGATGTCCTCCAGGGTGACCACGCCGGCGGTGCCGCCGTACTCGTCGACCACGACCGCGATCGGCTGCTGGTTGCGCAGCAGCTCCAGCAGCTGCTGGACCGGCAGCGTCTCGGGCACCAGCAGCGGGGCGACGGCGATCCGGGACACCGGGGTGCGCGCGCGGGCGTCGGCGGGGACGGCGAGCGCGTCCTTGAGGTGGACCATGCCGGTGGTGTCGTCCAGCCGCTCGCGGTAGACGGGGAACCGGGACAGGCCGGTGGCGCGGGTGAGGTTCAGGACGTCGGCGGCGGTCGCGGTGTCCTCCAGGGCGCTGACCCGGACCCGGGGCGTCATCACGTTCTCCGCGGTGAGGTCGCCGAGCGAGAGGGTCCGCACGAACAGGTCGGCGGTGTCCGGCTCCAGGGCCCCGGCCAGCGCGGAGTGCCGGGCCAGCGAGACCAGTTCGCCCGGGGTGCGGGCGGAGTCCAGCTCGTCGGTGGGCTCCACGCCGAGCATCCGCACCAGGCGGTTCGCGGCGCGGTTGAGCAGTTCGATCACCGGGCGGAAGGCTCGCGAGAAGGCCCGCTGCGGGCCAGCCACCATACGGGCGACGGCCAGCGGCCGGGAGACCGCCCAGTTCTTCGGTACGAGCTCGCCGATCACCATCTGCACCCCGGAGGCGACCATCATGCCGATCACCACGGCGAACCCGGGGGCGGCGCCGTCCGGCAGGCCCGCGGCGCGCAGCGGCCCCTCCAGCAGGTCGCCGAGGGCGGGCTCGGCCAGCATGCCCACCACCAGCGAGGTGATGGTGATCCCGAGCTGGGTGCCGGAGAGCTGGAAGGAGAGCTTGTGCAGAGCGGCGACCACGCTGCGGGCCCTGCGGTCGCCGTCGGCCGCGGCGCGCTCGGCGGCCGGGCGCTCCACCGTCACGAGGCCGAACTCGGCGGCGACGAAGAAGCCGTTGGCGAGGATCAGTACGAACGCCGCTGCGAGCAGCAGCAACGAGGTGCTCATGAGGCCGCCGCCCCGCGTTTCCGGTGGGAGTCCCGGGCGGGAGGGGCGGCGCATGTACTACCGGACGGTTCGTCCATCGGGGTGTGAGTGTCACTCCTCGGGTGGGTGCCGCGCGGGGCGGCGCCGGGGTGGGAAGCGCGCGAAGGGGCGCGCTCGGGAATCCAGGGTAGTCATTGCGGGCCCGGCCGCGAAGTGACGGTGCCCACCCGGCGGCGCGCCGCCGCCGTCAGGGGCACCCGGCCATCGCCCGCCGGGGGGTGCGCCGGGCTCACACCGCGGGCGCCTCGCCCAGCGCCTCGACCAGCTCACGCAGCCGGCGGGCGTCGCGCAGCGCCCGGGCGGGGGCGATGCCGGGCTGGATGCCCATCACCGCCAGGGTCGTGCCGTCGGCGAGGTCGAGGCGGACCCAGGCGTCGCCGTGGCCGAGGTTGACCCGCAGCACCTCCGGCCAGGCCAGGCGGCGGCGCACGGTGAGGTTCACCACGGTGAGCCCGTCCGGGTCGGCGACGGCCTTGGGCCGGCTGAGCAGCGTCAGCCCCGCGCCGATCAGCACCGCCGTGCCGACCACGGTGGCGCGCTCGGCGGTGCTCCAGGGCGAGGCGCCCTCGTGCGGCATGAGGACGGCGACGGCGGTGAGCACCACCACGATCGCCACGGCGAGGACCAGCAGCACCGCGCGGGTGACGACCGGCCGGAAGGTCACCGGCAGGTCGTACCGCGCGGCGGTGGCCGCCGGGTGCTGCGCCGGATCGGCGGGCACCGTCACAGCCGGGCGGCGTGGATGCCGGTGGTCAGGATGGCGCGGGCGCCCAGGTCGTAGAGCTGGTCCATGATGATCTGCGCGTCGGCGGTGGGCACCATCGCGCGGACCGCGACCCAGCCCTCGTGGTGCAGCGGGGAGACGGTGGGCGACTCCAGCCCGGGGGTGAGCGCGACGGCCTTCTCGACCTGCTCCACGCGGATGTCGTAGTCCATCATCACGTAGCGGCGGGCGACCAGGACGCCCTGGAGGCGGCGCAGGAACTTCCGCACGTCGGCGTCCTCGGCGTCGGCGCCGGTGCGGCGGATGACGACGGCCTCGGACTCCATGATCGGCTCGCCGAAGGGCTCCAGCCCGGCGTTGCGCAGCGAGGTGCCGGTCTCCACCACGTCGGCGATGACCTGGGCGACCCCGAGCTGGATCGCGGTCTCCACGGCGCCGTCGAGGTGGACCACGGACGCGGCCACCCCGCTGTCGGCGAGGTGCTTGCCGACCACGCCCTCGTAGGAGGTGGCGATGGTCAGTCCGGCCAGGTCGGCCACGGCGCTCGCGGTGCCGGGCTTGGCGGCGTAGCGGAACGTCGAGCGGGCGAAGCCCAGTTGGAGGATCTCCTCGGCGTTCGCCCCGGAGTCCAGCAGCAGGTCGCGGCCGGTGATGCCGATGTCGAGGCGGCCGGAGCTGACGTAGATCGCGATGTCCCGCGGGCGCAGGTAGAAGAACTCGACGCCGTTGACGTTGTCGAACAGGACGAGTTCCTTTGACTCCTTGCGCTGGCGGTATCCGGCCTCATGGAGCATGGCCGCCGCGGGTCCGGACAGTGCGCCCTTGTTCGGTACGGCGATGCGGAGCATGGGGTCGGGTTCCTTTTCCTCGTGGGTGGTGCCGGAGCGGGCGCCGGGGACGGCGCGGACGGTGGTGCGGGTACGGCAAGGGGGTACGGGCGGGGCGGGTCGGCCGGACCGGAGGGACCGGCGGGGGCGGCGCTCAGAGATGAGCGTAGACGTCCTCCAGGGAGATCCCGCGCGCGACCATCATCACCTGGACGTGGTAAAGCAGTTGCGAGATCTCCAGGGCGGTCGCGTCCGGTCCTTCGTACTCGGCCGCCATCCACACCTCGGCGGCCTCCTCGACGACCTTCTTACCGATCGCGTGCACGCCCTTCCCGACGAGTTCGGCGGTGCGGGAGGTGCTGGGGTCGCCGGTGGCGGCCTTCTGCCGGAGCTCGCTGAACAGCTCCTCGAATGTCTTGTCAGCCATGGTGGTCCCTAGCCTACGGGGAAGCGGCCGGGGACCACCGCCACGGTTCGGATGCTGGTCACCGCCAGGGTTCGGAGACCGAACGCAGGGTGGTCGCGGTGGCGACCGCCGCGGTCACCGCCTCGTGGCCCTTGTCCTCCGTGGAGCCCGGCAGCCCGGCCCGGGCGAGCGCCTGCTCCTCGTTGTCGCAGGTGAGGATGCCGAAGCCGACCGGCACCCCGGTCTCCACGGCGACCTGGGTGAGCCCGGCGGTGACGCCCTGCGAGACGTACTCGAAGTGCGGGGTGCCGCCGCGGATGATCACCCCGAGCGCCACGATCGCGTCGTAGCCGCGGCCGGCCAGCACCTTGGCGACGACCGGCAGTTCGAAGCTGCCCGGCACCCGCAGCAGGGTCGGCTCCTCGATCCCGAGGTCGCGCAGCGCGCGGACCGCGCCGTCCACGAGGCCATCCATCACCTGGGTGTGCCACTGCGCCGCGATGACGGCGACCCGCAGGTCCCCGCAGTTCTTCACGGTCAACTCGGGGGCGCCCTTGCCGCTCACTTCTCTCCTCCGGTGGTGCTTCGGTCGGTACGGGACCGGTCGGTCGCCGACCGGTCGCTCAGGGGGGTCGGTACGGTCGCCGCGCCGTCGAGCCACGGCAGTTCGTGGCCCATCCGGTCGCGCTTGGTGCGCAGGTAGCGGGCGTTGTGCTCGCCCGCGGTGACGGGCATCGGCTCGCGGGAGAGCACGTCCAGGCCGTGCCCGGCCAGCGCGGCGGACTTCGCCGGGTTGTTCGTCAGCAGCCGCAGCGAACGCACCCCGAGGTCGGCGAGGATCTGCGCGGCGGCCGCGTAGTCGCGGGCGTCGGCGGGCAGGCCGAGTTCGAGGTTGGCGTCCAGGGTGTCCCGACCGCGCTCCTGGAGTTCGTACGCCCGCAGCTTCGACATCAGGCCGATGCCGCGGCCCTCGTGGCCGCGCAGGTAGACCACCACGCCGCGGCCGGCGGCGGCGACCTCGCGCAGCGCGCTCTGCAACTGCGGGCCGCAGTCGCAGCGCAGCGAGCCGAAGACGTCGCCGGTCAGGCACTCGGAGTGCACCCGGACCAGGACGTCGCCGCCGTCGCCGAGGTCCCCGGCCACCAGCGCGACGTGCTCGGCGCCGTCCACGGTGCCGCGGTAGCCGTACGCGCGGAACTCGCCGTAGGCGGTGGGCAGCCGGGTGCCGGCCTCCCGCCGCACCACGGCAGCCGCGGCCGGCTGGTTCGGGGCGTTCGGCTCGTTCGGGGCCGCCTGCTCGGGCTGCTCGGGCTGCTCCGAAGGGGCCACGGCCGGAGCGGCCGGGGCGGGCTGCGCGGTCCGCGCGGTCCGCGCGGCGCGGCGGTGGGCGATCAGCGCCTCGATCGAGATGATCGCCAGGCCGTGCTTGCGGGCGAAGGGGACCAGGTCCGGCAGCCGGGCCATGCTGCCGTCCTCGCGGGTGATCTCCACGATGGCGGCCGCCGGGCGCAGTCCGGCGAGCCGGGCGAGGTCGACCCCGGCCTCGGTGTGCCCGGGGCGGGCCAGCACTCCGCCGGGGCGGGCGGCGAGCGGGAAGACATGGCCGGGCCGGACGAAGTCGCCGGGGTGCGCGGCCGGGTCGGCGAGCAGCCGGATGGTGGTGGCGCGGTCGGCCGCGGAGATGCCGGTGGTCACGCCGTGCGCGGCGCTCGCGTCCACGGAGACGGTGAACGCGGTGCGCATCGACTCGGTGTTGGCCGCCACCATCTGCGGCAGCTCCAGCCGCTCGGCCGCCGGCGCCTCCATCGGCACGCAGATCAGCCCGCGGCACTCGTTCATCATGAAGGCGACGGTCTCGGCGGTGATCTTCTCGGCGGCCACCACGAGGTCGCCCTCGTTCTCCCGGTCCTCGTCGTCGACGACCACGACGGGGCGGCCGGCGGCAATGTCGGCGATCGCCCGCTCGACCGGGTCGAGCAGCAGCCCGTCGAGCGGCTCGGGTCCGCCCGGGGCGGCTTCCGTACGGCGCCGGTGGTCGTGGGGTGCGGTCAGGGCCGTCATGCGCGCGCTCCTTCCACGGTGGCGACCGGCTTGCTCGGCCGCGGGCCGCCCCGCTCGCCGCCGGCCCGCCGGGTCTGCTGCCACCAGGAGTACATCCCGGCGATCACCAGGACGAAGTAGATGATGTAGACGAGGCCGGAGAAGGGCAGCCCGCTGTGGAAGTTCAGCGGCACCCCGACGAGGTCGACCGCCAGCCACGCGAACCAGAACTCGACCCAGCCGCGGGCCTGCGCGTACATCGCGGCGAGCGTGCCGACGAAGATGTACGCGTCCGGCCACGGGTTCCACGACAGCTTGGGGTAGGCGAGGAAGAGCGAGGCGACGGCCACGGTGCCCAGGCCCGTGGCCAGCACCAGCACCGCCCGCTCCCGCCAGGTGGCGAAGCGGATGGACAGCCGGCCGGTGCGCCCGCCGGAGCCGCGCCGCCACTGGTACCAGCCCCAGACGGCGACGGTGATCACCACGAGCTGCTTGCCGACGCCGCCGCCGAGGTGCGCGCCCCAGAACGCGGCCACCAGCACCACGCCGGAGAGCAATTGGACCGGCCAGGTCAGCATCGCCCGCCGCCAGCCGAGCGCGAGCGCGAACAGGCCGAGCAGGTTGCCGATCATGTCGGACCACACCACGTGCTGGTCGAAGGCGGTGAACGCCTCGCTGTTCAGCCAGTGAACGACGCCGCTCACCGCCCGGCCTCCGCCACGCCGCCACCGAGCACGTCACCGAGGCCGTCACCGGGACGCCCGCCGTCACCGGGGACCGCGCCCGCGCCGAGCATCCGCTCGACGTACTTCGCGATGACGTCCACCTCGAGGTTGACCGGGTCGCCGGGCTGCTTGACGCCCAGTGTGGTCAGCGCGAGCGTGGTCGGGATGAGGCTGACGGTGAAGAAGTCCGCCCCCGCGTCGACCACGGTCAGGCTGACGCCGTCCACGGTGATGGAGCCCTTCTCCACCACGTAGCGGGCGAGTGGGGCCGGCAGCGCGACCTTGACGATCTCCCAGTGCTCGCCGGGCACCCGCTCCAGCACCGTGCCGGTGCCGTCCACGTGGCCCTGCACCAGGTGGCCGCCGAGCCGGCCGCCCAGCGCCATCGGCCGCTCCAGGTTGACCCGGGAGCCGGGGGTGAGCGCGCCCAGGCTGGAGCGCCCCAGCGTCTCGGCCATCACGTCGGCGGTGAAGGCGCCCTCGGGCAGGTCCACCACGGTCAGGCAGACCCCGTTGACGGCGATCGAGTCGCCGTGTTTCGCGCCTTCGGTGACGACGGGGCCGCGCACGGTGAAGCGGGACGCGTCGCCCAGGTCCTCGACGGCGGTGATCTCGCCCAGCTCTTCCACGATTCCGGTGAACACGTCAGCTCTCCTGGTATGCGGTGGGAACGGCAGCGCTGGCGACGGCGGCAGCGGAGGGTGCGGTGGCGGCCTCGGTGGCAGCTTCGGTGGCGGCTTCGCTCGCGGGGGCCGCGGCGGCGGGCACGGCGGTGACCCGCAGGTCGGGTCCGATCCGGTCGACTCCGGTCACGTCGAGCCGCAACGCCTGTGCGATCGTGCTGATTCCCCCGCCGTCGAGCGCGGCGGGCCCGGCGCCGAGCAGCGCCGGGGCGAGGTAGGCGGTCACGGCGTCGACGTGCCCGGCGGCGACGAACGCCCCGGCGAGCGTCGGCCCGCCTTCGAGCAGCACCGAGCGGACCCCGCGGCCGAGCAGTTCGGTCAGCAGCGCGGCCACGTCGAGGCCGCGGCCCTGCGGCGCGTACGGCAGCCGTACGACGTCCACGCCGGCCAGGTGGGAGGTGTCGGCGTCCGGGCCGACGGCGATCAGGGTGGGCGCGGCGTCGTCCAGCACCCGGGCGCCGGGGGTGGTCCGGGCGCGGGTGTCGACCACGACCCGCAGCGGCTGGGTGGCGCCGTCGATACCGCGGACGGCCAGGTGCGGGTCGTCCGCGGCCAGGGTGCCGGAACCGACCACGACGGCGTCGGCGGCCGCGCGCAGCCGGTGCACGTCGGCGCGGGCCTCGGGCGAGGTGATCCACCGGCTGGTGCCGTCGGCGGCGGCGATCCGGCCGTCGAGCGTCGCGGCGTACTTCCAGCGCACGTGCGGCCGGCCCTCGCGTACCGAGGTGAGCCAGGCGACGTTGACCGCCGCGGCCTCCTCGGCGAGCAGGCCGCCCGCGACGTCGACGCCCGCGGCGCGCAGCGTCTGCGCGCCGCCGGCCGCGACCGGGCTGGGGTCGGCGACCGCGTAGACGACCCGGGCGATCCCGGCCTCGATCAGCGCCTGGGCGCAGGGGCCGGTCCGGCCGGTGTGGTTGCAGGGTTCGAGCGTGACCAGGGCGGTGCCGCCGCGGGCCCGCTCCCCGGCCGCGAGGAGCGCGTGCACTTCTGCGTGCGGCCCGCCGGCGCGCTGGTGCCAGCCCTCGCCCGCGACCTGTCCGGCCGCGTCGAGGATCACACAGCCCACCACGGGGTTCGGCGCGGTCGCGCCGAGGGCGCGTGCGGACAGCGCGACGGCTCGACGCATCGCGTCGGCTTCTGCACTGGTGGCCACCGGGTCCTCCTGCCTCATCAGGCACGGACTCCGGGGCGAGGGAACTGACGGGCTCCACTCGCCGGGCGACCGGTCGCACACGCGCGGCACCGTACGTCATGCGCACGGACCCGCTCCTACGGCGGCCTTCCCGAGTGAACGCCCGCCGCGCACTGCCTCCCATCCGGACTTTCACCGTCGGTCCAGGAATTTCACCTGGTCAACCGACCGCTGGCTGCGGCCGGGTCGCGGACTGTAACCGCCGGTTCGGAATTGCACCGACCCCGGAGTGCGCGAACGTCACTACTGATCCAAGTCTGCCACGGCGGCGTCCCCGCGCTCCACCCCTGTTTTGTGCCCTCGCTCACACGAGGACCCCTCGGGGGCGCGGAAAGCCGCGCTGCGCACCGGATGCTCGACCGCCGGCGGGCTCGGGCGCCGCGGGGCGGGAGGAAGCGGGAGGGAGGGGAAGAGGTGGGAGAGGTAAGCGGTCCGGCGGATGCGCACGGGGGAATCGAACCCGCCGGACCGTGTCTCCACGTTAGCGCGCACTCACCGTCCGTCGGAGCCCCAGTCGGGCAATTCCAGGCGCGCGAACACGCCATGGCACAGGCGCGCGCCATCTCCCTTGACAGGGAAGGGAGTTGACGCCTGCTCACCAAGCTGGTCCCGGTGCGGCGCGGTGCCTGCGGACCGAACGGGACGCCCGGGCCGTGATCCAGGGCGCGGCCGTCCCCGGATCGGCTCGTCTCTCCCGCGACCGGGCCGGTGCGCGCACGGTGGGAAGCAGCCCGCCGCGCCGCGTGGTGGCGGCGGGCGCAGGCAACGGACACGCGCGAGGAGCACGTCATGAGGATTCTGGTCACCGGAGCCACCGGCCAGGTCGGCCGCAGGTTCGTCCCCCGGCTGCTGGAGCGGGCCGGGCGCGGCGGCGACACCGTACGGGTGCTGGTGCGCGACCAGGCGCGGGCCGAGCCGTTCACGAAGCTGGGCGCGCAGGCGGTGGTCGGCGAGCTGCGCCAGGGCGCGGACCTGCGCCGGGCCGTGGACGGGGTGGACGCGGTCGTCAATGTCGCGGCCGCCTTCCGCGGTGTGCCCGACGAGGAGGCGTGGGCGGTCAACCGCGACGCGGCGCTCGACCTCGGCCGGGCCGCGGTCGAGGCGGGCGCGCGGCGCTTCGTGCAGGTCAGCACGAACCGGGTGTACGGCGCCGGGCGCGGCCGCCCCGCCGTGGAGGACGACGGGCCGCTGGCCGGCAGCCACCTGGCGGGCAGCGCCTACCCCGACTCCAAGTGGGCGGCGGAGACCGGTCTGCTGGCCCTGGACGGCCTGGACCTGCGCGTCGGGCGGCTCGCGTTCGTCTACGGCGAGGGCGACCCGCACCTGGTGAACGCGGTGCCGTGGGCGCGGGAGTGGCCCGGGCACCGGCGGCTCCAGATGGTGCACCACGCCGACGTCGGGCAGGCGCTGCTGCGCCTGCTGTACGCGCCGGGCATCGGCGGCCGGATCTACAACATCGCCGACGACGCGCCCGTCTCGACCGTCGAGCTGCTCTGGCTGAACGGCCTTTCGCCCGCGCCCGAGGCCGCCGAGCGGGTGGTGGAGGACCCGTGGGACGGCATCGTCTCGACCGCGCGCATCCGCGACGAGCTGGGGTTCCGGCCGATCTACCCGTCGGTGTGGACCGCGCGGGACGCGGGCGCGCTGTAGGGAGCCGCAGCGCCCCTGGCAGGCCCGGGCGGGCCCGCCCGGGCCCGGTGGCGAATCGTTTCGGCCGGTGCGGGTCGGCCGTCACGGCGACTTCGCCGCGCGGCGCGGCGGGCCGCGGATGCGCGGTGCGGAAGCTGGGGGGATGACGACGACGGCACAGTGGACGGCGCCGGGGGACGCGGGGGGCGCGGCGGGCGTGGCGGACGTGGTGCGGCGGATGCGGGCGCTGGCGGTGCGGCTGCCGCCGTCCGACGGGGTCGCGGTGTTCGACCGGGTCTACCTGTCGGTCACCGAGGAGTTCGCCCGGCGGCTGGGCCGCGGCCGCTTCCCCGACGGCCCGGAGGCGGCGGAGCTGGCCGTGCTGTTCGCCGGGCGCTACCTGGCGGCGGTCGAGGCCGCGGACGCGCCGGCCCCGGACGGCCGAGACGCGGACGGACCCGGCACGGACGGGCCCGACGCGGACGCACCCCGCACGGGCGGCCGGGTGCCCGCGTGCTGGCAGCCGTTGGTGCGGGCGCGGGCCGATCCGGCGGTCCACCCGCTCCAGTTCGCGCTGGCCGGCATCACCGCCCATGTCGGGCACGACCTCGCGCTGGCCGTGGTCGACACCTGCCGGGCCACCGGCCGCACGCCCGACGCGGTCGCACCCGACTTCGTCGCGGTGGGCGCGGTGCTCACCGCCATCGAGGCGCGGGTCCGGGAGGAGCTGATGCCGGGCCCGGACCTGCTGGAGCGGCTGGACCCGCTCACCCACGCCGTCGCGTCCTGGTCGCTGGCCCGGGCGCGGGACGGCGCGTGGGCGGCGGCCCGGCTGCTGTGGGCGATCCGCGACCGCCGGGAGGCGTACGAGGAGTGCGCCCGGGCGCTGGACGTGTCGGTCGGCGCGATGGCCCGGGCGGTGCTCGCGCCCTTCCCCGCGAGCGTCGCCCGCGGTCTGCCGGCTCAGTCCTCGGGCAGCGGCACCGGCGCGATCTCGTCGTAGCGGTCGCCGGGGCCGGGGTTGAGCGGGTCGGTGGCGCCGCCGAGGTGGTGCATGACGCCCCACACCGCGTTGAGCGCGGTCTGCACGGCGCCCTCGGCCCACCCGGCGGTCCAGGACACGTCGTCCCCGGCGAGGAAGATGCCGCGCTGGTCCGCGGGCAGCAGGTCCTGCATGAAGTGCGTGAACAGCCGCCGCTGGTAGCGGTAGTGGCCGGGCAGGTTGGCCTTGAACGCGCCCATGAAGTAGGGCTCGTCCTCCCAGGAGACGGTGACCGGGTTGCCGGTGATGTGCTTCCTGATGTCGACGCCGGGGTAGATCTCGCCGAGCGACTTGAGCATGACCTCCATCCGCTCGTGCGCGGTCAGCGGCAGCCACTTGGAGCTGTCGTCGCACCAGGTGTAGGAGAGGCAGATCACCGCCGGCCGGTCCGGGCCGTCGTCCAGCAGGTAGGTGCCGCGGGTCATCCGGTCGGTGAGCGTCATCGACATCGTGTCGCGGCCGGTGCGCGGGTCCACGTCCCGCCAGAACGGCCGGTCGACCGGCACGAAGAGCTTGCTGGACTCCATGTAGTGAGTGCGCTCGATCGCGGTCCAGTGGTCGATCGGGAAGAGCGACTCGTCGCAGGAGATCTTCGCCAGCAGCATCCAGCTCTGCGCGGTGAACACCGCGGCGCGGTAGCTGCGGATGTCGCCGGTGGCGTCGGTGACGGTGATCCGGTTGCCCGCGGTGCGGTGCAGCCCGGTGACCGCCGGGCGCGGGGTGCCGCCGTGCAGGGAGCGCAGCGAGGTGCCGCGCGGCCAGTGCAGCAGCTTGTCCGGCTCGCGTGCCCACAGCCGCAGCGGGAGCTGGCGGCTGCCGCCGACGATGCTGTGGTGGTCGTCGTCGGCGCCGGTGTAGACGACCCGCAGGATCTCCAGGATCGAGTTGGGGAAGTCGGTGTCCCAGCCGCCGGTGCCGAAGCCGACCTGGCCGAAGATCTCCCGGTGCCGGAAGGAGGCGAACGCCGGTGCGGCGCACAGGAATCCGTAGAAGGTCTGGTTGTCCAGCCGCTCGACGAGCGCGGACCAGATCTGTCTGATCCGCGGTACGTCCCGGGCGCGCAGCGCCTGCTGCATCGCGGTGAAGTCGGCGCCCTCCTCCAGGCAGGTCTGCCAGGCGCGCATCACCTGGTGGTAGACCTCGGGCAGGTCGTCGACGGACGTGGCGTAGTGCGAGCGGCCCTTGAGGTCCACGACGGTCGAAGGGGTGCAGGGCGCCAGCGGGTTGGGGAACGGCCTGGTGGTCAGCCCGACCAGGTCGATGTAGTGGCGCAGCGCGGTGGAGGACGGCGGGAAGCGCATCGCGCCCAGCTCCGCGGTGAGGGCGCCTTCCTCGCCGACGGCGCCGTGCCCGTCGAAGGCCACGGTACGCAGCCGGCCGCCGATCTCGCCGGCCTCGTAGAGCACCGGGCGCAGGCCCATCCGCATCAGCTCGTAGGCGGTGACCAGGCCGGACAGGCCGCCGCCGATCACGGCGACCTCGGTGCCGTGCGCGGTGGGCGGCACCGCTCCGAGCCCGGCGGGGTGGGCGAGGAAGTCGTCGTAGGGGAAGGGGAAGTCGGGGCCGAACATGGTCAGCGGCGGTTCGGCCGGGCCGCGGTCGTGTCCTTCGTCGGGGATCGCGGTGGGCACGGACGTCATCGGGCGGTTCTCCTGGCGGCGAGCGAGCCGTACAGCTCGGGGCGGCGGTCGGTCAGGTACGGGTTCTGCTCGCGGGTGGTGCGCAGCAGTGCCATGTCGGCGTCGGCGACGAGGAGTTCGGGCCCCGTGCCGGCCCGGGCGCGCACCACGCCGTCGGGTCCGGCCAGGCAGCTGCCGCCGAGGAAGTCGTACTCCCCTTCGGGGCCGCAGCGGTTGACGTACGCGATGTGGAGGCCGTTCTCGAACGCCCGCGCGGGCAGCAGTGTTCGGGCGACGAACTCGTACGGGCGCATCAACGCGGTGGGCACCACCAGCAGTTCGGTGCCGGCCAGGGCGTGGGCGCGGACCGCTTCGGGGAACTCGACGTCGTAGCAGACCAGCAGGCCGATCCGGACGCCGTCCAGGGTGGCCTGCGCCAGCGGGCGGTCGCCGGGGGTGAACACGGAGCGCTCGTAGCCGCCGAAGAGGTGGGTCTTGCGGTAGTCGGCGAGTGCGGTGCCGTCCGGGCCGGTGAGGCGGGCGGCGTTGTGGACGCGGTCGCCGTCCCGTTCGGGGTAGCCGTGCACGACGGCGATACGGTGCCGGGCGGCGATCGCGGCGATCTGCCGGGCGGCGGGCCCGTCGGCCGGCTCGGCGAGGGCGGCGACGGTGGTGCCGAGGGCGTAGCCGGTCAGGAACATCTCGCTGGTGACCAGCAGGCGTACGCCGCGCCCGGCCGCCTGCGCGGCGGCGCGCTCCAGGGCCGCGAGGCTCGCCGCGGGGTCGGCGGGCAGCCCGGTGGGGCCTTGCAGCAGCCCGATCCGCAGTGTTTCGGCCATGCACCGCTCCCCGGTCCGTCGTCTCCCGCCCGGCGCACCGCGCGCCCGGCCGGAGCCCACTCGCCGCGGCTTTCCGCAGCTCAGCAGGCCCTCCCCGGACGGTATGTCCCGCCCTGATGTGGCGACAAGACGCGAACATTGCGCCGGTGGCCCCGATCTGTTGCGTTGTTCGGCGCCGAAACGGCGATCTGTTGCGCGAGGGTGGGCGGCGGCGGGCGGCGGGGGCCGGGAACGTGCGCGGGCGCCCACCCCGGGCAGGGGGTGGGCGCCCGAACGGCGCGTCGAGCGCGACCGTCAGCCGGTCAGCCGAGGCCCTCCTCGTCGGAGGACTTGGCCGACCGCTCGGTGCCGGGCTCGCCGGCCATCTCGGTCTCGATCCGCTCCTTGCGGACCCGGCCGTGCACCTTGCGCTGCTCGGTGTGCTCCTCGACCCGCATCCGGACCCGCTCCTTGGCCACGACCTCGGTCTCGACCACGGGCTTGTCCTCGTGGAGCGTGACGATCCGCTCGGCCTCGCTGATGTCGCCCAGCCCGGCGGCGCGCTCCGCGTCGGTGATCGGCGTGCGCTCCAGCCGCACTTCCTCGTGGACGATCGGGACGGTCTGCTCGACCTCCTCCACGTCGACGACCTTGTGCAGCCTGGCCCGGCCGGCCGCCTGGCGCTCGACCCGGACGTGCATCTCCTCCTCGGACCGGGTCATCTCGTCGCCGGCCGCGGCCCTCGACTCGCCGGTGCCCAGCCGCTCGGCCGCACCGCTGCGGCCGGCCGCGTACGCCGCCGTGCCGGTGCCTGCCTCGCTGCCGGACATCTCCGGCTGGGTGCCCTTGGCGGACGGGTCCGCCGCCTCCGCGCGGTCGCGGCGGGCGTGCCGGCCCCGGCCCGCGGCGCCGGCCGCCCCGGCAGCTCCGGCCGCGCCACCGGCCGCCGCCGCCTTCTCGCCGGTGCCCATCCCGCCCTGCGTGCCCGCCTCGCCGCCACGCGAGTCCAGGCCGTAGTAGCGGTACAGGTGCCGTTCCTCCTCGGCCGACAGGTGGCCGCCGGAGTCGACGTCCACGTTGGGCGCGCCCTTGACCTTGTCCTTCTCGTACGGCACCTCGACATGGTCCTGCACGATCTTCGCGGCGCGGGTCGGCACGAACGTCTCGTTGTTGCCGAAGAAGCCGGTCTTGACCGTCACCCACTCCGGCAGGCCGGTGGCGTCGTCCAGGTACATGTGCTTGGCATCGCCGATCTTCTTCCCCTGCGCGTCATGGACCGGATGGCCCACGACTTGGGGAATCTGTTCGCGCGTGATCATGTCGCCTCCTCGGGCGGCCGGGGCCCTTTTCCCGGTCTCACCTCACCGCGTTACCCCATTAGGGACGACAAAACATATCTACTCATCCCAAGACGGACATATCGCCCGGGTCGGAAGTCACGACGGGCCCGCCGCACCGTAGCGGCGCAGCAGCGGGGAAAGCACCAGCACCGAGCGGGTCCGGCTGACGAACGGCTCCCCCGCGATCCGCTCCAGCACCTGCTCGAAGTGGCGCACATCCGAGGCGAACACCTGCACCACCGCGTCCGCGTCGCCGGTCACGGTCGACGCGGACGCTACCTCCGGATAGTGCGCCAGCCCCCGCCGGATGTCCGCGGGCGAGGTGTTGTGCCGGCAGTACAGCTCCACCAGCGCCTCGGTCTGCCAGCCGAGCGCCGCGGGGTCCACCCGTACGGTGAAGCCGGTGATCGCGCCCGCCGCCAGCAGCCGGTCCACCCGCCGCTTGACCGCGGGCGCGGACAGGCCCACCTGCGACCCGATGTCCGCGTACGAGCGCCGCGCGTCCTCGGCCAGGGCGTGCACGATCCGTTCGTCGATCTCATTGAGCGCCACAGCGGGAGTCTCGCACGCGCGGCGCCCGACCCCACCCGCGACGGCTACGGCTACGGCTACGACCAGCTCGCGTACAGTGGCTGGCCCTCCGCGTAGCCGGCCGCGCTCTGCACCCCGACGACCGCGCGCTCGGCGAACTCCGCCAGCGAGGCCGCGCCCGCGTACGTGCAGGAGCTGCGCACCCCGGCCACGATCGAGTCGATCAGGTCCTCCACGCCGGGCCGCACCGGGTCCAGGAACATCCGCGAGGTGGAGATCCCCTCCTCGAACAGCGCCTTGCGCGCCCGGTCGTACGCCGACTCCTCGCTGGTGCGGTTGCGCACCGCGCGGGCGGAGGCCATGCCGAACGACTCCTTGTACAGCCGGCCGTCCGCCGCCTGCTGGAGGTCGCCCGGGGACTCGTGGGTCCCGGCGAACCAGGAGCCGATCATCACGTTCGACGCGCCGGCCGCCAGCGCCATGGCGACGTCCCGCGGGTGGCGCACGCCGCCGTCCGCCCACACGTGCCGGCCCAGCCGCCGTGCCTCGGCCGCGCACTCCAGCACCGCCGAGAACTGCGGCCGCCCCACGCCGGTCATCATGCGGGTGGTGCACATCGCGCCGGGGCCGACCCCGACCTTGACGATGTCCGCGCCGGCCTCGACCAGGTCGCGCACCCCGTCGGCGGCGACCACGTTGCCCGCCACCACCGGCACCGCCGGGTCCAGCGCGCGCACCGCGCGGACCGCGGCGAGCATCGACTCCTGGTGGCCGTGCGCGGTGTCGACCACGAGCGTGTCCACGCCCGCGTCGAGCAGCTGCTTCGCCTTGCCCGCCACGTCGCCGTTGATGCCGACGGCCGCGGCGATCCGCAGCCGCCCGCGCGCGTCGACCGCCGGGTCGTACAGCGTGGCGCGCAGCGCGCCGGTACGGGTGAGGATGCCGGCCAGCCGCCCGTCGGCGTCCACCGCGGGGGCGAGCCTGCGGTGGGCGGCGTCCAGCTGGTTGAAGGCGTCGCGCGGGTCCATGTCCGCGTCGAGCACCAGCAGCTCGCGGGACATCACCTCGGACAGCTGGGTGAAGCGGTCCACGCCGGTCAGGTCGGCTTCGGTGACCACGCCGACCGGGCGGCCGTCGGCCACCACGACCCCGGCGCCGTGCGCCCGCTTGGGCAGCAGCGACAGCGCGTCGGCGACGGTCTGCGAGGGGGCCAGCGTGATCGGGGTGTCCAGCACCAGGTGGCGCTGCTTGATCCAGCCGATGACCTCGGTGACCACGTCGATCGGGATGTCCTGCGGGATGACGACCAGGCCGCCGCGGCGGGCGACGGTCTCCGCCATCCGGCGCCCGGCGATCGCGGTCATGTTCGCCACGACCAGCGGGATCGTGGTGCCGCTGCCGTCGGGCGAGCGGAGGTCCACCGCCTGCCGGGAGCCCACGGCACTGCGCCCGGGCACCATGAAGACATCGTCGTACGTCAGGTCGTACGGGGGCTGGGCATCGTTGAGGAAACGCATACCGACTCTCTCACCTGCGGGTTCAACTGGGGGCGGGCGGGGAGTCGGCGCGGGCCGGATCAGCGTCCGGCTGCGGCTCCTCGGCCCATCCTCCCCGAAGTCCGCTGGTCACGGCGGCCTTCGGCGCGCTCTTCGTCGGTTCGGCGTACCCCGCCCCGCCCGCGTTTCGTATGATCCTCCAATCACCTGCTCCCGTTACGAGTCGCCGCTGCGGCGCTTGACCGCGACCACCACGAGCACGACGACGACCAGGACCACCAGCACCACGACCACCGGCATCGGCAGGCTCCCCGAACCCCCGCCGCTGCTGTGGCCGTAGTGGTGGAGATGGCTGTGGCCGTGCACGCGTGTCAGTCCCCCGAGTTTCATGGCCAAGATCGTAGGGTCGGCGAGACCCGCGAACCGTCCCGTCCCTGTCACAGACATGCCACAGGCCGCAGCGGCAGGGCCCGGGGGACACGGCGCGACCAGGGGGCTTGTCGGGCACATTGCGACATGCTGTGACAGCATCGGCGCATGCTCGTGCTCGATCTGGCCGGCGTCGGCGACCGGCAGGAGTTCATGGACCGGGTCTCCGCGGACCTCCGGCTGCCCGACTGGTTCGGCCGCAACTGGGACGCGCTCGCGGACTGCCTCACCGACCTGTCCTGGTGGCCGGTCGAGCCCGGCGGCCGCCGCCTCCACGTCCGCAACTGGCACGACTTCGCCGACCGCCTCCCCCGCGACTGGCGCATCGTCAAGGACATCCTCCACGACGCCGAGCTCTTCTGGCGCCACACCGACACCGAGCTCACCATCACCCTCGACTGACTGCCGGCACACAACCGCCCACCACCACGGCGCGCGGCCGCAGGACCCCCGCCCCGACGGCGCGTGGCCCCAGGGGCGCGAGGAACTGCGCGACCAGCCCACCACCGGCCCGGCAGCCGGCACACAACCGCCCACCACCACGGCGCGCGGCCGCAGGACCACCGCCCTGACGGCCGGCGGCGCCCGACGTCGCGGCTCAGCCCCCGGCCAGGGACCCGTCCGGGTCGGCCCGATCCAGCGCGGGCCGCACCATCGGCCCGGTGGAATGCAGCAGATGGTCCGCCGCGGCCGTGTCCGTCACCAGGCTCGTGACCAGCCCGGACCGCAGCACCGCGTTGATCGCCTCGGCCTTCCGCTTCCCCCCGGCGATGGCGAGCACTTCCGGAATGCGGCGCAGCCGATCCGCGTCGATCGTGATGCACCGCTCCCGCAGGTCCCGCCCGACCCGCCGCCCGTGGGCGTCGAACAGGTGGGAGGACATCTCCGCGGCCACCCCGAGGCTGGCGTAGTGCGCGCGCTCGGCGTCGGACACGGCGTCGTACACCGTGGAGATCCCGCTCTCCCACGAGCCGACCGAGACCACGGCCACCGTGACCTTCTCGAAGTAGCTCATCGCGGCCGCGATCTGGCTCTGCGCGCGCAACGCGGACGCAGTGGCGGAGTCGGCGAGCACCATGGGCGCGTACAGCGGGTGGGCCTCGCCGCCGGAGACGGCCGCGGCGGTGCGCACCGCCTCGACGGAGCCGCGCTCGGCGGTGCCGACGTCGTACACCCCGGTGAGCTGCACGACGGTGCACGGCGCGAGCCGGTCCAGCGCGTTGGCCATGGTGATGATGGAGCGGCCCCAGGCCAGGCCGAGCACGTCGCCGTCGCTGACGAGTTCGCCGAGCAGGTCCGCGGCGACCGCGCCGAGGTTCTCCGGGTCGGGCGCGTCGGCCTGGTCCGCGGGGGTCTCGACCACGACCGCGTGCCGCAGGCCGTAGTGGGCGCGCAGCGCGTCGGAGCGCTCGGCGTCCAGTTCCGCGGGCACTCTGATCTCGATCCGCACCAGGTCGCGTTCGAGCGCGGTCTCCAGCACCCGGGCCACCTTGAACCGGCTGACCCCGAACTCCTCGGCGATCTGGATCTTGGACTTGCCCTCGAGGTAGAAGCGACGTGCCATCGCCGCCGCCTGGACCATCTCGCCCGGGCCCATGCGCACCTGTGCGCGGCCTGTGCTCACGTCGCTTCTCCCCAGTCACCCATATGATCAGCTCCGCTGCCATCCTCCCAGACTTCGGGGGTTACGGGCGCGTAGGCGGCAAGCAGGCCCCGGCGATCCGGCGGCCGGCGGCGATCTTCGACTGCCGTTCGGCGGCCGTTCGGCCGGTGTTCCCCGCCCGGCGCGCGTGTCGCGGAGCGGCACCCGCGCCGGTCCGCCGGACAGGAGCGCTGGTCAGCGCGCGGCGACCGCGTCGGCCTGCTCGCGCAGCGCGCGGATCGCGCCGGCCGGGTCGTCCGCGCCGTAGACGGCGGAGCCCGCCACGAAAACGTCGGCGCCGGCCTCGGCGCAGCGCTCGATCGTCGCGGGTGAGACACCGCCGTCGACCTGGAGCCACATCTGGAGGCCGTACTTGTCGATCAGCGCCCGGGTGCGGCGGATCTTGGGCAGCATGATGTCGAGGAACGCCTGCCCGCCGAAGCCGGGTTCGACCGTCATCACCAGCAGCATGTCCAGTTCTGGCAGCAGGTCCTCGTACGGCTCGATCGGGGTGGCGGGCTTGAGCGCCATCGAGGCGCGGGCGCCCTTGGCCCGGATCTCGCGGGCCAGCCGGACCGGCGCGGCGGCGGCCTCCGCGTGGAAGGTGACCGAGCCGGCGCCGGCCTCCACGTAGGCGGGCGCCCAGCGGTCGGGCTGGTCGATCATCAGGTGGCAGTCGAGCGGGATGTCCGTGGCGCGGCCCAGCGCTTCGACCACCGGCACGCCCAGCGTCAGGTTCGGCACGAAGTGGTTGTCCATCACGTCGACGTGGAGCCAGTCGGCGCCCTTGGCCGCGTCGGCCGCCTCGGCGAGCCGGGCGAAGTCGGCGGACAGGATACTGGGGTTGATCTGCGCGGTCATGGTTCCCAAGCAAACCAGATCCGGCGCCGGCCCGTACGGCGGGCCGCCGCCGCGGCGCCGCGCACGGCGCACGGTACCGCCGCGCCGCCCGACTCTACTCGCGGTAACCCCGGTCATGCCGCACCCGCCAGGCTGCTTGACGGGCCTCGCGCCGGGCCTCTTGACGGGATATCAACACAAGCCGACACTTCGTCGTGCCAACTTCCGACACCGTCGGCCAATTCGCCACACGCGACGGTGGGCGCCGGCCGCTGCGCGCCCCGTCGCGGCGCCGTGCGCCCCTCCCCCCACGAAGGAGACGGCACGATGCGTCCGACCGCACCCTTACCGGCACCGGCACCGGCACCGGCACCGGCACCGGCACCGGCACCGGCACCCTCGCACCTCCCGGCGGCGCCGCCCGGAGCCGTCCGCCGGGCCCGCCGGCCGCTGGCCGCGGCCCTCGCGGCGCTGCTGATGCTCTCCTTGCTGGTCCTGTTCGGCTCGTCGCCCCGCGCGCACGCCCTGGACAACGGCCTGGCCCGCACGCCCCCGATGGGCTTCAACGACTGGAACGCGTTCGGCTGCGACGTCAGCGAGCAGCTGATCGAGCAGACCGCCGACTACCTGGTCTCCTCCGGCCTGAAGGACGACGGGTACTCCTACGTCAACATCGACGACTGCTGGATGACCAAGAGCCGCGACGCCAGCGGCAACCTCGTGCCCGACCCGGCGAAGTTCCCCGACGGGATCAGCGGCACCGCCGCGTACGTCCACGCCAAGGGCCTGAGGCTCGGCATCTACGAGAGCGCCGGCACCGCCACCTGCGCGGGCTACCCCGGCAGCCTCGACCACGAGCAGCAGGACGCGGCGAGCTTCGCGTCGTGGGGGGTGGACTACCTGAAGTACGACAACTGCAACAACCAGGGCGTGCCCTGGCAGCAGCGCTACGACGCGATGCGGGACGCGCTGGCGGCGACCGGGCGGCCGATCGTCTTCAGCATGTGCGAGTGGGGCGAGGACAGCGTGTGGACGTGGGGCGCCGGCACCGGCAACCTGTGGCGCACCACCGGCGACATCAACGCCTCCTTCTCCTCGATGCTGTCGATCTTCCACACCAATGTGCAACTCGCGCAGTACGCGGGTCCCGGCGCCTGGAACGACCCGGACATGCTGGAGGTCGGCAACGGCATGTCCTTCACCGAGGACCGCAGCGAGTTCAGCCTGTGGGCGGAGATGGCCGCGCCGCTGATCGCCGGCACCGACCTGCGCGCGGCCACCCCGGCCACGCTGTCGCTGTACGGCAACACGTCGGTGATCGCCGTCGACCAGGACGCGCTAGGCAAGCAGGGCACCGAGGTGTCGTCCGCCGGCGGCCTCGACGTGCTCACCAAGCCGCTGTCCAACGGCGACGTGTCGGTGGCGCTGTTCAACGAGAACTCCTCGGCCGCCACCATCAGCACCACCGCCGCCGCGGTCGCCGCACCGTCCGCGTCGTCGTACAAGCTGACGAACCTGTGGACGAACGAGGTCAGCACCACCAGCGGCGCGATCTCGGCTGCCGTGCCCGGGCACGGCACCGTGATGTTCCGGGTCTCCCCCGGCAGCGGCAGCAGCGTCGGCACCACCCATCCGCTGCGCGGGGCGTCCTCGAAGCGCTGCCTGGACGCCTATGACAACGAGACCGCCGACGGCACACCGATCGAGATCTGGGACTGCGACGGCGGCGCCAACCAGGCGGTCACCCTCACCTCGGCCGGCGAACTGCGGCTGTACGGCGGGACCGCGTGCCTGGACGCCTACGACAACCGGACCGCGGCCGGCACCAAGGTCGAGCTGTGGACCTGCAACGGCGGCGCCAACCAGCAGTGGCGGCTCAACGCGGACGGCACCGTCACCGGGGTCCAGTCCGGCCTGTGCCTCGACGTCACCGGCGGCGACCAGCCCGCGGGCAACGCCAACGGCACCGGGCTGGAGCTGTGGACCTGCAACGGCGGCGCCAACCAGCAGTGGAGCCTGCTCTGACCCGCGCCTGCCGGCCGTACGGCCCCGGTTCCGCCCGGGGCCGCACGGCACCGCGCCGTCAGCGGCGGCGCAGCAGCGCGAGGTACATCGCGTCCGTGCCGTGCAGGTGCGGCCACAGCTGGACGTCGGGGCCGTCGCCGAGCGCGGGCACGCCCGGCAGCAGCGGGCGGGCGTCGATCTGCTCGGCGGCGGGCGCGTGCGGTGAGCGCAGCACGTCGTCGACGACCGCGCGGGTCTCGGCCAGGTGCGGGGAGCAGGTCGCGTAGCCGACCACCCCGCCGGGCCGTACCGCTGTCAACGCCTCGGTGAGCAGGGCGCGTTGCAGCGGGCCGAAGCCGCCGACGTCCTCCGCGCGGCGCCGCCAGCGCGCCTCCGGGCGGCGCCGCAGCGCGCCGAGTCCGGTGCAGGGCACGTCGACCAGCACCCGGTCGAAGGAGCCGGGCCGCCACACCGGGCGGGTCCCGTCGGCGACCACCACCTGGTAGGGGCCCGGGTTGCCGTGCAGGGCGCGGCCCACCAGCCGGGCCCGGTGCGGCTGCTTCTCGGCGGCGACCAGGTGCGCGCCGCGCCCGGCGGCCAGCGCCGCGAGCAGCGCCGCCTTCCCGCCGGGGCCCGCGCAGCCGTCCAGCCAGCGCGTGTCGGGGCCCTCGAGCGGGGCCGCGGCGAGTGCCGCGGCGACCAGCTGGCTGCCCTCGTCCTGCACACCGGCGTCGCCGTCGTGCACGGCCGGCACCGCGGCCGGGTCGCCGCCCTCGGCGAGCCGCACCGCGTACGGCGACCAGCGGCCCGGCGCGGTGGCCTCCGGCGGCAGCGACCGCGCGATCTGCTCGGGCGAACTGCGGCCGGGCCGGGCCACCAAGGTGACCTCGGGCCGCTCGTTGTCGGCCGCGAGCAGCTCCTCGATGCCGGCCCGGCCGCCGCCGAGCGCGTCCCACAGCGCGGAGACCACCCAGCGCGGGTGGGAGTACACCACGGCGAGGTGGTCCTCGGGGTCCTCGTCGTAGGGCGGGGCGACCTGCGCCAGCCACGCGTCCAGATCCTGCGCGGCGACCCGGCGCAGCACCGCGTTCACGAACCGGGCCCGGCCGTCGCCGAGCACCACCCGGGCCAGCTCCACGGTCGCCGAGACCGCGGCGTGCGCGGGGATGCGGGTGGCCAGCAACTGGTGGGCGCCCAGCGCCAGGACGTCCAGGACCGGAGGGTCCACCTCCCGCAGCGGCCGGTCCACGCAGGCCGCGATCACCGCGTCGTACGTGCCCTGGTGGCGCAGGGTGCCGTACACCAGCTCCGTCGCCAGGGCCGCGTCCCGGCGGTCGAAGGTGCGGCCCTTCTTCGCCGCTTCCTGCTCCGCGGCGCGCAGCAGGCCCGGCAGCACCAGGTTCGCGTAGGCGTCCCGCTCCCCCACCGCCCGCAGCGCCTCGAACGCCAACACCCGCACCGGGTCCTTCTGCGGACGGCGGTACGGCTTGCCCTGCGTGCTCTTCAAAGGTGCTCCGGTTTTCCTCATACGAACGTACGGCTCGCCGCCAAGGGTACGGCGGGAGGAGCCGCGGTCGGTCGGGGGCGCCGGGTGGCCCCGCGTCACCCGCCGAACCGGGTGCCGGGTTCGATCCGGGTGCCCCGGGCCCAGTCGGCGGCGGCCATGGCGCGCTTGCCGACCGCCTGGACGTCGCCGAGGCGGACCGGGTGGCTTCCGGTACCGACGTACACGGCCTTCTTGGTCACCCCGATCTCGCCGGGCGCGAGCCCTTGGGCGTCGGGCGCGAGCCCTTCGGCGTCGGGGGCGGGCACGACGGGCCCGAGCTTGACCCGTTCGCCGCCGAGCAGCGTCCACGCCCCGGGCGCGGGCGTGCAGCCGCGGATCAGCCGGTCGACGCGCAGCGCGGGCGCACTCCAGTCGACGGCCGCGTCCTCCACCGTGATCTTGGGCGCGACGGTCACGCCGTCGGCGGGCTGGGGGCGCCCGACGAGATCGCCCTGCTCGATGCCGTCCATCGTGGCGACCAGCAGCCGCGCGCCGCTGTGCGCGAGCCGCCCGAGCAGGTCGCCGCTGGTGTCCTTCGGCCGGATCTCCTCGGTGACGACGCCGTACACCGGCCCGGAGTCCAGGCCCTGTTCGATGAGGAAGGTGGACGCGCCGGTCACCTCGTCCCCGGCCATCACGGCGTGCTGCACCGGGGGGGGGGGGGGGGGGGGGGGGGGGAGGGGGGGGGGGGGGGGGGGGGAGGAGAGGGTGTGTAAGGGGATGCCCGAGGTGTTCCAGCGCGG
>NZ_JBYIRL010000068.1:0-22753 GCF_057708125.1 Actinacidiphila sp. bgisy145
TCCAGTTGCCGGCCGACCAGTTCGTCGCGCAGGAAGGCGGCCAGCTCCACCGGGGTCGGGTAGTCGAAGACAAGGGTGGCGGGCAGGCGCAGTCCGCTGGCCTTGTTGAGGCGGTTGCGCAGCTCGACCGCGGTCAGCGAGTCGAAGCCCAGGTCGCGGAAGACCTGCCGGGCCTGCACGCCGTCCGCCGCGGAGTGCCCCAGTACGGCGGCGGCCTCGGCGCGGACCACGTCCGTCAGCACGCGCTCCTGCTCGGCCGGTGCCAGTCCGGTGACGCGGCGGGCGAGTTCGCCCTCGGCGCCGCCCGCCGGGGCGGTGCCGGCGGTCAGGCCGACGGCGGCCAGCGCGCGGACCTCCGGGAGGTCGCGCACGAGCGGCTGGTCGGCCAGGTCGACGGCGCCGGAGCCGGCGGCCAGTTGCTGCCAGTCGACGTCCATGACGGTCACGACGGGCTCGGGGCCCGCCAGCGACTCGGCCAGTGCGCGGACGGCGAGCTGCGGGTCCATCGGCGGCATGGGGAGCCGGCGCATACGGGAGCGGATCGCCTCGTTGGACTGCGCCAGCCCGGCACCGCCCCACAGCCCCCAGGCCACGGCCAGACCGGCCAGGCCGCGGGAGCGGCGGTGCTCCGCCAGGGCGTCCAAGTAGGCGTTCGCCGCAGCGTAGTTGCCCTGGCCCGCGGAGCCCAGGGTGGAGGCGGCGGAGGAGAACAGGACGAAGGCGTCCAGGTCCAGGTCGGCGGTGAGTTCGTCCAGCAGCGCCGCGCCGTGTGCCTTCACCTCCAGTGCGGTCTGGAGCCGCGCCGGCCGCATGCCGTCCAGCATCCCGTCGTCCAGGACGGCGGCGGTGTGCAGGACGGCGGAGAGCGCGGAGCCGCTGCGCCCGGTCCACTCCAGCAGCCCGGACAGCGGCAGCCGGTCGCTCACGTCGCAGGACACGACGTCGACCCGGGTGCCGGCGGCGGCCAGTTCGGCGGCGCGTGCCGCGATCCCCTCGGCGGCCGGGCCGGAACGGCCCGCCAGGACGAGGCGTTCGGCGCCCCGGTCGGCGAGCCAGCGCGCGACGTGTCCGGCGATCGCGCCGGTGCCGCCGGTGATCAGCGCGGTCCCGCGCGGTGTCCAAGGGGTACGGGTCTCGCGCCGCGGCACCCGCGACATCCGCCGGCCCAGGACGCCGGCCGTACGGATGGCCACCTCGTTCTCGTCACAACCGGCCAGCACCCCCGCCAGCCGCACACCCGCCCGATCACCCAACTCCACCGGCAGGTCCACCAACCCACCCCACCGCTCCGGATGCTCCATACCGACCACCCGACCCAGACCCCACACCTGCGCCTGCACCGGGTGGGCCAGCACCTCACCCGGACCGGCCGCCACCGCACCGCACGTCGCCACCCACAACGGCGCCCCGACCCCGGCATCACCGAGCCCCTGCACCAACCCCAACGTCGCCGCCAGCCCGGCGCTCACCGCCGGGAACTCCGCCAACGGCGCCTCGTCCAACGCCAACAGCGACAGCACCCCGGCGACCTCCGCCGCGCCCGCCATCTCGCCCAGCAGCGCCGCCAGTTCGGCGCGCTCCACGACCCCGGACGGCACCTCGACCACCTCGACCTGCGCGCCGCGGGCCGCCAGCGCGTCGGCGCACCGCTGCCGCACCTCGCCCTCGACGCCGGCCGGCACCACGAGCAGCCACGTGGCCGACAACACCGCCGCATCGGGCTCAGCGACGGGGGTCCATCCGGTGCGGTAGCGCCAGCCGGCGGCCACCGTACGGTCCAGTTCACGGCGCCGCCAGGACGCCAGGGCCGGCAGCACCTCGCTGATCGGACGGCCGCCGTCGAGTACCAGCGTCTCGTCGAGCAGGTTGAGGTCCCCGCCCTCGACGGCGGCCCAGAACTCGGCCTCCACCTCGGAACTCGCGTCGCTCCCCGTCGACTTCGGGCCCGCTTCCGCGACGGGAAGGCTGTCGGGCCAGAACCGCCGGTTCCGGAAGGCGTACGTCGGCAGCTCGACCGTCCCGGCCACGGGCAGGACGGCCGTCCAGTCCACCGGGGCGCCGTGGACGTACGCCTCGGCCAGCGACGTCAGCACCCGCCCCGCACCACCGTCGTCCCGGCGCAACGTCCCACACAGCGACGCCGGCACCGCACCCGGACCAGCCTCCTGAGCAACCTCCTCCAACGACTCCGTCATCGCACCCAACAACACCGGATGCGGCGACACCTCCACGAAGACCCGCTGACCCTCACCCGCCAGAATCCGCACCGCACGGTCGAAGTGCACCGTCGCCCGAAGACTCCGGAACCAGTACCCCGCGTCCAACTCCTCACCCGTCAGGGTCTCGCCGGTCATCGCCGACACCATCGGCACCCGGCCCCGACGCGGACTGATCCCCGCCAGAACCGACGTGATCTCCGCCTCCAGGCGATCCACCTGCGCCGAATGGGAGGCGTAGTCCACCGCCACCATCCGCGCCCGGGTGCCCTCGGCCTCGAACTCCGCCTTCAACTCCTCCAGAGCTGCGGGCTCACCCGACACCACCACCGCCGACGGACCATTGACCGCCGCCAGAGCCACGGTGTCCCCGAACCGGGCCAACCGCTCCTCAACCTCAGGCGCGGACTTGCTCACCGACAGCATCCCGCCCGCACCCGCCAACACCTTCAACGACTGCGACCGCAACGCCACCACCCGCGCGCCATCCTCCAGCGACAGCATCCCCGCCACCGTCGCCGCCGCGATCTCACCCTGCGAATGCCCCACGACAGCCTCGGGCGCGACACCAGCCGCCTCCCACACCGCCGCCAAAGACACCATCACCGCCCACAACGCCGGCTGCACCACATCAGCCGCCTCCAACGCCGGAGCACCCTCAGCCCCCGCCAACACCTCATGCAGCGACCACTCCACATACGGCGCCAAAGCCGCCGCACACTCCGCCAACCGAGCCGCGAACACCGGCGACACCGACGCCAGATCACGCCCCATCCCCACCCACTGCGACCCCTGACCCGGGAAGACGAACACCGGACGCCCCACGGCACGCGCCGTACCCGACACCACCGCACCCGACGGCACACCCGCCGCCAAACTCTCCAACCCGCCCACCAACGCGGCCCGATCACCACCGACCACCACCGCCCGGTGCTCGAAAGCAGAACGCGTCACCGCCAACGACCACGCCACATCCGCCGGCTCAAGACCCGGACGCCCGGCCACCCACTCCCGCAGCCGCCCGGCCTGCGCCACCAGCGCCTCCGCGGACCGGCCCGACACCAGCCACGCGTCGGCACCGGACACCAGCGGGGGCGCGGTCCGCGTCCGTGGGGGTTCGGGGGCGGCGTCGGCGGCGGGTGCCTCCTCGAGGATGACGTGGGCGTTGGTGCCGCTCATGCCGAAGGAGGACACACCGGCCCGGCGCGGCCGCTCGCCGGCGGGCCACGGCACGGACTCGGTCAGCAGGCGCACCTGTCCCGCGGACCAGTCGATGTGCGGGGAGGGCTCGTCGGCGTAGAGGGTCTGCGGGAGCTGCTCGTGCTGGAGCGCCAGCACCATCTTGATCACGCCGGCGACACCGGCCGCGGCCTGCGTGTGGCCGATGTTGGACTTCACCGAACCCAGCAGCACCGGGCGGTCCGCGGGACGGTCCTGGCCGTAGGTGGCCAGCAGCGCCTGCGCCTCGATGGGGTCGCCGAGCCGGGTGCCGGTGCCGTGGGCCTCCACCACGTCCACGTCGGCGGCCGACAGCCGCGCGCTGGCCAGGGCGGCGCGGATCACCCGCTGCTGCGACGGACCGTTGGGAGCCGTCAGGCCGTTGGACGCGCCGTCCTGGTTGATCGCCGAACCCCGCACCACCGCAAGGACCTTGTGGCCGTTGCGCCGCGCGTCCGACAGCCGCTCCAGGACGAGCATGCCGACGCCTTCGGCCATGCCCATGCCGTCGGCACCGGCGCCGAACGCCTTGGAGCGCCCGTCGGCCGCCAGGCCGCGGGCCTGGGAGAAGCCCACGAAGGCGTCGGGGGTGGCCATCACGGTGGCACCGCCGGCCAGGGAGAGCGTGCACTCGCCGGAGCGCAGGGCCTGCGCGGCCAGGTGCAGCGCCACCAGGGACGAGGAGCACGCCGTGTCCATGGTCACCGCGGGGCCTTCGAGGCCGAGGGTGTAGGAGAGGCGGCCGGACAGCACGCTGGTCGCGTTGCCCGTCGCCAGGTGCCCGTCGACGCCGTCGAAGTCCGTGGCGCTCTCGAGGCTGGCCTCGGCGTAGCCGGAGCCGTAGCCGCCGACGAAGGCGCCGGTCTGGCTGCCGCGCAGGGTCGCCGGGTCGATGCCGGCCCGTTCGAATGCCTCCCAGGACGTCGCGAGCAGCAGCCGCTGCTGCGGGTCCATGGCCAGTGCCTCACGCGGGCTGATCCCGAAGAAGGCCGGGTCGAAGGCGCCGGCGTCCAGGACGAAGCCGCCCTCGCAGGTGTAGGAGGTGCCGGGGTGGCCCATGTCCGGGTGGTAGACCGCGTCGAGGTCCCAGCCGCGGTCGGCCGGGAAGGTCCCGATCGCGTCGGTGCCGCCGGCCAGCAGCTCCCACAGCTCCTCGGGGCCGGTGGCGCCGCCCGGGAAGCGGCAGGCCATGCCGACGACGGCGATCGGCTCGTCGACCGCCGTGCCGGAGGGCAGGGCGGGTCCGGCCGCGGCGGGCGCCTCGCCCGCGAGTTCGTCGCCGAGCAGCGCGGCCAGGGCCACGGGCGTCGGGTAGTCGAAGACGAGGGTGGCGGGCAGCCGCAGACCGGTCTCGGTCCGCAGCCGGTTGCGCAGTTCGACCCCGGTGAGCGAGTCGAAGCCGAGGTCGGTGAAGGCCCGCGCGGGCTCGACCGCGTCGACGGAGGCGTGGCCGAGCACCGCGGCGACCAGCGTGCGCACCAGTTCCAGCAGCATCCGGTCGCGTTCCTGGCCGGTGCGGCCGGCGAGCCGGCGGCGCAGCGCCTGCGCGGCGTCGGTGCCGCCGGCCGCCGCGGCGGCGGTGCGGCGGCCGGGGGTGCCGGCCAGCCGCCGCCACAGCGGCGGGACCTCACCGCTGCGCGCGGCCTGCGCGCGCAGGCCGGCGACGTCGAGCCGGGCCGGCACGAGGGCGCCCTCGCCGCGGGTCGCGCTGCGCTCCAGCGCGGTGTCCAGGACGGCCAGGCCCTCGTCGGCACCGAGGGCGGTGAGTCCGGAGCGGGTGATGCGGGAGAGGAGTTGCTCGCCCAGGTCGCGGCCGATACCCGCTTCGTGCACCCACGGGCCCCACGCCAGGGAGAGTCCGGCCAGGCCGGCGGCCCGGCGGTGCCGGGCAAGGGCGTCCAGGAAGGCGTTGGCGGCGACGTAGTTGCCCTGTCCGGGGGCGCCGAGCGGGGCGGCGGCCGAGGAGAACAGGACGAAGTGCTCCAGGTCGCTGTCCCGGGTGAGTTCGTGCAGGTGCCAGGCGGCGTCCGCCTTCGGCCGCAGCACCGCGGCCAGCCGCTGCGGGGTGAGGGTGCCGATCACGCCGTCGTCGATGATGCCGGCGGCGTGGACGACCGAGCCCAGCGGGCAGTCGGCGGGGATGCCCGCCAGCAGCGCGGCCAGCGCGTCGCGGTCCGCCACGTCGCACGCCACGACGCTGACCCGCGCGCCGAGGGCGGCCAGTTCCGCGGCCAGCACCGCGACGCCCGCGGCCGCCGGTCCCGACCGGCTGGTCAGCACCACCGCGCGGGCCCGCCCGGTGACCACCATGTGACGGGCCACCAGGCCGCCGAGGGTGCCGGTGCCGCCGGTCACCAGCAGGGTGCGCGGGCCGCTGTCGGCAAGGTCGGCGTGATCGGCGTGATCGGCGAGGTCAGCGGCTTGTTCAACCGCTGTCCCGGCACCAGACGGACGGTTCAGCCGGCGCCCGTACGCGGTCCGGCCGCGGAGGGTCAGCTCGGGCTCGCCGGTGGCGAGGAACCGCGGCAGGGCGGCGAGTTGACCGGTGGGGGCGTCCTCGTCGGCGGGCAGGTCCACCAGGAGCAGCCGGCCGGGGTTCTCCGACTGCGCCGAGGACAGCAGACCGCGTGCCGCGGCCGCCGCGAGGTCCACCACGGGTGCGCCGTCCGCGGCGGCCACGGCGCCGCGGGTCACCACGGCCAGCGGCACGGACTCCAGGCGCGGCGCGGCCAGCCACTCCTGGGCCAGTTCCAGGACCTCGCCGGTCAGTCGCCGGGTCGTGTCCGGCACCGTGCCGGCGCCGGACGGGGTGCCGTCGACGCACATCAGCACCAGCTGCGGCGCGACATCGCCCGCCTCCACCGCGGCGGCCACCTCGGCGACGGCGGCGAAGACCCGTACGGGGACGCCCGCGGCGCGCAGTTCCCCGACCACGTCGAAGCGGTCGTCGCCGACGAGCACCCACTCGCCGTCCACGGCGGGGCCCTCGGTCAGCGGCACCCACTCCTCGACGAACAGGGTGTCGCCGGCGGGGTGGCCGGCGTCCTGGAGCTGGTCGGCGGCGACCGGGCGGCTGACGAGCGACTGCACGGTGACGACCGGGGCCCCCTGGGGGTCCGCGGCGGTCAGTTCCAGTCCGCCCGTGGGGCCCTGGCGCAGCCGGGCCCGCAGCACCGAGGCGCCGGTCGCGTGGAGTTCGACGCCCGTCCAGGCGAACGGCATCCGGACCCCGCCCGGCTGCCCGGCGGCGTCCTCCGCCCCGCCGGTCATGGGCGAGCCCGGCAGGAGCGAGGCGTGCAGGGCCGCGTCGAGCAGCGCCGGGTGGATGCCGAACGCGGCCGCGTCCCGCGCCGCGTCCTCGGGCAGCGCCACCTCGGCGAAGACGTCCTCGCCGCGCCGCCAGGCGGCCCGCAGGCCGTGGAACGCGGGACCGTACACGTCGGCCAGCAGCTCGGTGTAGAGGCCGTCGACGTCGAGCGCGACGGCGCCCGAAGGCGGCCACACGGCGAAGTCGTCCGCCGTCCCGGCGTCCACCGGGCCCGCGCCGACGGGTGCGAGCGAACCGCTCGCGTGCTGCGTCCAGATCTGCGCGGGGTCCGCGGAGTCGGCGGTGTCGGGCCGGGAGAAGACCTCGACCGTACGGCGGCCCTCGGCGTCCGCCTCGGCGAGCACCACCTGCACCCGCACCCCGCCGTCGGTCGGCAGCACCAGCGGCGCCTGGAGCGTCAGCTCCTCCAGCACCCCGCAGCCCACCTGGTCGCCGGCGCGCACGGCCAGCTCCACGAAGCCCGTGCCGGGCAGCAGCACAATGCCGCCCACGGCGTGGTCGGCCAGCCACGGGTGCGTCCGCAGCGAGATCCGGCCCGTGCACAACAGCCCGGCGCCACCGGCCAGTTCGACCGCCGCGCCCAGCAGCGGGTGGCCCACCGCGCCCAGGCCCAGGGACGCCGCGTCCCCGCCGGAGGTGAACATCGCCAGGGACAGCGTCCCCTGCGGCCAGAAGCGCTCGTGCTGGAAGGCGTACGTCGGCAGCTCGACCCGCTTCCCCGCGGCGAGCACGGACTCCCAGTCCACACCGGCGCCGTGGACGTACGCCTCGGCCAGCGAGGTCAGCAGCCGTACGGCGCCGCCCTCGTCCCGCCGCAGCGTCCCGCACACCGCACCCGGCACCACGCCCGGGCCCGCTTCCCGCGCGACCTCTTCCAGGGTGTCGTTCATGGCACCCATCAGGACCGGGTGCGGGGTCACCTCGACGAAGAGCTGATGGCCGTGGTCCGCCAATGTCCGCACCGCACGGTCGAAGTGGACCGTCGCCCGGAGACTGCGGAACCAGTACCCGGCATCCAGCTCCTCACCGGTCAGGGTCTCGCCGGTCATCGCGGACACCATGGGGACCCGGCCGCGACGGGGGTTGACGCCCGCCAGGACGGACGTGATCTCGTCCTCCAGGCGGTCCACCTGCGCCGAGTGGGAGGCGTAGTCCACCGCCACCATCCGCGCCCGGACACCCTCGGCCTCGAACTCCGCCTTCAACTCCTCCAGGGCTGCGGGCTCACCCGACACCACCACCGCCGAGGGCCCATTGACCGCCGCCAGCGCGACAGTGTCCCCGAATCGGGCCAACCGCTCCTCAACCTCAGGCGCGGACTTGCTGACCGACAGCATCCCGCCCGCACCCGCCAACACCTTCAGCGACTGCGACCGCAACGCCACCACCCGCGCGCCATCCTCCAACGACAGCATCCCCGCCACCGTCGCCGCCGCGATCTCACCCTGCGAGTGACCCACCACCGCCTCGGGCACGACACCAGCCGCCTCCCAGACCGCGGCCAGCGACACCATCACCGCCCACAACGCCGGCTGCACCACATCAGCCGCCTCCAACGCCGGGGCACCTTCCGCACCCGCCAACACCTCATCGAGCGACCACTCCACATACGGCGCCAACGCCGCCGCACACTCCGCAAGGCGCGCCGCGAACACCGGCGACACCGACGCCAGTTCACGCCCCATCCCCACCCACTGCGACCCCTGACCCGCGAACGCGAACACCGGACGCGCCGCCGAACGGGCCCGGCCAGAGGCGACCGCGCCTGCCGGGACACCCGCGGCAAGGCTCTCCAAGCCGCTCAGCAGCGCGGTCCGGTCACCACCCACGACCACGGCCCGGTGCTCGAAGGCGGAACGGGTGGCGGCCAACGACCACGCCACATCCGCCGGTTCGAGGCCCGGACGACCGTCGACCCACTCCCGCAACCGCTCCGCCTGCCCCGCCAGGCCCGCTGCCGAACGGCCCGACACCAGCCACGCACCGGCACAGGCACCGTCGCCCGACAGCACCGGCAGCTCGCCCGCCGTGCCGTCAGGCTGCCCGACGGCCGACTCGGCCACCTCGGGCTCCGGCGCCGGGGCCTCCTCCAGGATGACGTGCGCGTTCGTCCCGCTCATCCCGAACGAGGACACACCGGCCCGGCGCGGCTGCTCACCGGTCGGCCATGCCACCGGCTCGCTCAGCAGCCGGACCGCGCCGGCCGTCCAGTCGACGTGCGAGGACGGCTCGTCGGCGTGGAGGGTCTGCGGCAGCTGCTCGTGCCGGAGGGCCAGCACCATCTTGATGATGCCCGCGACGCCCGCCGCGGCCTGCGTGTGGCCGATGTTGGACTTCACCGAGCCCAGCCACAGCGGCCGGTCCGCGGTCCGCTCCTGGCCGTAGGTCGCCAGCAGCGCGCCGGCCTCGATCGGGTCGCCGAGCTTGGTGCCGGTGCCGTGTGCCTCGACGACGTCCACGTCGGCGGCGGTCAGCCCGGCGCTCGCGAGGGCCGCCCGGATGACGCGCTGCTGCGAGGGGCCGTTGGGCGCCGTGAGACCGTTGGACGCGCCGTCCTGGTTGACCGCCGAACCCCGCACCACCGCGAGGACCTCGTGCCCGTTGCGCCGGGCGTCCGACAGCCGCTCGACCACGAGGATGCCGGCGCCCTCGGCCCAGCCGGTGCCGTCCGCGTCCTCGGAGAAGGCGCGGCAGCGGCCGTCGGCCGAAAGCCCCTGCTGGCGGGAGAAGTCGATGAAGGTGCCCGGGGTGGCCATCACGGTGGCGCCGCCGGCCAGGGCGAGCGTGCACTCGCCGGAGCGCAGCGCCTGGATGGCCAGGTGGAGCGCGACCAGGGAGGAGGAGCAGGCGGTGTCGATGGTCATGGCGGGGCCCTCGAGGCCGAGGGCGTAGGAGACCCGGCCGGAGAGCACACTGGTGGCGTTGCCGGTGAGCGAGTGCCCCTCGGAGCCGGAGTCGCCCTGGTTGGCCAGCGCCAGCCCGAAGCTGTAACCGGAGGTGAAGCCGCCGGCGAAGACACCGGTGGCGCTCTCCCGCAGGCTCGCCGGGTCGATCCCGGCCCGCTCCAGCGCCTCCCAGGAGGTCTCGAGCATGAGCCGCTGCTGCGGGTCCATCGCCAGCGCCTCGCGCGGGCTGATCCCGAAGAAGTCGGCGTCGAAGTCGGCCACTTCGCGCAGGAACGCGCCCTGGGCGACGTAGGAGGTGCCCTCGCGCTCGCCGTCCGGGTCGAAGACGCCTTCCAGGTCCCAGCCGCGGTCGGTCGGGAAGGCGCCCACCGCGTCGCCGCCGGAGGTGAGGAAGTCCCAGAACTGCTCGGGGGTTCCGGCGCCGCCGGGGAAGCGGCAGGCCATGCCGACGATCGCCACCGGCTCGTCCACGGCGACCGCGGCCACGGTGACCACGGGGGCGGAAGCGCCCTGGCGGCCGGTCAGTTCGCCGCGTAGGAAGGCGGCGAGCGCCTGGGGGGTCGGGTAGTCGAAGACGAGGGTGGCGGGCAGCCGCAGACCGGTCGCGGCGTTGAGGCGGTTGCGCAGCTCGACCGAAGTGAGCGAGTCGAAGCCGAGGTCCTTGAAGGCGCGCCGGTCCTCGACCGCGTCGGCCGAGGTGTGCCCGAGCACGACGGCCGCCTCGCCGCGTACGAGGTCCGTCAGGACGCGTTCCTGCTCGGAGCGGCCCATCCCGGCGAGCTGCCGGGCGAGTTCGCCCTCGGCGTGGACCACGGTGAGCATGTTCTCCGCGGCCGCGAGCAGGCGGCGGGCGTCGGGCAGGTCGCGGAGCAGCGGCCGTCCCAGCACGCCGGCGGCGCCCGCGTCGGACCCCAGCCGGTCCCAGTCGACGTCCATGACGGTCAGCGTGGCGTCGGAGCCCGCCATCGCCTCGTCCAGGGCGCGGGCCGCGAGCTGCGGGTCCATCGGGGGCAGCGGCATCTGGCGCATCCGCGCGCGGGCCGCCTCTCCGGTCTCCGCGAGGCCGCCGCCGCTCCAGGGCCCCCAGGCCACGGCCAGGCCGGCCAGGCCGCGGGAGCGGCGGTGCTCCGCCAGCGCGTCGAGGTAGGCGTTGGCTGCCGCGTAGCTGCCCTGGCCGGGTCCGCCGAGCGTGGCGGCGGCCGCGGAGAACAGCACGAAGCTCTCCAGGTCGCGGTCGGCGGTCAACTCGGCGAGCAGGGCGGCCCCTTGGGCCTTCACCCGCAGCACCGTCTCCAGGCGGGACGCGTCGAGGCCGTCCAGCATCCCGTCGTCCAGGACGGCGGCGGTGTGCAGTACGGACGCGAGCCGCGGGCCGGTCGCGTCGATCCGGTCCAACAGGGCGGCCAGCGGAGCCCGTTCGGCCACGTCACACGCGACGACCTCCACCGCGGAACCGGCCTGCGCCAGTTCGGCGGCGAGAGCGGCGGCGCCCTGCGCCGAAGCGCCGGAACGGCTTGTCAGCACCAGCCGTTCGGCACCCCGGCCGGCGAGGCGGCGCGCCACGTGTCCGGCGATCGCACCCGTACCGCCGGTGATCAGCGTGGTGCCGAGGGCCGTACGGTCCTCGCCCGCGGTACGCCGTGTCACGCGCGCGAGCCGGCGGGCGAGGAGTCCCGCGGGCCGGAGGGCCATCTCGTTCTCGTCGCAGCCGGCCAATACACCGGCCAGCCGCGCGGAGGCACGCTCGTCCAGCGACTCCGGCAGGTCCACCAACCCGCCCCAGCGGTCCGGGTGTTCCAGAGCCACGACCCGGCCCAGACCCCACACCTGCGCCTGCACCGGATGCGCCAGCACCTCACCCGGACCCGCCGCCACCGCACCAGAAGTGGCAAGCCACAGCGGCGCCTCGATGCCCGCGTCCCCGAGGCCCTGCACCAGGGCCAGCGTCGCCGCCAGTCCGGCGGTCACGGCCGGGCGGTCCAGCAACGGCGCCTCGTCCAGCGCGAGCAGCGACAGCACCCCGGCGACCTCCGCCGAACCAGCCATCTCACGGAGCAGCAGGGTCAGTTCAGCGCGGTCCACCGTGCCGGACGGCACCTCGACCACCACGGCCTCGGCACCGCGGGCCGCCAGCGCGTCGGCGCACCGCTGCCGCACCTCGCCCTCAACGCCGGCCGGCACCACGAGCAGCCACGTGCCCGACAACACCGCCGCGTCGGGTTCCGGGACAGCCGTCCACGAGGTGCGGTAACGCCAGTTCGCGGTCAGCGACCGGTCCAGCTCCCGGCGCCGCCAGGACGCCAGGGCCGGCAGCACCTCCCGGAAGGAGAGGGCGCCGTCGACGTCGAGGGTCTCGGTGAGACGGGCGAGGTCCTCCCCTTCGACGGCGGCCCAGAACTCGGCTTCCGCCTCGGTGCTGGCCACGATCCTGTCGGCGCCGCCCCCGGCTGCGGGCGGCGCGAGGGAGACGACGCCCTCGGGCCAGAACCGCTGGTGGCGGAAGGCATACGTCGGCAGCTCCACCGCCTCGCCCTGCGGAAGCACCCGCTTCCAGTCCACCGGAGCACCCTCGACGAACGCACGGGCCAACCCGACCTCCAGGCCGGTCACGCCCTCATCGGTACGACGCTGGAGCGGCACGAACGCAGGCTCCACACCCTCCACGACGGCCACAGCGTCAGGGCCGAGGGAAGACAACGAACCGTCCGGGCCGACCTCCAGGAAGACGGAGACGCCTTCCCTGGCAAGGGACGCGACGGCGTCGGCGAAACGCACCGCCTGCCGCACCTGCCCGGGCCAGTAACTAGCTGCCGGCTCCGACACCAACTCACCCGTCAGAGCACCCGCCCACATCACCTCCGGACGACTGAACCTGATCCCGTCGGCGACCGCTTCGAGCTCCGCCAACACCGGGTCCATCGCCGGCGAGTGGAACGCGTGCGACACCCGCAACGGCCGCACCCGATGCCCGCGCTCGCGCCACAACTCCACCAGCGCGTCCACCGCTTCCACCACACCCGACACCACGACCGAGTCCGGGCCGTTCACCGCCGCGACCGCGACCTCACCGGTCACCTCGGCGAAGGAGGCCACAACCTCCGCCTCCGGCGCCTTGATCGACGCCATCGCCCCACCCGACGGCAACTCCTGCATCAACCGGGCACGTACCGCCACCAACTTGGCCGCGTCCGGCAGCGACAGCACCCCGGCGACGTAGGCAGCAGCCACCTCACCAACCGAATGCCCCACCACCGCATCCGGCCGCACCCCCGCAGCATCCAACACCGCAGCCAACGCCACCTCGAACGCGAACAACCCCGTCTGCGCGTACAACGTCTGATCCGCCAGGCCCGCGTCCACACCCTCAACGCCCAGCACGACATCCCGCACGGGAACCGCCGCGCCCAACTCCAACTCCAGCAGCCCACACACCCGGTCGAAGACCTCGGCGAACACCGGACTGGACCCATACAACTCCCGGCCCATTCCCACCCACTGCGCACCCTGACCCGCAAAGACCAGGCCCACCCGGGCATCCGCCCGCGCCACCCCGGCAACCACCGAAGCCGACGACACACCCGCAGCCAGCCCCTGGACCCCCGCCAGCAACTCCCCACGATCGCCGCCGAACACGACCGCACGGTGCTCGAACGCCGTACGCGTCGCCGCCAACGACCACGCCACATCCGCCGGCTCCACCACCGGACGAGCCGCCACCCACTCCCGAAGACGACCCGCCTGCGCCACCAACCCGTCCGCGGTACGGCCCGACAGCAGCCACGCCCCGGCACCGGAGAGCACGGGAGTCGCGGCGGGCGCCGCACCGGTGTCCGGCTCCTCGCCGTCCACGGCGGGTTCCTCGGCGGGGGCCTCCTCCAGGATGACGTGGGCGTTCGTCCCGCTGATCCCGAACGCCGACACGCCGGCCCGACGCGGGCGCTCCCCCGCCGGCCACGCCACCGGCTCGTCCAGCAGCCGCACCTCACCCGCGGACCAGTCGACGTGCGATGTCGGCTCGCTCGCGTGCAGGGTCTGCGGAAGCTGCTCGTGCTGGAGGGCCAGCACCATCTTGATGACGCCGGCGACACCGGCGGCGGCCTGGGTGTGGCCGATGTTGGACTTCACCGCGCCCAGCCACACCGGGCGGTCCTCGGGGCGGTCCTGGCCGTAGGTGGCCAGTAGCGCCTGCGCCTCGATCGGGTCGCCCAGCGTGGTGCCCGTGCCATGCGCCTCGACCACGTCGACATCCGCGGCCGACAGCCGTGCGTTGGCCAGCGCGGCGCGGATCACCCGCTGCTGCGAGGGCCCGTTCGGTGCCGACAGGCCGTTGGACGCGCCGTCCTGGTTGACCGCCGAACCCCGCAGCACCGCAAGGACCTTGTGGCCGTTGCGGCGGGCGTCGGACAGCCGCTCGACGGCGAGCATGCCGACGCCCTCGGCCCAGCCGGTGCCGTCCGCGTCCTCGGAGAACGCACGGCAGCGGCCGTCCGCCGACAGGCCCTGCTGCCGGGAGAACTCCACGAACGTGCCGGGCGACACCAGCACGGTGACGCCGCCGGCCAGCGCGAGCGAGCACTCGCCCAACCGCAGCGCCTGCACCGCCAGATGGAGCGCCACCAGCGACGACGAGCACGCCGTGTCCACCGTCACCGCGGGCCCCTCCAGACCCAGGACGTAGGACACCCGGCCGGACAGCACACTGGTGGCGTTGCCCGTCATCAGGTGGCCCTCGACACCCGAGCCCTCCGGCCCGGCCGCCCAGGAGAGGCCGATGCCGTACCCGGAGGCGAAGCCGCCGGCGAAGACACCGGTCGAGCTCTCCTTCAGGGTCGACGGGTCGATGCCCGCGCGCTCCAGCGTCTCCCAGGCCGTCTCCAGCAGCAGGCGCTGCTGCGGGTCCATCGCCAGCGCCTCACGCGGACTGATCCCGAAGAAGGCCGGGTCGAAGTCGGCCACGCCCTTGAGGAACGCGCCCTGGGCGACGTACGAGGTGCCCTCGCGCTCGCCGTCGGGGTCGTAGATGCCCTCCAGGTCCCAGCCGCGGTCGGTGGGGAAGCCGCCCACCGCGTCACCGCCGGAGGACAGCAGCTGCCAGAACTCCTCCGGGCTGCTCACACCGCCCGGGAAACGGCACCCCATGCCCACGATGGCGACCGGCTCCGCCGCCTGCTCCTGCACCTCGCGCAGCCGGCCGCGGGCGTCCTGGGCGTCCGCGATGGCTCGCTTGAGGTAACTGCGAAGCTTGTCTTCGTTGGACACGGTGCGCTCCTTGCACAATGACGTTTCAGCTGAGTTCTGGGGTGAGCCCGCCCCGAGGGGTGCGGGCCGGGACCGGTCGGGCCGGGGCCGGTCAAGGCCGGGCGGGTGTCACTCGAATTCCTCGACGAAGGCGAAGAGTTCGTCGTCCGAGGCGTCGTCGATGGCGGCCGCGCTCCGCTTCCTGCCGCGGTCGCCGGGTTGCTCCCCGACGAGTTCCAGCAGCCTCCGCAGCCGGGCGGTGGCTTCCTCCCGCACCGGCGCGTCCACCGGACCGGAGCGCAAGGCGGCCTCCAGCCGGTCGAGTTCGGTGAGGAGCGGTGCTTCCACCGACTCCTCGGGAGCGAGCTCGGTGCGGAGCCGTTCGGCGAGGGCGGTCGGGGTGGGGTGGTCGAAGACCAGGGTGGCCGGCAGCCGCAACCCGGTCACCGCGCCGAGGCGGTTGCGCAGTTCGACCGCGGTCAGCGAGTCGAAGCCCAGGTCCTTGAAGGCCTGCCGGGCCTGCACGCTGTCGGCCGAGGCGTGCCCGAGCACGGCGGCGGCCTCGGCGCGTACGGCGTCGGTCAGCACCCTGACCTGTTCGGCCCGGCTCAGTCCGGCCACGCGGGCGGCGAGTTCGCCCTCGCCGCCGCCGCGGGGGGCGGCGCTCCCCGCGGCGGCGCGCTCGGCGGCCAGCCGGCGGATCTCGGGGATGTCGCGGACCAGCGGCATCTCCAGTTCGCCGGCCGAGCCGGGTGCGGAGCCCAGCTGCTGCCAGTCGAAGTCCATGACGGCGACGTTCGGCTCGGGTCCGTCCAGGGACTCGCCGAGCGCCCGGACGGCGAGCTGCGGGTCCATCGGCGGCATCGGTATCCGGCGCATGCGGGACCGGATCGCCTCGTTGGACTGCGCCAGCCCGGCACCGCCCCACAGGCCCCAGGCGACCGAGAGACCGGCCAGGCCGCGCGAGCGGCGGTTCTCCGCCAGCGCGTCCAAGTACGCGTTCGCGGCGGCGTAGTTGCCCTGCCCCGGGCCACCGAGCGTGGAGGCCGCCGAGGAGAACAGCACGAACGCGTCCAGGTCCAGCTCCGCGGTCAACTCGTCCAGCAGCTCCGCGCCGTGCGCCTTCACGCCCAGCACGGTTTCCATCCGGGCCGGCGTCAGGCGGTCCACCACGCCGTCGTCGAGCACCGCCGCGGTGTGCAGCACCGAGGACAGGGCCGGGCCGCTGCCGCCGATCCAGTCGAGCAGGCCGGTCAGCGGGGCGCGCCGGGAGACGTCGCAGGAGATGACGTCGACATGGGTGCCGGCCTCGGCCAGTTCGGCGGCGCGTGCGGCGGCGTCGCCGGCCGCGGGGCCGGAGCGGCCCGTGAGCA
This sequence comes from Actinacidiphila sp. bgisy145, assembly GCF_057708125.1. Lineage (NCBI taxonomy): Bacteria > Bacillati > Actinomycetota > Actinomycetes > Kitasatosporales > Streptomycetaceae > Actinacidiphila > Actinacidiphila sp. bgisy145. Next base: position 16,280 of record NZ_JBYIRL010000068.1, read on the forward strand.
CGATCCGTTCGGCGCCCCGGCCGACCAGCCACTGCGACAGGTGCCCGGCGATCGCACCGGTGCCGCCGGTGACCAGCACTGTCCCCTTCGGCGTCCAGGACGTACGGACCTCGCGCCGCGGCACCCGCGACATCCTGCGGCCCAGTACCCCGGCGGACCGGATGGCCACCTCGTTCTCGCCGCAGCCGGCCAGGACCGCGACCAGCCGCGTACCGGCCCGTTCGTCCACCGTCTCCGGCAGGTCGACCAGGCCGCCCCAGCGCTGGGGCTGCTCCAGTGCGACGACCCGGCCGAAGCCCCATGCCTGCGCCTGCACCGGGCGGGCCAGCGCCTCCCCCGGGCCGGCCGCCACGGCGCCGCGGGTGGCGAGCCACAGCGGGGCCTCGATGCCGATGTCCCCGAGCGCCTGCACGAGGGCGAGGTTGGCGGCCACCCCGGCGGTCACCACCGGGTGGTCGGGCAGCGGCGTCTCGTCCAGCGCCAGCAGCGACAGCACACCGGCGACGGCGGACGCCTCGGAGTGGCCGGTGAGCTCGGCGGCCAGCGCGTCGCGGTCCGTGGTGCCGGCCGGCACCTCGACCAGTACGGCGTCGGCGCCGCGCGCGGAGAGCGCGGCCGCGGTCTGCTCGGCCGCGCCGCCGTCCGCACCGGTCGGAGCCACCACCAGCCACCGGCCGGACAGCAGTCCGGCGTCCGGTTCGGCGATGGCGGACCAGGTGATCCGGTAGCGCCAGCCGGCGGTGGTGGAACGGTCCTGCTCGCGCCGCCGCCAGGACGCCAGCGCCGGCAGCACCTCGTGGAACGGGCGCCCGGCGTCCACCGACAGTGTCTCGCCGAGCCGGGCCAGGTCGCCGCCCTCGACGGCCGCCCAGAAGGCAGCGTCGACCTCGGCGGAGGTCCCGTCCGTGTCGGTCACGGCACCGGGCACGGGCAGCGCCAGGATGCCTTCCGGCCAGAACCGGCTGCGGCGGAAGGCGTAGGTGGGAAGTTCCACCTGCTGCCCGGCGGGCAGGACGGCACGCCAGTCGACGTCGGCGCCGCGGACGAACGCCTCGGCGAACGAGGTCACCAGGCGGTCCGTACCGCCGTCGTCACGTCGCAACGTCGGGCAGACGGCGGCGGGTTCAGCGCCATGGCCCGCCTCCTGGGCCACGTCCTCCAGGGTGTCGTTCATGGCACCCATCAGGACCGGGTGCGGGGTCACCTCGACGAACAGCTGATGGCCGCGCCCCGCCAACGTCCGCACCGCACGGTCGAAATGGACCGTCGCACGGAGACTACGGAACCAGTAACCGGCATCCAACTCCTCACCGGTCAGTGTCTCCCCGGTCATCGCCGACACCATGGGGACCCGGCCCCGACGCGGACTGATCCCCGCCAGGACCGACGTGATCTCCGCCTCCAGGCGGTCCACCTGCGCCGAGTGCGAGGCGTAATCCACCGCCACCATCCGCGCCCGGGTGCCCTCGGCCTCGAACTCCGCCTTCAACTCCTCCAGAGCTGCGGGCTCACCCGACACCACCACCGCCGAAGGCCCATTGACCGCCGCCAGAGCCACGCTCTCCCCGAACCGGGCCAACCGCTCCTCGACCTGTTCGGCAGACCTGCTCACCGACAGCATCCCGCCCGCACCCGCCAACACCTTCAACGACTGCGACCGCAACGCCACCACACGGGCACCGTCCTCCAGCGACAGCATCCCGGCGACCGTGGCCGCCGCGATCTCACCCTGCGAGTGACCCACGACAGCCTCGGGCGACACTCCGGCGGCTTCCCAGACCGCGGCCAGCGACACCATCACCGCCCACAACGCCGGCTGCACCACATCAGCCGCCTCCAACGCCGGAGCACCCTCAGCCCCCGCCAGCACATCGTGCAGAGACCACTCCACATACGGCGCCAACGCCGCCGCACACTCCGCCAACCGAGCCGCGAACACCGGCGACACCGACGCCAGCTCACGCCCCATCCCCACCCACTGCGACCCCTGACCCGCAAACGCGAACACCGGACGGGTGTCCGGACGCGCCACCGCCGAGACCACCGCACCCGACGGCGTACCCGACGCGAGACTCACCAGACCGTTCACCAGATCGGTCCTGTCACCACCGACCACCACGGCCCGGTGCTCGAAGACCGAGCGGGTGGCCGCCAACGACCAGGCCACGTCGGCCGGTTGCAGCTCCGGGTGGGCGAGGGCCCATTCGCGCAGCCGCCCGGCCTGTGCCGCCAGTCCGTCCGCGGTGCGGCCGGACAGGAGCCAGGCGCCGGCCCCGGAGAGCACGGGGGCTGCCGGTGCGGTGTCCGGTGCCGCGATGTCGTCGGGGGCGTCGGCGGCGTCCGGCGCGGCGGGGGCTTCCTCCAGGATGACGTGCGCGTTGGTGCCGCTCATCCCGAACGCCGAGACGGCGGCACGGCGCACCCGGCCGTCGGACTGCCAGGGCCTGGCCTCGGTCAGCAGCCGCACCTCACCGGCCGTCCAGTCCACGTGGGACGACGGCTCGTCGGCGTACAGGGTCTGCGGCAACTGCTCGTGCCGCAAGGCCAGGACCATCTTGATGATGCCCGCGACGCCCGCCGCGGCCTGCGTGTGGCCGATGTTGGACTTCACCGAACCCAGCCACAGCGGCCGCCCCTCGGGACGCTCCTGGCCGTAGGTCGCCAGCAGTGCGCCGGCCTCGATCGGGTCGCCCAGCCGGGTGCCGGTGCCGTGCGCCTCCACCACGTCGATGTCCGCCGCCGACAGCCGTGCGTTGGCCAGGGCGGCGCGGATGACGCGCTGCTGCGAGGGGCCGTTGGGGGCGGTGAGGCCGTTGGACGCGCCGTCCTGGTTGACCGCCGAGCCGCGTACGACCGCGAGGACCTCGTGCCCGTTGCGCCGCGCGTCCGACAGCCGCTCCACGACCAGCATGCCGACGCCCTCGGCCCAGCCGGTGCCGTCCGCGTCCTCCGAGAAGGCGCGGCAGCGGCCGTCCGCCGAGAGGCCCTGCTGGCGGGAGAAGTCGACGAAGGTGCCCGGGGTGGCCATCACCGTCGCGCCGCCGGCCAGAGCGAGCGTGCACTCGCCGGAGCGCAGCGCCTGGCCCGCCAGGTGCAGTGCCATCAGGGACGAGGAGCAGGCGGTGTCCACGGTGACCGCCGGGCCCTCGAGACCCAGGACGTAGGACACCCGGCCGGACAGCACGCTGGTGGCGTTGCCGGTCAGGACGTGTCCCTCGGAGCCGGACTCGTCGCCGCGGCCGGCCAGCGTCACGCCGAGCCCGTAGCCGGAGGCGAACCCGCCGGCGAAGACACCAGTGGCGCTCTCCCGCAGGGTCGCCGGGTCGATCCCAGCCCGCTCCAGCGCCTCCCAGGACGTCTCGAGCATGAGCCGCTGCTGCGGGTCCATCGCCAGCGCCTCACGCGGACTGATCCCGAAGAAGCCCGCGTCGAACTCGGCGGCGTCCCGCAGGAACGCGCCCTGGGCGACGTAGGAGGTGCCCTCCCGCTCGCCGTCCGGGTCGAAGACGTTCTCCAGGTCCCAGCCGCGGTCGGTCGGGAAGCCGCCCACCGCGTCACCGCCGGAGGCGAGCAACTGCCAGAACTCCTCCGGGCTTCCGACTCCGCCGGGGAAGCGGCAGGCCATGCCGACGATCGCCAGCGGCTCGTCCGACGGCGCCGCCACCGCGAGGGCGCCGCCCCGGGCGCCGGCGGTGTCCGGCTGCCCGCCGGTCAGCTCGCCGCGCAGGAAGGCGGCCAGCGCCGTCGGGGTCGGGTAGTCGAAGACCAGGGTGGACGGCAGCCGCAGCCCGGTCGCCGCGGCGAGCCGGTTGCGCAGCTCGACCGAGGTCAGCGAGTCGAAGCCGAGGTCCTTGAAGGCGCGCCGGTCCTCCACGGCGTCGGCCGAGGTGTGTCCGAGTACGACGGCGGCCTCACCGCGCACCACCTCCGTGAGGAGGCGCTCCTGCTCGGGCCGGTCCAGCCCGGCCAGCCGGCGCGGCAGTTCGCCCTCGGCGTGCCCGGCGGCGGCCGGGGCGTCGGCCGCGGCGGCCAGGCGGCGCACCTCGGGCAGGTCCCGCACGAGCGGCCTGCGCAGCACGTCCGCGGTCCCCGGCCCGGAGGACAACCGCGCCCAGTCCACGTCCATGACGGCGACGCAGGTGTCCGGCCCGCGCAGGGCCTCGTCCAGCGCGCGGACGGCGAGCTGCGGGTCCATCGGCGGCATCGCCCCGCGCTCGACCCTCGCCCGCACTGCTCCGCTCGACTCGGCCATGCCCCCACCCGACCACGCACCCCAGGCCACCGCCAACGCGTTCAACCCCCGGGCCCGCCGGTTCTCCGCCAACGCGTCCAAATAGGCGTTGGCCGCCGCGTAGTTGCCCTGCCCCGCGCCGCCGAGCGTCGCCGCCGCGGCCGAGAACAGCACGAAGGAGTCCAGGTCCAGGTCAGCGGTCAGCTCGTCCAGCAGAGCGGCACCCTGGGCCTTGACCGCCAGGACCGTCCGGAGGCGGGCGACCGACAACCGGTCCACCACGCCGTCGTCCAGCACCGCGGCCGTGTGCAGTACGGACGCCAGCTCCGGACCGGTCGCGCCGATCCGGTCCAACAGCGCGGCCAGCGGGGCCCGTTCGCTGACGTCACATGCGACGACCTCCACCGCGGCGCCGGCCTGCGCCAGTTCGGCGGCGAGAGCGGCGACGCCCTGCGCCGAAGCTCCCGAACGGCTGGTCAACACCAGCCGTTCGGCACCCTGCTGGGCCAGCCGGCGCGCCACGTGTCCGGCGATCGCACCCGTACCGCCGGTGATCAACGTGGTACCGCGTGTCGACAGGCCCGTCCCGGACCCTTGCCGGGTGGCGCGGGCCAGCCGGCGGCCGAGGGCCCCGGAGGGCCGCAGGGCCACCTCGTTCTCCCCGCAGCCGGCCAGTACACCGACCAGCCGCGCGGAGGCACGCTCGTCCAGCGACTCCGGCAGGTCCACCAACCCGCCCCAGCGGTCCGGGTGTTCCAGAGCCACGACCCGGCCCAGACCCCACACCTGCGCCTGCACCGGATGCGCCAGCACCTCACCCGGCCCCGCCGCGACCGCACCAGAAGTGGCGACCCACAGCGGCGCCCCGATCCCCGCGTCGCCGAGCGCCTGTACCAGGCCGAGGGTGGCCGCGACACCGCCGCTGACCTCCGGGTGCTCCGGCAGCGGCGCCTCGTCCAGCGCGAGCAGCGACAGCACACCGGAGATCTCCGCCGCACCCGTCATCTCGCCCAGCAGCGCCGCCAGTTCGGCGCGGTCCACCATCCCGGTCGGCACCTCGACCACCGCGACCTTCGCACCGCGGGCGGTCAGCGCGTCCGCGCACTGCTGCCGCAGCGTCTCCGCCGCTCCGGCCGGCGCGAGCAGCGCCCAAGTGCCGGCCAGGACGCGGGGGTCGGGTTCGGTGACGGGCGACCAGACGGTCCGGTAGCGCCAGTCGGCGGTGGCCGAGCGGTCCAGCTCGCGGCGCCGCCACGACGCCAACGCGGGCAGGAGCGTACGGAGGTGCTCCTCGTCCTCGACCGCCAGGGTGTCGGCGACCTGCGCCAGGTCGCCCTCCTCCACGGCCGCCCAGAACTCCGCCTCCGCGGCGGTGGTCGCACTCTCACCACCACCGGCGGCGGCGACCGATGGCATGAGCGGCAGCACGCCCTCGGGCCAGAACCGCTGGTGGCGGAAGGCATACGTCGGCAGCTCCACCGCCTCGCCCTGCGGAAGCACCCGCTTCCAGTCCACCGGCGCACCCTCGACGAACGCACGGGCCAGCCTGACCTCCAGGCCGGTCACGCCCTCATCGGTACGACGCTGGAGCGGCACGAACGCAGGCTCCACACCCTCCACGACGGCCACCGCATCCGGACCGAGAGAAGACAACGAACCGTCCGGACCGACCTCCAGGAAGACCGACACCCCCTCCCTGGCAAGAGACGCGACGGCGTCGGCGAAACGCACCGCCTGCCGCACCTGCCCGGGCCAGTAACCAGCCTCCGGCTCCGACACCAACTCACCCGTCAGAGCACCCGCCCACATCACCTCCGGACGACTGAACCTGATCCCATCGGCGACCGCTTCAAGCTCCGCCAACACCGGGTCCATCGCCGGCGAGTGGAACGCATGCGACACCCGCAACGGACGCACCCGATGCCCGCGCTCCCGCCACAACTCCACCAGCGCGTTCACCGCTTCGACCGCACCGGACACCACGACCGAGTCCGGACCGTTCACCGCGGCAACCGCGACCTCACCGGTCACCTCGGCGAAGGAAGCGACAACCTCCGCCTCCGGCGCCTTGATCGACGCCATCGCCCCACCCGAAGGAAGCTCCTGCATCAACCGGGCACGTACCGCCACGAGCTTGCAGGCATCCGGAAGCGACAGCACCCCGGCGACGTAGGCAGCAGCCACTTCACCCACCGAGTGCCCCACCACCGCGTCCGGCCGCACCCCCGCAGCCTCCAACACCC
>NZ_JBYIRL010000069.1:0-21881 GCF_057708125.1 Actinacidiphila sp. bgisy145
CGACGTGGACTGGGCCGCGGTGACCGGTGATGAGGGTCGGGCGGTGAAGGTTGGGCTGCCGACGTATGCGTTCCAGCGGCAGCACTACTGGCCGAAGGCCGCTGTGGGGGTGGGGAATCTGCCGTCGGCGGGTGTGCAGGCCGCTGGGCATGCGTTGTTGGCGGCTGCGGTGTGGCTGGCCGAGGGTGATGGGTTGGTGTTGACGGGTCGGTTGTCGCTGGCCACGATGCCGTGGCTGGCCGACCACGCAGTCCACGGCACCGTCCTGCTGCCGGGGACGGCGTTCGTGGACCTGGCGATGCATGCGGCTGATCTGGCCGGGTGTGGGCTCCTGGAGGAGTTGACGCTCCAGGAGCCCCTGGTCCTTCCCTCCTCCGGTGGCGTCCAGTTGCAGGTCCACGTCGGCGACAGTGATGGCGACAGCGGCCGGCGAACGGTGACGGTCTCCTCTCGTGAGGGGGAGGGCGAGTGGGTGCGGAACGCGGTGGGCGTGCTGGCCCCGGCTGACGGTGAGCCTGTCCCGGATCGGCTGTCCGTGTGGCCGCCGGCGGGTGCGGTGGCGGTTCCGGTCGACGACGCCTACGAGAAATTCGCCCAGCGTGGTTACGCCTACGGTCCGGCGTTCCAGGGCCTGCGCCAGGCATGGCGTGCCGGGGACACCATTTACGCCGAGGTCGAGCTGCCGGAGGTTGTCGAAGCTGATGCCTCCGGGTTTGGCCTGCATCCTGCCCTCCTCGACGCTGCCCTGCATGCCCTCATCACTGCCAGCACTGACAAGGGCAATGGCGGGGGGACGGGGTTGCCGTTTGTGTGGTCGGGTGTGCGGCTGCTGGCCGGCGGTGCGCGTCAGTTGCGGGTGGTGCTGGCGCCCGGGGCGGGCGGGGTCTCGGTGACGGCGTTTGACGGTGTTGGTCAGCCGGTGCTGGCGGCGCGGTCGTTGGTGCTGCGGGAGGCGTCGGCTGGTCAGCTCACTGGGGCCGGCCGGCAGGTGCGGCAGTCGCTGTTCACGGTGGACTGGGTTCCGCTGCCGGCGCAGGCTTCGGCGGATGCGGTGCAGTGGGTGCGGCACGGTGGGTCCGAGGTGGCTTCGGTGGTGGTGGCGGTGGTGCCGGCTGCCCCGTCGGGGGTTTCGGCGCCGCAGGCGGCCCACCAGGCTGCTGCGACGGTGTTGGGTTGGGTGCAGGAGTGGCTGGCCGATCCCGAGACCGACAACGCGCGGTTGGTGATCTGGACCAAGGGCGCGGCCACCGGGCAGGACCTGGCGGGCGCGGCGGTAGTCGGTTTGGTGCGTTCGGCGCAGTCGGAGCACCCGGGGCGTGTGCTGCTGGTCGACGTAGACCCGGCCACCGACCTGGACCCGACCCGGGACGCTGACGTGGACACCGTACTGGCCCTGGCCTTGGGTGCTGATGAACCCGAGGTCCGCATCCGCCCCGCTACTACTGACGACGGGACCGTGGCGGTGTTCGGGCGTCGGCTGGTCCGGGCGGGTGCGTCCGGGGATCTGGCGCTTCCCGCTGGTTCGGGCTGGCGAGTGGAAGTGGCGGAGCCGGGTGATCTGGGCAGTGCGGCGGTGGTCGATGCTCCCGAGGCGGGGGCGGTGTTGTTGCCGGGGCAGGTCCGGGTGGGTCTGCGGGCGGCGGGCGTGAACTTCCACGATGTGGTCGCCGGCCTGGGAATGGTTGCCGACGGCCGGGTCATGGGAGGGGAGGGGGCTGGGGTGATCCTGGAGACCGGCCCCGGAGTCATGGACCTGGCGGTGGGGCAGTCGGTGATGGGCCTGGTGCCGGGATGGGGTCGGGTCGGGGTCGTCGACAGTCGACTGCTTGCTGCGGTGCCGCGGGGTTGGTCGTTCCAGCAGGCCGCGTCCGTGCCGGTGGGATTCATGACCGCGTTTTATGCACTGCGGGATCTGGCCCAGGCCCGTCCCGGTCAGCGGGTGCTGATCCATGCCGGTACCGGCGGGGTCGGCACGGCTGCCGTGCAGTTGGCGCAGGAATGGGGGCTTGAGGTCTTCGCCACCGCCAGCCCGGCGAAGCAGGCGGCGTTGCGGGCGATGGGCGTCGACGAAGGCCACATTGCCTCGACGCGCGATCTGGCTTTCTGTGAGCGGTTCTTGGCCGTGACCGGTGGTGCGGGCATGGACGTGGTCGTCAACGCCTTGGCAGGGGAGTTCACGGATGCCTCGTTGCGGTTGTTGCCGCGTGGTGGGCGGTTCGTCGAGATGGGCAAGACCGATATCCGCAACCCCGAGCAGGTCGCCCAGGCATACCCCGGGGTGATCTACCAGGCGTTCGACCTGATGGACGCCGGCGAGCCGCGGATCGCGGAGATGCTCGCTGAGCTCGGGGCGATGTTCGAGGCGGGGATACTGAAGCCGCCGCCGGTGACGTGCTTCGAGCTGTCGCAGGCGGTCGCGGCACTGCGTCATCTGCAGGCTGCCCAGCACATCGGCAAGCTCGTGCTGAACGTCCCCGCCCAGTGGGACCCGCAGGGCACCGTCCTGGTCACGGGTGGGACGGGGACTCTGGGTGGGGAGTTGGCCCGGCACCTGGTCACCGTCCGCGGTATGCGGCATCTGGTGTTGTTGTCGCGGCGTGGCCCGGCGGCACCGGGCGCGGCGCGTCTGGTCGCGGAGCTGGCCGAGCTGGGTGCGGAGGTGCGGGTGGTGGCCGGTGATGCCGCCGACCGTGACGCCCTCGCCTCGGTCCTGGCCAAGATCGCAGTCGAGCGGCCGTTGACGGCGGTGGTGCACGCCGCGGGGGTGATCGATGACGCCACTGTGGAGTCGTTGACGCCGCAGCGGATGGCACCGGTGCTGTCGGCGAAGGTCGACGCGGCCTGGAACCTGCACGAGCTGACCGAGGACGCGGGCTTGGCCGGGTTCGTTCTGTACTCCTCAGCCGCAGCGGTCATGGGCAGCGCGGGACAAGGCAGCTACGCGGCCGCCAACGCGTTCCTGGACGCGCTGGCCGTCTATCGCCGGGAACGTCACCTTGCCGGCCAGTCGCTGGCCTGGGGCCTGTGGGAACAGACCTCGGAGATGACCGAGCAGCTGGAGGGCGCGGGGCGGTCTCGTTTGCGCCGTGGCGGTGTTCAGCCGATGACGACAGTGGAGGGTCTGGCGCTGTTCGAGGCCGCGGTCGCGTGGGGTGCGCCGTTGGCGGTCCCGGCCCGCCTGGACCTGACGGGACAATCACGCCCGGGACGACCGATACTCCCGCTACTGAGCGGTTTGGCGGTCGGAGCGCCCGCTCGCCCCACTGCTGCACTGGCTGCGGCCGGCGGTGGGCTGGCCGAGCGGCTGGCCGGGCTCAGTCCGGCGGACCGGGATCGGGAAGTCCTGCAGGCCGTTCAGGCTGCCACCGCTGTTGTGTTGGGTCATGCCAGCCCGGCTGAGATCGATTCCGAGCGGGCGTTCCGTGACATGGGCATCGACTCACTGACCGCGCTGGAGTTGCGTAACCGGCTCGCGGCCGAGACCGGCCTGAGCCTTCCCGCAACCCTGGCCTTCGACCAGCCGACCCCGGCCGAACTCGCCCGGCACCTGCGAGAAGAAATTTGCCCCGATGCCGATGGGCAGACAGAGCCCACTGAAGCTGCGCTCAGGAAAGTATTGGCATCCGTTCCTATGTCTCGGTTCCGTGACGCAGGCCTCATGGAAGCATTGCTCAAGCTCGCTGGTTTTCCTGATGACGCTCTCGCGCCACGGCAGAGCACCAAAGCCGAGATGATCGATTCTATGGATGCCGAAGGCCTCGTACGTATGGCGTTTGGCAGGGGAAAAGATGACGCGTAGCCATACTGAATGAATGGGGTCGTGATGAGTATATCTGCTGATGAGCTCCTTGAAGCGCTGCGCGTATCTCTGAAAGAGACTGAACGGCTAAGGCAGTATAGTAGTGACCTTGTTTCTGCGTCGCGGGAACCAATTGCGATCGTGGGGATGGGTTGTCGGTTCCCGGGTGGGGTGGAGGATCCGGAGGGTTTCTGGCGGTTGGTTGCGGGGGGCTCTGATGCGATGTCGGGGTTCCCGGTGAACCGTGGCTGGGACGTGGCCGGCCTGCCGGACCCGGATGCCGGTGACGGGGGTGCGGGTTATGCCCGGGTGGGTGGGTTCCTTGATGGTGCGGGTGATTTCGATGCGGAGTTCTTCGGGATCAGTCCGCGCGAGGCGTTGGGGATGGACCCCCAGCAGCGACTGCTCTTGGAGACGTGCTGGGAGGCGCTGGAAGACGCGGGGATTGCCCCGGCTTCGTTGAAAGGGACCGACGCAGGCGTCTACGCCGGCATCATCGCCTCGAGATACCGGGCCGGTGAGCAGGACGGTGCGGGTGGTTTTGGCCTGACGGGGACGACGGCGAGTGTGGCGTCGGGTCGGGTGGCGTATGCGTTGGGGTTGCAGGGGCCGGCGGTTTCGATTGATACGGCGTGTTCGTCGTCGTTGACGGCGATTCACCTGGCGGCGCAGGCGCTGCGGTCCGGTGAGTGTGGGATCGCGTTGGCCGGTGGTGTCACGGTGATGGCTTCGCCTGGGACGTTCGCTGAGTTTGCGCGGCAGCGGGGGTTGGCTGCTGATGGGAGGTGTAAGCCGTTTGCGGAGGCGGCTGACGGCACCGGGTGGGGTGAGGGTGTCGGTGTGCTGGTCCTGGAGCGGTTGTCGGTTGCTCGCGCGCGCGGGCACCGGGTGCTGGCGGTGGTAGCCGGTAGTGCGGTCAACCAGGACGGGGCCAGTAATGGTCTGTCGGCGCCGAACGGTCCCTCGCAGCAGCGGGTGATTCGGGCGGCGTTGGCGAGTGCGGGGTTGCAGCCGGGTGATGTGGATGTGGTGGAGGCGCATGGCACTGGCACTGCGTTGGGTGATCCGATCGAGGCGCAGGCACTGCTGGCCACTTATGGGCAGGATCGTGATCCGGCGCGGCCGTTGTTGCTGGGGTCGGTGAAGTCGAACATCGGTCACACGCAGGCGGCTGCGGGTGTGGCGGGTGTGATCAAGATGGTGCAGGCGATGCGGCACGGGATGCTTCCGCAGACCCTGCACGTCGACGCCCCGTCCTCACACGTCGACTGGTCGGCCGGAGCGGTGGAGCTACTGACGGCGCCGCGTGAGTGGCCGGCGGACTCTGGTCCGCGGCGGGCGGGTGTTTCGGCCTTCGGGATCAGCGGCACCAACGTCCACCTCATCCTAGAACAGGTCCCCGAGGACACCCCTGCCCAGGACAGTCCTGCTGTGGACGTTCCTGCCCAGGATGTCTCTGGCCCGAGTGCCGCCGCTCAGGACCAGCAGGGCGAGCGGGAGGAGGACCTGGGGGCAGGTGCGGTGGTGTGGGTGGTGTCGGCGCGGTCTGATGCGGCGTTGGTGGCGCAGGCGGGTCGGTTGGCGGAGTTTGTGGCGGCGCGTCCGGGGGTGGGGGTCGGGGATGTGGCGTTGTCGTTGGCGGTGACGCGGACGACGGGGTTCGCGCACCGGCTTGCGGTGGTGGGTGGTGACCGTGGCGAGTTGGTGGAGGGCTTGTCTGCGGTTGCTGCGGGGCAGGTGGGGCCTGGTGTGGTGAGCGGGGTGGTGTCTGGGAGTGCGGCTTCTGTGTCGCGGCCGGTGTTTGTGTTTGCGGGGCAGGGTGCGCAGTGGGTGGGGATGGGGGTGCGGTTGTGGGAGGAGGAGCCGGTGTTTGCGGCGGCGATGGAGCGGTGTGAGCGGGTGTTGGAGCCGTTGACGGGTTGGCGGTTGCGTGAGGTGTTGGGGGATGAGGGGTTGTTGTCGCGGGTGGAGGTGGTGCAGCCGGCGTCGTGGGCGGTGATGGTGAGTTTGGCCGCGTTGTGGCGGGCAGCTGGGGTGGAGCCGGTGGCGGTGGCGGGTCACAGTCAGGGGGAGATCGCGGCGGCGTGTGTGGCGGGTGGGTTGTCGTGGGAGGACGGCGCGCGGGTGGTGGCGTTGCGTAGTCGGGCGTTGGCCGGGCATCTGGCGGGCACGGGCGGGATGGTGTCGGTGCCGGCCGGCCTGGCCGAGGTGGGGGAGTGGATTGCCCGCTGGGAAGGGGACTTGTCGATCGCGGCGGTCAACGCTCCCCGCCAGGTCGTGGTCGCCGGCGCCGCCCATGCGTGTGCGGAGTTCGTCGAGGCGTTTGCGGAGCGCGGGGCGCGACGGATCGCGGTCGACTACGCCTCGCATACGTCGCATGTCGAGGCGGTCGAGGACCGGTTGGGCGAGGATCTGGCGGGACTGTCCCCGGTGAGTAGTGCGGTGCCGTTTTATTCGACGCTTGAGGCGCGGGTGGTGGATACCGCCCAACTGAATGGGGGGTATTGGTATCGGAATTTGCGGGAGCCGGTGCGGTTCGGTGAGGTTGTTGCCGCGCTGGCGGCTGAGGGGCATCGGGTGTTTGTGGAGGTCAGTCCGCATCCGGTGTTGGGTATGGCGGTTGCGCAGGCGGGTGAGGGTCTGGTCGCGGCGGCCAGTTTGCAGCGTGGTGATGGCGGCCGGGACCGGTGGCTGACCGCACTGGCGGGCGCCTGGTCGGCGGGCGTGGAGGTGGACTGGGCTGCGGTGAACGGTGGGGAGGGTGGGGCCCGGAGGGTGGCTTTGCCGACGTATGCGTTTCAGCGGCAGCACTATTGGCCGAAGCCGGTGGCCGGTCGTGAGGATGCTTCGTCGGCTGGTCAGCAGCGTTCCGGGCATGCGTTGTTGGCGGCTGCGGTGTGGCTGGCTGAGGGTGATGGGTTGGTGTTGACGGGTCGGTTGTCGCTGGCTGCGATGCCGTGGCTGGCCGACCACGCGGTCCACGGCACGGTGCTGCTGCCGGGGACGGCGTTCGTGGACCTGGCCGTCCACGCCGGCGACCTGGCTGGGTGCGGTGTCCTGGAGGAACTGACGCTCCAGGAGCCCCTAGTCCTTCCCGCTTCCGGTGGCGTGCAGTTGCAGGTCCGTGTCGGTGACGGCGATGGTCCGCGAACGGTCACGGTCTCCTCTCGTGAGGGGGAGGGCGAGTGGGTGCGGCATGCCGTTGGTGTGCTGACGCCGGCCGGCAGTGAGCCGGTCCCCGCCCCGCTGGGTGTCTGGCCTCCGGCGGGTGCGGTGGCGGTCCCGGTCGACGATGCCTACGAGAAGTTCGCCCGGCGCGGTTACGGTTACGGTCCGGCGTTCCAGGGCCTGCGCCAGGCATGGCGTGCCGGGGACACCGTCTACGCCGAAGTCGAACTGCCTCCGGTCATCGACTCCGATGCGGCTGAGTTCGGTCTGCATCCTGCTCTGCTTGATGCCGCTCTGCATGGGCTCCTGGCCGCCAGTGATGGCAGTGGTGGGACGGGGTTGCCGTTTGTGTGGTCGGGGGTGCGGCTGCTGGCGGGCGGTGCCCGCCACCTGCGGGTGGTGCTGGCGCCCGGGTCGGGTGGGGTCTCGGTGGCGGCGTTTGACGGTGTTGGTCAGCCGGTGCTGGCGGCGCGGTCGTTGGTGCTGCGGGAGGCGTCGGCTGGTCAGCTCACCGGTACCGGCCGGCAGGTGCGGCAGTCGCTGTTCACGGTGGACTGGGTTCCGCTGCCGGCGCAGGCTTCGGCGGATGCGGTGCAGTGGGTGCGGCACGGTGGGGCCGAAGTGGCTCCGGTGGTGGTGGCGGTGGCGCCGACCACCCCGTTCGGGATGTCGGAGCCGCAGGCGGCCCACCAGGCTGCTGCGACGGTGTTGGGTTGGGTGCAGGAGTGGCTGGCCGATCCCGAGACGGACAATGCGCGGTTGGTGGTCTGGACCCAGGGCGCGGCTACCGGGCAGGACCTGGCCGGTGCCGCGGTGGTGGGTTTGGTGCGTTCGGCGCAGTCGGAGCATCCGGGGCGTGTGCTGTTGGTCGACGTCGACCCGGCGGCAGGGCTGGACCCTGCCCGGGACGTTGACGTGGACACCGTACTGGCCTTGGCCTTGGGTGCTGATGAGCCTGAGGTCCGCATCCGTCCCGCTACTACTGACGGCGGGACCGTGGCGGTGTTCGGGCGTCGGCTGGTCCGGGCGGGTGCGTCCGGGGATCTGACGCTTCCCGCTGGTTCGGGCTGGCGAGTCGATGTCGCCGAGCCGGGTGATCTGGGCAGTGCGGCGGTGGTCGATGCTCCCGAGGCGGGGGCGGTGTTGTTGCCGGGGCAGGTCCGGGTGGGCCTGCGGGCGGCGGGTGTGAACTTCCGCGATGTGGTTGCCGGCCTGGGAATGGTTGCCGACGGCCGGGTCATGGGCGGGGAGGGGGCTGGGGTCGTGCTGGGGACCGGTCCGGGAGTCACCGGCCTGGCGGTGGGTCAGTCGGTGATGGGTTTGGTGCCAGGGTGGGGCCCGGTCGGGGTCGTCGACAGCCGCCTGGTGACTGCGGTGCCGCGGGGTTGGTCGTTCCAGCAGGCTGCTGCGGCGCCGGTGGGGTTCTTGACGGCGTTTTATGCGTTGCGGGACTTGGCCCAGGCCCGCCCGGGTCAGCGGGTGTTGATCCATGCCGGGACCGGCGGGGTGGGCACGGCTGCGGTGCAGTTGGCCCAGGAATGGGGGCTTGAGGTCTTCGCGACCGCCAGCCCGGCGAAGCAGGCCGCATTGCGGGCAATGGGCGTGGAGGACACCCACATCGCGTCGACGCGGGATCTGGCGTTTTGTGAGCGGTTTCTGGCCGTGACCGGTGGTGCGGGCATGGACGTCGTCGTCAATGCTCTGGCGGGAGAGTTCACGGATGCCTCGTTGCGGTTGCTGCCGCGTGGTGGGCGGTTCGTCGAGATGGGCAAGACCGACATCCGTGATGCCGAGCAGGTTGCTGCGGCCTATCCGGGAGTGGTCTACCAGGCATTCGATCTGATGGATGCCGGTGTGCCGCGGATCGCGGAGATGCTCGCTGAGCTCGGGGTGATGTTCGAGGCGGGGACGCTGACTCCGCCGCCGGTGACGTGTTTCGAGCTGTCGCAGGCGGTCGGGGCATTGCGTCATCTGCAGGCTGCCCGGCACATCGGCAAGGTTGTGCTGAACGTCCCCGCCGCCTGGGACCCGCAGGGCACCGTCCTGGTCACCGGTGGGACGGGGACCCTGGGTGGGGAACTGGCCCGGCACCTGGTCACCGTGCGTGGTATGCGGCGTCTGGTGTTGTTGTCGCGGCGTGGCCCGGCGGCGCCGGGGGTGGCTGGTCTGGTCGCGGAGTTGGCTGAGCTGGGTGCGGAGGTGCGGGTGGTGGCCGGCGATGCCGCCGACCGGGATGCCCTCGCCTCGGTCTTGGCCAAGATCGCGGTGGAGCGTCCGTTGACGGCGGTGGTGCACGCAGCCGGTGTGATCGACGACGCCACCGTGGAGTCGTTGACGCCGCAGCGGATGGTGCCGGTGCTGTCGGCGAAGGCTGATGCGGCGTGGAACCTGCACGAGCTGACCGAGGACGCGGGCTTGGCCGGGTTCGTGTTGTACTCCTCGGCCGCGGCGGTCATGGGCAGCGCGGGGCAAGGCAGCTACGCCGCGGCGAACGCGTTCCTGGACGCCCTGGCGGTCCAGCGCCGGGAACGTCACCTTGCCGGTCAGTCGCTGGCGTGGGGCCTGTGGGAACAGACCTCGGAGATGACCGAGCAGCTGGAGGGCGCGGGCCTGTCCCGCCTGCGGCGTGGCGGCATCGAGCCGATGACGACCGTCCAGGGTCTGGCGCTGTTCGAGGCCGCTACCGCGTGGGGCGCGCCGTTGGCGGTCCCGACCCGCCTCGACCTGACGGGACAATCACGCCCGGGACGACCGATACCCCCGCTGCTGCGTGGCTTGGCTGCTGGTGATGTATCCGGCCGCCCGGCGGCAGCCGTGGCCGCGGACGCGGGTGCCATTGACTTGGCGGCCCGGTTGGCCGTGCTCTCTCCCGTCGAGCGTGAGCAGGAAGTCCTGCAGATTGTTCGGGCCGCCGCGGCGGTTGTCCTGGGCCATGCCCGACCCGAGGACATCGATCCCCAGCGGGCCTTCCGCGAGATGGGCATCGACTCGCTGACCGCGCTGGAGCTCCGCAACCGGCTCGCGGCCGAGACCGGCCTGAGCCTGCCCGCCACCCTGGCCTTCGACTACCCCGTCCCACTGGAACTCGCCCGGCACCTGGTCGCCGAGGCCTGCGGGGTCGACGGGGCTGACAGGGCTGACGGGGTCGTTGGGGAGAACGCTGTGCCGACGCCGCGGGCCGGCACGGATGAGCCGGTGGCGATTGTCGGGATGGGTTGTCGGTTCCCGGGTGGGGTGGAGGATCCGGAAGGTTTCTGGCGGTTGGTTGCGGGAGGGACCGATGCGATGTCGGGGTTCCCGGCGAACCGCGGCTGGGACGTGGCCGGCCTGCCGGACCCGGATGCCGGTGACGGGGATGCGGGTTACGCCCGGGTGGGCGGTTTCCTGGACGGTGCGGGTGATTTCGATGCGGAGTTCTTCGGGATCAGTCCGCGTGAGGCGTTGGGGATGGATCCGCAGCAGCGGGTGCTGCTGGAGACGTGTTGGGAGGCGTTGGAGGACGCGGGGATTGCTCCGGGTTCGCTGAAAGGGACCGACACAGGCGTCTACGCCGGCATCATCACCTCCGGCTACCGCGTCGGGGAGCAGGACGGTGCGGGCGGTTACGGGCTGACGGGGACGACGGCGAGTGTGGCGTCGGGTCGGGTGGCGTATGCGCTGGGGTTGCAGGGGCCCGCGGTTTCGATTGATACGGCGTGTTCGTCGTCGTTGACGGCGATTCATCTGGCGGCGCAGGCGTTGCGGTCGGGTGAGTGTGGGATCGCGTTGGCCGGTGGTGTCACGGTGATGGCTTCGCCTGGGACGTTCGCGGAGTTTGCGCGGCAGCGGGGATTGGCCAGCGATGGGCGGTGTAAGCCGTTCGCGGAGGCAGCTGACGGCACCGGGTGGGGTGAGGGTGTCGGTGTGGTGGTGTTGGAGCGGTTGTCGGACGCTCGCGCGCGTGGGCATCGGGTGCTGGCGGTGGTGGCCGGTAGCGCGATCAACCAGGATGGGGCGAGCAATGGTCTGTCGGCGCCGAACGGTCCCTCCCAGCAGCGGGTGATCCGGGCCGCGTTGGCCAGTGCGGGCTTGAAGGCCGGTGACGTTGACGTGGTGGAGGCGCACGGCACTGGTACGGCGTTGGGTGATCCGATCGAGGCACAGGCACTGCTGGCGACGTATGGGCAGGGTCGGCCGGAGGGCCGGCCGTTGTTGCTGGGGTCGGTGAAGTCGAACATCGGTCACACCCAGGCGGCTGCCGGTGTCGCGGGTGTGATCAAGATGGTGCAGGCGATGAGCCACGGAATACTGCCGCAGACCCTGCACGTCGACGCCCCGTCCTCCCACGTCGACTGGTCGGCCGGAGCAGTCGAGCTACTGACCGCGCCTCGCGAGTGGCCGGCGGGTTCTGGTCCGCGGCGTGCGGGTGTGTCGGCCTTCGGGATCAGCGGCACCAACGTCCACCTCATCCTCGAACAGCCCGCGCAGCAGGCCCCTGTCCTGGACGTATCTGCCGACGACGGACAGGCCCTGGAGGGGGAGGGGCCCGTCTCGGAGCCGGAGCCGGAGCCGGAGCCGGAGCCGGAGCCAGGGCCGGGGCCGGAGTCCGGTGGTCCGGTGGCGTGGGTGATGTCGGCACGGTCCGATGCGGCGTTGGCTGCACAGGCGGGTCGGCTGGCGGAGTTCGTCGACGCTCGCCCGGAGGTCGTGGCCAGGGATGTGGCGTTCTCCCTGGCCATGACGCGGACAACGGCGTTCCCCCAACGACTTGCGGTGGTCGGCCGGGACCGTGGCCAGTTGCTGGAGGCCCTGTCTGCGGCTGCCGTGAGGCGAGAAGAGCCCGGTGTGGTGACCGGGACCGCCGGCGACGGCCGGGTCGCGATGGTGTTCTCGGGGCAGGGCAGTCAGCGGGGCGGGATGGGTCTGGGGCTGCGGGCGGCGTACCCGGTGTTCGCGGACGCGTTCGACGAGGTGTGCGCCCATATGGACGGGCTGCTGCCCCGCCCGCTGCGGGAGGTGATCGCGGCTGGCGGAGAGACCCTGGACCAGACGTTGTACGCGCAGACGGGCCTGTTCGCGGTGCAGGTGGCCCTGTTCCGGTTGTGGTCGTCGTGGGGCGTGGCGCCGCAGTGGGTAGCGGGGCATTCAGTCGGCGAGCTGGCAGCCGCGCATGTGGCCGGGGTGTGGGACCTGGCCGACGCGTGCGCGGTGGTGGAGGCACGGGGCCGACTGATGCAGCAGCTGCCCGCGGGCGGGGCGATGGCTGCGATGGACGCCTCGCGCGAGCAGGTCGCGGAGCTGGTCGCGGGACGTGCCGACGTGGCAGTTGCGGCGGTGAACGGTCCGCGGCAGACGGTGATTTCCGGCGACGCGCCTGCGGTCGACGAGCTGTCCCGGGCCTGGCGAGAGGCCGGCGGGCGGGCCCGCCGGCTGCGGGTCAGTCACGCGTTCCACTCGCCGCAGATGGACCCGATGCTGGAGGAGTTCGGGCGGGTCCTCGACGGGGTGGCGTTCAGCGCGCCCCGGGTACCGCTGGTGACGGGGACCCCGGGCGCGGACGTGACCAACCCGGCCTACTGGGTGGCGCACGTGCGGGACACAGTCCGTTACCACGACGCGATCGAGTCGCTGCGCGCCCAGGGCGCCGGGGTCTTCGCCGAGCTGGGCCCGGTGGGCTCACTGTCGGCGATGGCCGTCCCGGACACCGGGACCTGGGTCCCGGTGCTGCGCGCCGACCACGACGAGCCTGAGGCTGCGCTGCTCGCGCTGGCCGGCGCCTACGTTGCTGGCACCGATGTGGACTGGGCTGCCGTGAACGGTGGGGAGGGCGTGGCCCGGAGGGTGGCCTTGCCGACGTATGCGTTCCAGCGTCAGCGCTACTGGCCGAAGCCGGTCGCCGGAGCGGGGAATCTGCCGTCGGCGGGGGTCCAGGCCGCGAAGCACCCGTTGTTGGCGGCTGCGGTGTGGCTGTCTGATGGTGATGGGTTGGTGTTGACGGGTCGGTTGTCGCTGGCTGCGATGCCGTGGCTGGCCGACCATGCGGTCCACGGCACGGTGCTGCTGCCCGGCACCGCGTTCGTGGACCTGGCGGTCCATGCAGGCGACCTTGCCGGGTGTGGTGTGCTGGAGGAACTGACGCTCCAGGAGCCGCTGGTCCTGCCGGGTGCTGGTGGGATGCAGTTGCAGGTCCGTGTCGGCGACAGTGACGGCGGCAGTGGCCGGCGAACGGTGACGGTCTCCTCTCGTGAGGGGGAGGGCGAGTGGGTGCGGAACGCCGTCGGTGTGTTGGCCCCGGCTGACGGTGAGCCTGTCCCGGATCGGCTGTCCGTGTGGCCTCCGGCGGGTGCGGTGTCGGTTCCGGTCGACGATGCCTACGAGAGGCTGACTCGGCGGGGTTATCAGTATGGGCCGGTGTTCCAGGGGCTGCGGCAGGTGTGGAGGGCCGGGGACACGGTCTATGCCGAGGTGGAGCTGCCGGAGGGTGTCGAAGCTGACGTTGCCGGGTTCGGTCTGCATCCTGCCCTCCTCGACGCTGCCCTGCATGCCCTCATCACTGCCAGCACTGACAAGGGCAATGGTGGGGGGACGGGGTTGCCGTTCGTGTGGTCAGGGGTGCGGCTGCTGGCGGGCGGTGCGCGTCAGTTGCGGGTGGTGCTGGCGCCCGGGTCGGGCGGGGTCTCGGTGACGGCGTTTGACGGTGTCGGTCAGCCGGTGCTGACGGCCCGGTCGTTGGTGCTGCGGGAGGCGTCGGTTGGTCAGCTCACTGGGGCCGGTGGGCAGGTGCGGCAGTCGTTGTTCACGGTGGACTGGGTTCCGCTGCCTGCCCCGCAGGACTCTGACACCGCTGCGGTGCAGTGGGTGCGGCATGGTGAGTCGGTCGGGGCCGAGGCGGCTCCGGTGGTGGTGGCGGTGGTGCCGGCTGCCCCGTCGGGGGTTCCGGTACCGGAGGTGGCTCAGTTGGCTGCTGCGACGGTGTTGGGTTGGGTGCAGGAGTGGCTGGCCGATCCCGAGACCGACAACGTGCGGTTGGTGATCTGGACCCAGGGCGCGGCCACCGGGCAGGACCTGGCGGGCGCGGCGGTAGTCGGTTTGGTGCGCTCGGCGCAGTCGGAGCACCCGGGGCGTGTGCTGCTGGTCGACGTAGACGCGACGGCCGACCTGGACCCGACCCGTGACGCTGACGTGGACACCGTACTGGCCCTGGCCTTGGGCGCTGATGAACCCGAGGTCCGCATCAGCTCTGGGGATGGGACTGTGGTGGTGTTCGGGCGTCGGCTGGTCCGGGCGGGTGTGTCGGGTGAGTTGGTGTTGCCTGGTGGTTCGGGTTGGCGGGTGGAGGTGGCGGAGCCGGGTGACTTGGGCAGTGCTGCTGTGATCGATGCTCCCGAAGCAGGTGTGGCGTTGTTGCCGGGGCAGGTGCGGGTGGGTTTGCGGGCGGCGGGTGTGAACTTCCGCGATGTGGTTGCCGGTCTGGGAATGGTTGGGGACGGCCGGATGCTGGGAGGGGAAGGCGCTGGCGTGGTCCTGGAGACCGGTCCCGGAGTCACCGGCCGGGTGGTGGGTGAGTCGGTGATGGGTTTGGTGCCGGGGTGGGGGCCGGTGGGGGTGGTGGACAGTCGGCTGGTGGCTGCGGTGCCGCGGGGGTGGTCGTTCCAGGAGGCTGCTGCGGTGCCGGTGGGGTTCTTGACCGCGTTTTATGCGTTGCGGGATCTGGCTCAGGTCCGTCCCGGTCAGCGGGTGTTGATCCATGCCGGTACCGGCGGGGTGGGCACGGCTGCGGTGCAGTTGGCTCAGGAATGGGGTTTGGAGGTCTTCGCGACTGCGAGTCCGGCCAAGCAAGTCGCGTTGCGGGCGATGGGGATCGATGAGAGCCACATTGCCTCGACGCGTGATCTGGCGTTTGGTGAGCGGTTCTTGGCCGTGACCGGTGGTGCGGGCATGGACGTGGTCGTCAATGCTCTGGCGGGGGAGTTCACGGACGCGTCGTTGCGGTTGTTGCCGCGTGGTGGGCGGTTCGTCGAGATGGGCAAGACCGATATCCGTGATGCCGAGCAGGTCGCCCAGACATACCCGGGAGTGGTCTACCAGGCATTCGACCTGATGGACGCCGGCGAGCCGCGGATCGCGGAGATGTTCGCCGAGTTGGGAGTGATGTTCGAGGCCGGGATACTGAAGCCGCCGCCGGTGACGTGCTTCGAGCTGTCGCAGGCCGTGGCGGCGCTGCGTCATCTGCAGGCCGCCCGGCACATCGGCAAGGTCGTGCTGAACGTCCCCGCCGCCTGGGACCCGCAGGGCACCGTCCTGGTCACCGGTGGCACGGGGACGTTGGGTGGGGAGTTGGCCCGGCACCTGGTCACCGTCCGCGGCGTGCGGCGTCTGGTGTTGTTGTCGCGGCGGGGTCCGGCGGCGCCGGGGGTGGCTGGTCTGGTTGCGGAGTTGGCTGAGCTGGGTGCGGAGGTGCGGGTGGTGGCCGGCGATGCCGCCGACCGTGGGGCTTTGGCGTCCGTGCTGGCCAAGATTGCGGTCGAGCGTCCGTTGACGGCGGTGGTGCACGCCGCGGGTGTGATCGACGACGCGACGGTGGAGTCGTTGACGCCGCAGCGGATGGCGACCGTCCTGTCGGCGAAGGTTGACGCGGCCTGGAACCTGCACGAGCTGACCGAGCACGCGGGACTGGCCGGGTTCGTGCTGTACTCCTCGGACGCGGCGGTCATGGGCAGCGCGGGACAAGGCAGTTACGCCGCCGCCAACGCGTTCCTGGACGCCCTGGCGGTCCACCGCCGGGAACGGCACCTGGCCGGTCAGTCGCTGGCGTGGGGCCTGTGGGAACAGACCTCGGAGATGACCGAGCAACTGGAGGGCGCGGGCTTGTCCCGTCTGCGCCGCGGCGGCATCGAGCCGATGACGACGGAGCAGGGCCTAGCGCTGTTCGACGCCGCCGTCGCGTGGGGCGCGCCGTTGGCGGTCCCGGCCCACCTCGACCTGACGGGGCTGTCTCGTGGAGGTCGGCCGGTGCCCGCACTGCTGCGGAGTCTGGCCGGAGGCGCTTTCGCCCGCCCGACCGCATCCGTGGCCGCGGATGCGGATGGCCTGGCAGCCCGGTTGGCCGCGCTCAGTCCGGCGGACCGGGAGCAGGAACTCCTGCGGACTGTCCAGGCCGCCACCGCTGTCGTGCTGGGCCATGCCCGACCCGGGGACATCGATCCTCAGCGGGCTTTCCGTGACATGGGCATCGACTCACTGACCGCGCTGGAGCTCCGCAACCGGCTCGCGAGCGAAACCGGCCTCACCCTCCCCGCCACCCTGGCCTTCGACCAGCCGACACCGGCCGAACTCGCCCGCTACCTGTACGTGGAGATCGCTCCGGACGAAGTTTCGGAACCACCCGTTTTCATGCAGCTCACCCAGCTCGAATCGATTCTTTCCGAAGTGCCGGCGGACAGCGAAATTCGCGCCAATATTACGGCTCGGTTGCGGGTGGTGGTATCGAAATGGATGCGAGGCCAGGAGCCGGCGGCGGAGAACACCGCGGCGCAGAAACTTGAGTCGGCGTCGGCTGATGAGGTCTTCGACTTCATCGCCAAGGAGCTGGGAGTGTCCTGATCCGATGTGAGGGATGACGTAGTGCGAGAAAATCCTCAGCTACCTGAAGAACGTACCCGCCCAATTGCATGAGACCAACGCACCCCTGCGGAAGCTAGGGTGATGCGCCGGAAACGGCGGGTCTGAGTCCGTAGGAAGACTCATGGCGTCTCGGGGCCCTCGTGCTGTCGAAGCTGGGCTGTCCGTCGAGGAGCGTGCGGAGTTGGCGCGCTGGGCGGACGGCGCGGCTCCGGCAGCGGCGGGTTTGGCCGTTCCAGGGCGAGCATCGGCATCCAGGCGAGGTCCGCATAGCGCCAGGGCCAGGGCCCAGGCCGGGATCCGTCCGCCGCAGGCCAGTTCGGCGAAGGCATCCATCAGGGCGACGCGGTCGAGAGGCTTGCCCTTGAGTCCGTATATGCGTCGGCGGCGCGGGACATGGTGGTCGCCGCCCGTCACAGCGGACAACAACCACCATGGCCGCGCTTCAGCGCCTCTGCTCGGATGCGCCGACGGCTACTCCGTCAGGGACAGGGTCCGGCTCGGGCAGGTCTCGACGGCGGACCGGGCCCTCTGCAGGGCCTCGTCGTCCGCCGGGGTGTCCTGGAGGACGATGACCGTGCCGTCCTCCTCGCTCTGATCGAACGCGTCGGGGTCGGTCATCACGCACTGGCCCGCTCCGACGCACCGGTCGGGATGCGCCACGATCTTGGTCATGCCAACTCCTCCCATGTCACGGGTACCTTGTGGATGCCGTAGTAGAGGGCATCGCCCTTGTAGGGCAGCTCGTCCGCGGGCATGGCCAGCCGCAGCGTCGGAATCCGGCGGAAGAGCGTGTCGAAGACGATCTGCAGTTCCATCCGGGCCAGGTTCTGTCCGATGCACTGGTGGATGCCGAAGCCGAAGGCGACGTGGTTGCGGGCTCCCCGGTCGAGCTTGATCTCGTCCGCCTCGTCGAAGGCGGACGGGTCGTGGTTCGCCGCGTTGCTCAGCGCCAGGACGGGGTCGCCGGCCCGGATAGTCACGCCGCCGATCTCCACGTCCTCGACGGCGACACGGGAGTTGCCGAACTCGACGACGGTGAATATCCGCAGCAACTCCTCGATCGCGGGCAGGGTACGCGCCGGGTCCTCGCGCAGCGCCGCCAGATCCGCCGGGCGCTCCAACAGGGCCACCACGCCGAGGGAGATCATGCCGGCGGTGGTCTCGTGCCCGGCGACCAGCAGCGAGAAAGCCAGTGGCAGGACGTCCTCGGGGTCGTTGCCCTGGGCGAGCTGACGGCCCAGCAGGTCGTCGGTCGGCTCGGCGGCCTTCTTGGAGATCAGATCCCTGAGGTAGTCGCGCAGCTCCAGGCGCGCCTGCTTCCTGTCCTCGGCGGTGAGGGAGCGGCTCACCATCGTCGAAGTGCGGGCCTGGAAGAAGTCGTGGTCCTCGTAGGGCACGCCGAGCTGCTCGCAGATGACCAGGGACGGCACCGACAGGGAGAGGGCCTGTACGAGGTCGGCGGGGCGCGGCCCGGCCAGCATCGCGTCGATGTGCTCGTCGACGATCTCCTGGATGCGCGGGCGCAGGTCGGACATACGACGCACGGTGAACTCGCCGACCACGGCCCTGCGAGCGGGACCGTGCTCAGGCGGGTCCAACTGGCTGATCGATCGGCGCATGGTGTTGGCGCGCAACTCGCGGGTGAACCGGGGGAAGTTCGGATCCCGGCGGTTGACGCTGAAGCGGGGGTCCGTGAGCATGGCCCGGATGTGCTCGAGCCGGCTCAGAGCCCAGGCGACCTGGCCGCTGGGCAGGGTGACCTGGGATATCCCGGAACCGGTGTCCCGGATACGGGCGTGCTCCTCCGGGGGCGCGTACGCGCAGCGCCGGGTGGTCTGCAGGGCGGGAGCGGTCAACGAAAAGCCTCCATCGCTCAAGATCGAATCCAAGCGGACTGAACGGGTTATCGGTGGCGAGTGGCACCGCCTTGCTCGGCCGTTGCGAGCGCCGGCGGCCTTGGCCCACTTGCTGGTGGAGATGACGCCGAGTGCGAGCGCGGCGCGTCCGCAGCCTCCGGGACGGGCCCGGGGGCGGCGTGGCTGGACGCCAGATCGCGCGGGAGAGGACCGAAGGGCAGCAGCGCCAGCCCGAGTGGGAAGATCCCCCGGCGGCCGAAGCGGTCGGCCACGGAGCCGGACAGCAGCAGGCAGGCCATGGCCACGGAGTAGGTGGAGACCTTCCCATGCCGGCTGCCGACAGCGACGTGGCGGTCCCTGCTTATCGACGGAAACGCCACGTTGACGATGATGAGTTCGCTATCGGTCACGCCCACGCCGAAACAGCAGATCGCCGGCATCAGCCGGTGGTGAACGGGGCGTGATGGGCCGGTCATCGCGGCGCCGACCCCGGGGTGCTTACTGCACTCATGGCGGATCCTTGAACAGATTCGACAGAGTCCCCAGCGAAACGGAGAAGGTTTTCACATCACTTTACAGAGACCCCATCACTTTACGCAAGGATGCTCGAATGACTGACCATCAGCCTCCCAAAAAAAGGAGCTGCCCCGGCCCGCAACCGCCGGCGGATCCTCGACTCGGCACGCGCCGATTTCGCAGTCACCGGAACCGAGACGACCATGAGTGGGATCGCCCGGAGATCCGGGGTCGGCCCGGCAACCACGTAGCGCAACCCGGCAATCTTTGACCGCAACCTCGCGATCCGCCACGAACTGCTGGACGCCCGCCTGTCGACGGGATCGGCGGCGCGCAACAGCCCTCACGGCGCCGCGCCTCACGCCCTCATGACGGTCGGCAGGGGCCCGGGTCGGGTCGTCGGGCTGGGGCGGGGTGGTGGGGTTGGTGGTGGCGTAGCGGTGCCGGTCCTGTCGGGTGGTCAGGGGTCAGGGCGGTTGGGCCGCATCGTTGTTGCCGGTGCCGGCTGGTGTGCTGCCCGCACCCTGCGGGTTCGGGTTCGCCGTTTGCTGGCTTCCTTGTGTGGGTTGTAGGGCCCGATTCGGGTGGTAGGGGCGGGGTTGAAGTCCTCGTGGGGTGTGTCGTGGAGATCGTCGTTGGTGTCGTTCTGGCTGTGCTGCGCCGTCTTGTTGGTGGTGGGGTCTGTGTCGTGTGCGGGTGTGTGGTGGTGGGGAGGGGGGATGTGGTGGTGTGGGCCGGGAGGGGTTGCTCGGTTTTGGTGGTGTGGCTGGTGTGGGCGCGCGGCGTATGGGTTGGTTGAGGGTGTCGGCGAGGTCGGTTTCGTGGTGCTCGGTGTTGCCGTGGGGGGCGTGCGGGGTGGGGGTTGTGATGTGTTGCCGGGTGTGGTCGTTGAGGGGCTGGTGGAGGTGGTGGTGGGTTCAGGGGATTTCGGCGGGGTCGTGGTCGGGTAGGTGGTTCCAGGTCTGGTGGGGGGTCAGGGTCTTCTTCGGCATGAGTGGGTGGTGTAGGCCTTCGTGGGGCGGTGGTGGTGGTGCTTCAGCCATTCGTGGAGGAGGTCTTGGAGTGGGGGGACGCTGTAGTAGGTGTCCTTCTCGGTGTCGGGGTTGCGGTGGGTGGCGTCGGATCCGGTGTGGCCGGGCAGGTGCGGGCACAGCAGGTCGTTGATCGAGCCGAAGGTCCGTTCCACCACGGCCTTGGCCTGCGGCCGCAGCGGCGGGGCGGGCTGGAGGCTGATGCCGGGGGTCTCGCAGGCGGCGGTGAACGCGGTGGAGAGGAAGACTTTGCCGCGGTCGACGACTATCGTCTCGGGTAGGACGACGGGCCTGGCGGCCGCGCCGGCCAGGCGCTGCTTAAGCGGGGCCGGTTGCTCGTGGGGGGGAGGGGGCGTGGTCCATGCGCAGGATGTCGGGCCAGGTGGGGTGGGCGGGGTGGGGGACGGCTATCTCTGCCGGTAGCAGGGCGGCGTTGACGGTCTTGGTCGCGCTCGGGGACAGTACGGCGGCGAGGATGGCGCGGGTGGCGGCGTGGGCGGCGATGGTGAGTTCGGGCCGTGCGAGCGGCGCGTCGTCGAAGGGGGCGAGGACGTCCAGGCGGGTGGTGTCGATCTGGAGGTGCTCGCCGGGCCGAAGCGCTCTGGCGGGGGTGAAGGCCCGGTCCTCGAAGCTTGCGGGCGCCTGCGGGACGGGCCCGGAGGGCAGTTCGCCGGGCTGGGTGGGGGCGGTGACCGGGCGGTACAGGGTGGCGTGCGACGGGGCGGGCACGGTGCCGGGGCCGTGCCGGTCTCGAAGGATCTGGTTGATCAGCGCGGACAGGCCGTTGATGGGGCTCTTGGAGCGGCCGCGGTGGCGGCGCAGTGCCTCGCGGACGGCGGCGATGACCCGTTCGTCTGCCGGCCCGGTCGGGTTCGCGGCGCGGGTGGTGTGGTGGTCCAGCAGTCCTCGCATGCCGTGCTTGCGGTAGGCCAGGCGCATGCGCTGCACTGTGGTGCGCGGCACTTTCCCGAACCCGAGCGCGGTCAGCTCCTCGGCCTTGGCCTGCTCCCTTTTCGTCAGCGTGTGCTGCTTCGGGTCGTACTGCGGCTGTACCGTTCCTTGGCTGTCGGGTCCGCCGGGCAGGCCGCATTCGACTTCCCGCACGTGCTGCTGCCAGGCCGGCGTCTTCTCGCGTGCTGCGGCGGGGGCGGTCTCGAACAGCCCCCGCTGCGGTGCGGCCTGGGGCGCCTCGGCCCCGATGGTGGTGAAGCCGGGGTCGGTGAACAGGTGCCCGGCGGGCACGACCTGGCTGCCGCCGTCCGGGCCGATGAGGTGGATGTTCTGCCCGGACAGGGCGACCGCCTGCCGTTGCACGCCACGGAGCCGGACGTGAGTGCCGACCTTCGCAGCAGGCCGGGCATGGCGCTGCACGCTCACCGGGCACCTCCTGTCTCGGATCCGCTCCAGTCTTGCGGGCCGACGAGGACCGGTTCGTGCAGCGGCGTGCCCAGGCGGGCCGTCAGCCGACCGTGCCACAGGGCGTGGAAGACGCAAGGCAGGACCTCGGTCGGGTCGCCGACTGCTTCGACGGCTTCGATGAGCGGTTGTGGCGCGGCGAATGCCTCGGGCACGGCGGCCATCAGGTCGGTGTGACCGCGGTTGCGGGGGTGGCGGTGGTCGGCCGGCTATTTCGGGTTGGCGGCCAAGGCGTCGTCGAGCGGGGTCAGGCGCTGGTAGGTCCGGCCGATGTGCGCGCAGGCTTCCGTGACGGCTTGGGCGGTGTGCAGGGCGCGTTGGCCGCCGGCGTCGGGGTGGCTGGGGCGGTCGGCGAGTAGCGCGGTGCCGTCGGCGTACCGGGCGAACAGCTGCGGCATCCAGGACCGCATCTGCCCGCGGGGATCACGCCACAGCAGCCGCACCGGCCGCCCCGCTAGGCCCGTCACGTGCCGGTCGCGGTCCAGCACCTTC
>NZ_JBYIRL010000070.1:0-21008 GCF_057708125.1 Actinacidiphila sp. bgisy145
AGCTGACCCCACCCCACCGGCCCGGCGGACCAGCATCCGCCGGGCCCTCAGGGCTGGCACCGAACGTTCTACCGGCCCGCCCCGGGAAGTCAGTTGCCGTCGGCGACTTCGTGGCCCGCCTGGGAGGCTGTGTGGTGCCGGGCGGCGGCCGCGGCTGCTTCCGGGTCGCCCTGGCGCAGCGCCGCGATGATGGCCTCGTGCTCCTCGAGGACCGCCTGCCAGTTCTGCGCGTCACGGGGCATGGTGATGCGGTAACGGCGGATGGTCATCAGCAACTGCTCGGTGAGTTCGGCGAGGATGCGGTAGCCGCTGGCCTCGGACAGGAGCCGGTGGAAGTCGGAGTTGAGTTCGGGCAGGCGCTCGATCGCGCCCTGGTCGAGCTCGGTGCGCATCGCGGCCTGGGCCTGTGCCAGCCCGGTCAGCAGTTCGTCGTCCACCCGCTCCGCGGCGAGCCGGGCGACGAGGGTCTCGATCGCCTCACGGGCGAGGAAGACGCCGCGCATCTCGGTCTTGTCGATCTCGGCGACGGTGACGCCCGCGTGCAGGTGGGAAGTGAGCAGGCCGTCGGATTCCAGGCGCTTGACGGCTTCGCGGATGGGGATCTTGCTGACGCCCAGGTTCCGTGCGAGCTCGTCCATGTTGACGCGCTCGCCGGACCGCAGATCCCCGGTGACGATGGCCTGACGCAAGGTGTCGTAGACCAGGTCGGCCTTGCTCTTCACCGTGGGCAGCCGCACGGCCCAGCTGTTCTCCGCCATAAGTTCATCGTATGCGATATCCGCCCGGCCGCTCGGAACGCCGGCCTGTTCTCCGGGCCTTCCCCGCAGTGGACCCGGCCGCGTGTCGGTCACGGCCGGCCGGGCAGCGGAGGCAGCCCCATCCGCTCCCGGTGCGCGTCCCTCAGCAGGCTGGCGGGACTGACCGCGGACGCGCCGCCGTCCAGGACCAGTTCACCGCCCGCCAGCAGGGCCGCGTCGGGCGAGGCGGCGAAGGCCACCGCGGACGCGACCTGCTCGGGCGTGGCGAGCAGGCGCATGGGATTGCTTTCGCGCAGCCTGCCGAGGTCCTCCGCGCCGCCGAGGCGCGACTCGGTGGCCGGGGTGCGGACCCAGCCCGGGGAGACCGTGACGAAGGAGATTCCGTGGTGCCCGTAGTCCACCGCGAGCTGCCGGGTGAGGGCGGCCAGCGCGCCCTTGGCCGCGGCGTAGGCGGGTAGGCCGGGCGCCGCCGTGCGATGCAGCACCGAGCCGACGGTCACCACCGCGCCGGCGCCCGCCTCGATCATGGCCGGCAGTACCTCGCGGACGCACAGGAACACCGAGGTGAGGTTGGCGGCCAGTACCGCGTGCCACTCCTGCTCGGTGGTGAGGTGCAGCGGCCGGCCCTCGGTCACGCCCGCGCAGGTGACGAGGACGTCCACCCCGCCGTGCTCCCGGGCCGCCCCGCGCACCGCGGTCGCCACCTCGTCGGATCGGGTCACGTCCGCGCGGTGGTAGGAGACGCCCGGGAGCCGCGGGTCCGCGAGGTCGATCCCCGCCACGCGCAGGCCGTCCGCCGCGAGCCGGGCGGCGACGGCGCGGCCGATTCCGCCCGCCGCACCGGTGACAAGGGCTGTTCGTGTCATCGCCGTCCTCTCTTGTCGCGCAGGTGGTGTGGGGGCCGGCGGCGCCCTGGCGAGGCCGGGAGCAAGCCGAAAAGAACAGTATACGATCTACGAAATGCCCGCACGCCTTGGGGAGGCTCCCATGACACCCGACGACCTTCGCTCCGCCCTGAGCGCTCACCGGCTGCTTGCCATCGTGAGGGGCAACGACCCCTCGGCGGCGCTCGCCACGGTGCTCACCCTCGTCCGGTCCGGCATCGGCCTCGTCGAGGTGTCGCTGACCGCCGCCGGCGCCCTCGGTGTCATAGCGCGGGCGCGGGCGGCCCTCGGCACGGACGTGCCGCTCGGCGCCGGGACCGTGCTGACGACGGGCGACGCCCGCCGGGCCGCCGAAGCGGGCGCCGCGTTCGCGGTGACGCCAGGGGCGACCGAAGCAGTGGCCGCCTGCCGGGATCTGGGCCTGCCGGTGCTCGCGGGTGCGCTGACCCCGACCGAGGTGGCCGCGGTCGTGGCGGAAGGGGCGGCCGCGGTGAAGCTCTTCCCGGCCGCCCTGGGCGGTGTGCCCTACCTGTCGGCCCTGCGCGCCCCCTTCCCCGAGGTGCCGTTCGTGCCGGTCGGCGGCATCGACGCCGACGCGGCCCGCGCGTACCTGGCAGCCGGGGCACTGGCCGTCGGCGTGGGCGGCCCCCTGGTCGGTGACGCGGCGGACAGCACCGGCGCCGGCGCACAGAGCGCGCTGGCCGAGCGCGCCGCCCGGTTCCGCGGCCTGATCGCTCGGGAGTCGCGGTGATCGACGTACTGACCTTCGGGGAGACCATGGCGGCGTTGCGTGCCGAGGGGCCGTTGATCCTCGGCGGCACCCTGAACCTGTCGGTGGCCGGCGCGGAGTCGAACGTCGCCATCGGCCTGGCGCGGCTCGGCCACCGGGTCCGCTGGGCCGGACTGACCGGCGCGGACGAGTTCGGGCGCCTGGTGACGCGCACGCTCAGGGCGGAGGACGTGGACGTGTCCCGCGCCGGCACCACGGACGCCGGACCGACCGGCGTCGTCGTGTTCGAGCCGAGGCTCGCCGACCTGACGCGGGTCGGCTACTGCCGTTCCGGGTCGGCCGGTTCACGCGTCTCGGCGGCCCATCTCGCGCCCGCACTCGCCGAGGGGGCACGGATCGTGCACGTCACCGGCATCACCTCCGCGCTCGGCGAGCAGCCCCGGCGGGCGGTCGAGTCGGCGGTGCGGACCGCCGCGGCGGCGGGCTCGCTGGTCTGCCTTGACGTCAACTACCGTGCCCGGCTGTGGTCCCGCGAGGAGGCGGCCCTCACCCTCCGGCCGCTGGTCCGCGATGTCGGCGTACTCGTGGCGTCCGAGGACGAACTCGCCCTGGCCGCGCCCGAGTCGGCCGGCACGGAGCAGGCCCGGGTGGACGCGTTGCTGGCGGCCGGGGTCCACGAGGTCGTGATCAAGCGCGGAGCATCCGGGGCGGAGGTCTTCACGGCGGACGGCTCGGCCTCGCTGCCCGCCCAACAGGTGTCCGTACGGGACACGGTGGGTGCGGGGGACGCTTTCGTGGCGGGGTACCTGTCAGCGTTGCTCGACGGGGAGCCTCCGCAGGGCCGGCTGCACCGTGCCGTCTGCACCGGAGCCTTTGCCGTCGCCTCGTACGGTGACTGGGAGGGCCTGCCCGCCCGGCACGAACTGCCGCTCCTGAGGGCCGAACCAGGCAGTGCGCTGCGGTGAGCGCCGACCAGCCGGCGGAGCGGGCGGGTGCCCATGCGTGGCATGTCCTGACGCCGGACCGGTACCACCTCGCCGAAGGGGCACGCTACTGCCGCCACGCCGGAGGAGCCCGCCCGCACGGCCGGCTGCTCTTCGTCGACCTGCTGGCCGGCGACCTCTACGCCTGCCGGGACGGCCTCGGGCAGGCACCGGTCCGCTTGGCCGCGCTCGGCACTCCGCTCGGCGCCGTGGCGCCACTGATCGAGGCGGCCGGCGGAAGCGGCGGGGCGGGCGGGGCCGGCGGAACCGGTGGCTGGATCGCGGCGGCCGGAACCGGCATCGCCGTCGTCCACCCGGGAGGCCGCACCCGCTGGCTCGCCCGGCCCGAGGCCGGCTCGGCGGTGCCGATGCGCATGAACGACGGTGTGTGCGACCCGGCGGGACGCTTCTGGGCCGGGAGCATGGCGGCGGACGGCACGCCGGGGAAGGGGTCCTTGTACCGGGTGGAGCACGACGGCTCCGTCCGCCGCGTCCTGAGCGGGCTGTCGGTTCCCAACGGCCCGGCTTTCACGCCCTGCGGGAGCGTGATGTACCTCGCCGACAGCGCGGAGCGCACCATCCTGCGTATTCCCTGCGATCCGCGATCCGGAGAGCTGGGGCGCCCCGCCCTGTTCGTCTCGTTCCCGGACGGCGGCGGACGCCCGGACGGGATGACCGTCGACGACCGGGGCCGGCTGTGGGTGGCGGTCTGGGGCGCCGGGCAGGTGCGGGCCTACACGTCCGACGGCACGCTTCAGCGCACCCTGCGCCTGCCCACCCCGCACGCCACGAGCATCGCGTTCGGCGACGGGCGGATGTACGTGACCACCGCCCGGCACCGCCTGGCGGACCCCGATCCGCTGGCCGGCGCCGTGCTGTCCCGGCGGTGCCGCACGACCGCGCCACCGGCGGCCGGGTTCGGCCGCAGCGGCCTGGCGCTCACGCAGCGTGGTGGGTGAGGCGCGGCGCGAAGTGTTTCGCGAATGCACTCCCACCCCTGGTTCTTATTTCGTATACCTCATACGATTCTTTCGTCCCTCTCGCCTTCCAGGTGAGGAGAGCCGGGCCCTCGGCGCCATCAACGCATGAGCACGGCCGCGCATCTGCCCGAGCAGCCATCGACCACGTGGAGAACCCCGTGAGCAACGCCCCCCTTCGTATCGCCGAAGTCGAGGTCCTGGCGCTGTCGGCCAGCTTCGACGACCTCTACGACTCGCCCGACGACGTCCCCGACTGGCTGCGCTACCCGGCGTCCAGCCACCGGGTCCTGCCCCGGCACGGCCAGTACGCCACCCTGGTCAAGGTGCGTGCCGAGGACGGCAGCGTCGGCATCGGGGAGTGCTACGGCCTGCCCTCCCCCGAGGTCACCGCCACCGTCGTCGCCACCGTCCTGGCCCCGCTGCTGGTCGGCCAGGACGGCCTGGCCACCACCGCGGTATGGGAACGGCTCTTCCAGGGGCAGGCGGCGGGCGGCCACAACCGCGGGTTCTACCTCGAAGCCGTCGCCGGAGTCGACCTGGCCCTGTGGGATCTGCGGGGCAAGCACGCCGGAGTGCCCGTCCACCGCCTGCTCGGTGGCCCGGTCCGGGAACGGGTCGAGTGCTACGCGAGCCCCGTCGCGCTGCACGCCGATCCGCAGGACTCGGCGCTTCAGGCCCGCGATTTCGTCGACGCGGGTTTCCGGACCCTCAAGGTCAAGATCGGCCGCGGTGCCCGCACCGACCGCGCCCACCTGCACGCGGTCCGCGCCGCGGTCGGTGAGGACATCGACATCCTCACCGACGCCAACTGCGCGTACGACCTCGACGAGGCGACCCGCGTGGGCTCCGTCCTGCGCGACCTCGACATCTCCTGGTACGAGGAACCCCTCCAGGTCGACGACCTGGCCAACCTCGCCGAACTGCGGCGTCGCACGGGCCTGACCATCGTCAACGGCGAGACCCACTTCACCCGGTTCGACCTGCGCGACTGTCTGGTGCACCGCGCCATCGACGTCTTCATGCCGAACGTCGCCCGTAGCGGCGGCATCACCGAGGCCACCCGGCTCGCAGCTCTCGCCTCCGCCTTCCACGTCGACATCGCTCCGCATGGCGTCGGCTCGGGGGTCAGCTTGTGCGCGGCGCTCCAACTGTGCGCCGCCATCCCCAACCTGCGCACCTACGAGTACAACCGGCTCCCCAACCCCATCCGTGAACAGATCCTGCGTAACCCGCCGGCGTTCCGCGACGGAGCCCTCACCGTCCCCACCGGACCCGGCCTGGGCTTCGAACTCGACGACGCCGCCGTCGACCGCTACACGGTCGCCCGCTTCTGACGGACCCGGACCCACTCAGCTGCTGCCGGGCGTTCGCCCGGGCGCCCCGGGACCAGGACACCCACCCGGCTCCGCCTCGGGGCCGGTTCTCACCGCCCGTCGGCCAGGCGCTGGATGGTGGCGGCCAGCCATGCCTGGAGGTCCGCCGGGTCGCCGATGTCGCGGCGCAGGACCCGGCGGCGGGTCGAGACGCCGAGCACGAAGGCGTCGATCGCCGCGGCGCGACCGCGGGCGTCCGCGTCGTCCAGACCGCTGTCGCGCAGATAGCGGTACAGCGGTTCCAGCGAGTTCGCGTCG
The DNA here is from genome assembly GCF_057708125.1 of Actinacidiphila sp. bgisy145. NCBI lineage: Bacteria > Bacillati > Actinomycetota > Actinomycetes > Kitasatosporales > Streptomycetaceae > Actinacidiphila > Actinacidiphila sp. bgisy145. The sequence continues at coordinate 5,967 of NZ_JBYIRL010000070.1, forward strand.
AGGAAGGCGGCCAGTGCTTCGGCGGCCTCCGGACGTTCGCCGGAGGCGCGTTGCAGCACGAGCAGCGGGTCCTCCCCGGGCGCGCCGGACCAGCGTGCGACGATGCTGGCCGCCAGGCGCGCGCCCAGCGTGGACCGGTCGCCGTCGAAGGAGCCGGAGACCGGGATCTCCACCCGCGTCGCCGCGAGGAAGAGGCCCTCCTTGCCGCCGAAGTAGCGGGTGATGAGGTTGGGCGACACTCCGGCCGCGTCGGCCACGCCCTTGACCGTGGCGGCCGTGTACCCGTGCTGCGCGAACTGCCGTCTCGCCTGCTCCAGGATTCTCCGCTTGGTGGCGGCCGCGTCTCGCATCCTCATGTGCACCACCATACACATCCTATGTGTACGCTGATACACATGGATGACGAGATACGGGACCGGCTCCGGCGGACGCGGCGGGTCGCGACCCCCTGGGATGACGACGCTGCTCGGGGCATCACCCGCACCGAACTCGACGAACTGCTGGAGTACTGGGCGGACGGCTACGACTGGGGCAGGCACGAGCGCCGCATCCACGCGTATCCGTGGGTGACGGTGCGGGCGGGCGGCACCGACCTGCGCGTGATCCACCAGCGGTCCGCGGACCCCGGCGCCCCAGTCGTGGTGCTGCTGCACGGCTGGCCGGACTCGGTGCTGCGGTTCGAGCGCGTGCTGCCCCTCCTGAGCGACATGCACGTGGTGGTTCCCGCGCTGCCGGGGTTCCCGTTCGCCGCCCCGGTCACCGGTCCTGGCATGTCGGCCGGCCTGATCGCCGGGGTCGTGGCAGACGCCCTGGAGGAACTCGGGCACCGGCGGTACACGGTGTCCGGTGGCGACGTGGGCGGCACCGTCGCCGAGCTCCTCGCGGCCCGGCATCCGGACCGGGTGGCCGCCCTGCACCTCACGAACGTCGCCCCGCAGCGCGCCGTCACGGCGGACCCCGCCGGTCTCGCCCCGGACGCGGCCGCCTACCTCCGCAGGTCGGCACAGTGGTTCCGGGCCGAAGGCGGCTACATCGCGCAGCAGTCGACGAAGCCCAACACGCTCGCCGTCGCCCTCGGCGACTCCCCCGCCGGGCTCGCGGCCTGGATCGTCGAGAAACTGCGGTCCTGGTCCGACGGGTCCGCCTTCACACCGGACGAACTGCTCACCTGGGTCACCGCCTACTGGGTCACCGGCACGATCGGCACCTCCCTCGGCACCTACGCCGAACCGGTCACCCTCCCCGACCGGATCGACACGCCGACGGTGCTCTCCGTCTTCGCGCACGACACCAAGCCGGAGCCACGCAGCTACGCCGAGGTGTTCCTCAACGTCCTCGACTACGTGGAACACCCCGCCGGAGGGCACTTCGCCGCCTGGGAGCAGCCCCGGGCCTACGCCGACGATCTGCGCCGCGCGGTCGGACGGGGCCGGTGAGCGCCTGCTGACCCGGCCCCGGACACGTCATCCGCGCCGGGACGGCAGGGCGGGCTCAGGCCAGGCGGTGTGCTCAGGCCAGGCGGCCGGCGCCCTCCAGGTAGTGCAGGACCGCGGCGACCCTGCGATCGACCTGGTCGGCCGGCGACAGGTCGAGCTTGGCGAAGATGCTGCGGATGTGCTTGTGGACCGCGCCGTCCGTGACGACGAGCCGTGCCGCGATGCCGCTGTTGCCCAGCCCCTCGGCCATCAGGGCGAGCACCTCGCGCTCCCGGGGGCTGAGGCGTTCCAGCCGGGAGTCCTGGCGGGAGCGGGTGAAGAGCTGCGCGACGACCTCCGGGTCGATGGCGGTGCCGCCGGACGCCACCCGGTGCAGGGCGTCCAGGAACTCCTCCACCCGGCCCACGCGTTCCTTGAGCAGGTACCCGAGGCCGCCGGCGCCGCCGCCGAGCAGTTCGGTCGCGAAGCTCTGCTCGACGTACGCGGACAGCACGAGGACGGCCAGGCCGGGCCGCCTGCGCCGGGCCTCGACCGCGGCGACGATCCCTTCGTCGGTGTGGGTCGGCGGCATGCGCACGTCGAGGATGGCGACGTGCGGCTGGTGCTCGTCGATGGCCGCCAGCGCCCCGTCGGGGGTGCCGGCGGTGGCCACCACGTCCAGGCCCTCGGCGCGCAGCAGCAGGGCCAGGCCCTCGCGGAGCAACGGGTCGTCCTCGGCTATCACGATCCGCAGGTCACGATCCACAGGGAAGGTCCACTTCGAGGGTTGTCGGGCCGCCGGGCGGGCTGGTCAGCAGGAGGCTACCGTCAAGTGCCGCGACGCGGCTGCGGATGCCCCTGAGCCCGGAGCCACCGCCCTCGCCCCGCGGGCCGGCGGGAGAGGGGCCCTCGGCGCCGCCGTGGCCGTCGTCCTCGACGCGCACCCGCAGCCGTCCCCCGCGGCTGCGGGCCGTGACGGTGGCCTGCCGGGCACCGCTGTGCTTGGCGACGTTGGTGAGTGCCTCGGCGACGACGAAGTAGGCGGTCGCCTCGACGGAGGCGGCGCACCGTTCGGGTACGTCGATGTCGATCCGGCACGGCACCGCGCAGTTCGCCGCGAGTCCGGCCAGCGAGCCGGCCAGGCCGCGGTCGGCCAGCACCGGGGGCAGGATGCTCCGGGAGACCGTACGCAGTTCCGCGAGGGCCTGTTCGGCGGCGGACTGGGCGCGCTCCAGGAGTTCGCCGGCGCCGGCCGGGTCGCGGGCCACCATGCGGCGGGCGGCGCCGACCAGGACGGTGACGCTGACGATACGGTTCTGCGTGCCGTCGTGCAGGGACCGCTCGATGCGGCGCAGTTCGGCGGCGTGGGCGTCCAGGGCGGCGGCCCGGGTGGCCGTCAACTCCGCCACGCGCAGGGAGAGATCGACGTCGGGCCCGGCGGTGAGGAGCTGCCGTCCGGGCCGGGCCTGGAGCCGGGCCATCCCGGGGCCGAGACCGAGGAGGATGGTGATCCAGCCCAGCCCCAGCAGGCCCACGGCGAGGGCGTCCGGCCACGAGTGCGCGACGCCGATCCCGAGGGAGGTGGCGGTGGCGTCGGTGGGAGCCAACCGCCAGTAGAGCGGGAAGGCGGTGTCCCGGACCGCGGAGATCGGCAGGAAGACACCGAACAGCCCCAGCAGGAGCCCCAGGGTGGCGTGCCGGACCAGCCAGCGCAGCTCGCGCCGGGTGGTGGGGTCGGCCAGCGCGAGCCGCAGCCGCGTCGGCGGCGGGTCGGGAGCGATGACCTCCGGCCCCCAGCGGCCGAGCCGCTTGCGTTCCCGCCCGGCCAGGGCGTGCAGCGCGCGCAGCACGGCGGGTGCCATGAGCAGGCCCACCCCGGCCAGGCTCGTCACGGCGGTGACGGCCGCCCAGAGCAGCACCAGCAGGGCCGGCAGCGCCGTGCCGAGCCCGGAGACGAGCCGGCCGATCGAGGTGCCCGCGGTGCGCAGCGCCCGCAGGGCGGTGTCCCGCAGGCCATCGCCCCGATGGGCGGCCGCGGGGTGCTGCGGGGTGTCCATCCGGCCTCTTTCCCGGCCCGTGCGCTGCCTGCTCGGTCCGTGCTTCGTCCCGGACGACCCTAGCCGTCCGCCCGTGCGCGGGGCGGCCGCGGCGGTGGGAAGTACAGCAGGCTGTACCTCCTGCCGGGCACCCTGCGGGATCGGCAGGCAGGGGTGCTGGTCCCTAGCGTCGGTGACGACAGCGCGGACCGCACGAGACCCCGGGAGCAGCCCCCATGCCGAACACACCGACCGAACCCGGCCGCCTCGCCCGCGGCGACGTCCTCCGCCCGATGCTGTGGACGCTGGCCGTGCTCAGTGCCGTCGTCAACATGGCCGCCTCCTACGGCGCCGCGCACACCTGGGTGCACCTGGCCTGCGGAGCCGTCACCGTGGTCTGCGGCGTCACCCTCGTCGTGGCCCACCAGCGGGGACGCCGGTGAACGCCATCGCCCTCGCGCACGTCAGCAAGGAGTACGCGGCAGGCGTACGCGCCCTCGACGACGTGTCGCTGACCGTGGCACGGGGCACCTTCCTCGCCGTGATGGGGCCCTCGGGCTCCGGCAAGAGCACGCTGATGCACTGTGCCGCCGGACTCGACACCCCGACCTCGGGGAGCATCCGCATCGACGGCCGGGAGATCAGCGGGCTCAATGAGACCCGCCGTACCGAACTGCGCCGCGAGCGGGTGGGGTTCGTGTTCCAGGCGTACAACCTGATCCCCTCCCTCAGCGTCGAGGACAACATCACGCTGCCGCTGCGGCTGGCGGGCCGCGCCCCGGACCGGGACTGGCTGCGGACGCTGGTGGCGCGGGTCGGGCTGGCCGACCGGCTGGCGCACCGGCCCGCCGAACTGTCCGGCGGGCAGCAGCAACGGGCCGCCGTCGTCCGGGCCCTGGTGGCAAGGCCCGCCGTCGTGTTCGCCGACGAGCCGACCGGCGCGCTGGATCTGCGCAGCGCCCACGAGGTCCTGGGCCTGCTGCGGGAACTCGTCGACGACCTGGCCCAGACGGTCGTGATGGTCACCCACGACCCGGCCGCCGCGGCCCGGGCGCACCGGGCGCTGGTGATGGCCGACGGCCGGGTGGTCGAGGCCGTCGACGAGCCGACCGCCCCCGCGCTGGCCCGTCGTCTCGTCGAGTTGGGAGAGGCGTGAGCGGCGTGAACGGCATGTTCCGTCTGGCGGCCCACCTGGCGGGGCAGCGGCTCACGGCGCCGGCCGCCGTGGCCTGCGCGGTGCTCGGCAGCGCCGCCCTGGTCACCGGCACCGGGGTGCTGGCCGAGTCCGGACTGCGGTCCCATCTGCCGGCCGGCCGCCTGGCCGGCGCGGACGTCGTGGTCGCCGCTTCCCAGGAGTACCACCCGAGCGGCGACCTGCCGATCGCGCTTCCCGAACGCCGCGGCATACCGGCCCGGTTGACCGCCGAACTGTCCGGGCTGCCCGGGGTGACGGCGGCGGCCGGCGACATCGGCTTCCCCGCGGCGGTGCTGAACGGCCGCGGCGCGGTCGTGGCCGGGAGCAGCGACCCGGCGACGGCCGGACACGGCTGGTCGTCGGCACGGCTGCTCGCCGCCGCGCACCTGGCCGGCCGGGCACCGGCCGGATCGGGCGAGGTCGCGGTGGACAGCGCCGTCGCCGTCGCGGCGGGCGTACGCGTGGGCGACCGGGTCCAGGTGGTGGCCGGCGGCCGCCCCGCCGCCGGCTACCGCGTCTCGGCGGTGGTCGACGCTCCGGACGCGGGCATCCTCTTCGACGACCCGACCGCCGTACGGCTGTCCGGCCGCGACAGCGGCCCGCGGGCCGGCACCGTCGACCTCGTCGGGCTGCGGACCGCGCCGGGCGCACGGGACCGGGTCGCCGCCGAGGTCCGTACGAAGCTGAAGGGCAGCGGACTGGTGGCCGTCACCGGTGCCGCCCGCGGGGACCTGGTCTCGCCCGGGGCCGGCGCGTCCCGCTCGCTGCTGATGCTGCTCGCGGGCTCACTGGCCGGGGTGGTCCTGCTGATCACCGGGTTCGTGACGGCGAGCGCGCTGACCGTGTCGGTGGACGGGCAGCGCCGCGACCTGGCCCTGATGCGGGCCATCGGCGCGACTCCCCGGCAGATCCGGCGGTTCGCCGCCGCGCAGGCCACCGTGGTCGCAGGCGTGGCCCTGGCGCCCGGCGTGGCCGCGGGCTACCTGCTGGCGGACCGGTTCCGGCGGCTGCTGGCCGACCTGGGTGTCATTCCGTCCGAACTGCCCCTGGCGGTAAGCCCCTTGCCCGCGCTCGCAACCGTCCTGCTGACGGTCCTGTGCGTGCAGCTCGCCGCTCGGGGCGCGGCCTGGCGCACCTCCCGCCGGCCGGCCGTCGAGGCGGTCGCCGAGTCCCGCAGCGAGCCCCGTACCCCGTCGAAGGCCCGCACCCGCGCGGGCCTGCTGCTTGTCGTCGCGGCCACCGGTCTGTCGGTCGCGCCGCTGTTCGCCCGCACCGTCGCCGGCGCCACCGCCACCTCTCTCGCGGGTGTCCTCGGCGCGATCGGGCTGGCCCTCGCGGGTCCGGCGCTGATGCGGGCCATCGGCACCGCCGCGTCCCGCCGTACGGTCGCCGGCTCGTCCGCGCCGGCCTGGCTGGCGATGTCCAACGTCCGCGCATACGCCCTGCGCAACGCGGGGATCGTCAGCAGCCTGGCGATGGCCGTGGTCTTCGTCCTGACCTACACCTTCACCCAGACCACCGTGCTGGCCGCCACCGCTCAGGACACCCGCACCGGGACCCTCGCCCAGCAGCGGCTGACCGCTCCGGGCCTGGGCGGTCTGCCCGACGGCGTGCTGAGCGCCGTACGGGACTCGCCCGGCGTACGGGCGGCGGCACCGGTCGGCACGACCACCGTGGTGTGGCCGTACCGGCAGTTCGGCGACACGGACACCGAGTCGGACCCTGCGATGATCCTCACTCCCGGCGCGGCGGGCGTCCTCGACCTCGGGGTCCGCGCGGGCAGCCTGGCCCGTCTGACCGGTGCCACCGTCGCCGTCAGCAGCGACGCGGCCCACTCGCGTTCGGCCGAGGTGGGCCACCGGATCGGCCTGGTCCTCGGGGACGGCGCGCATGTCACCGCCACCGTGGTCGCCGTCTACTCCCGCGGGCTCGGCTTCGGCTCGCTGGTCCTGTCGCACGATCTGGCCGCCGGCCACACCACGGCCACGCTCGACCAGAGCATCCTGGTGCGCACCGACGGCACCCCGGCGGCCCGGCAGGCCCTCACGGCCCTCGTCGCGGCCCGCCCCGGTCTGGCGCTCGAGGACGCCCGCCCCGCCGCCGCGACCGGCCTGAAGGACGCCCCGCCGGAGGTGTGGATCAACCTCGTCACCATCGTCGTGCTGCTCGCGTACCTCCTGCTCGGCATCGCCACCAAGCTGGTCGCCGCCACCGCGCAGCGCCGGGTCGAGATGGCCGCGCTGCGTCTGGGCGGCACGACGCCGCGGCAGGTCCGCGCGATGATGCGCCGCGAGGCCGCGGTGACCGCCGCCACCGCCCTGGCCGCGGCCCTGCTGCTGTCCGCGGTCCCGCTCGCCCTCCTCGGCCAGGGCTTCCTCGACCGGCCGTGGCCCGCGGGCCCGGCGTGGCTGCTGCCCGCCCTCGCCCTCCTGGTCACCGCCACGGCCTTCCTCACCGTCGAACTGCCCACCCGCCGGGCCCTGCGCACCCCGCCGGCCGCCGTGATCCGCGCGCAGTGAGCGGCGGTCCCGCGGTGACGGGCCGGCGATCCGACTACGCTCGGCTCACGCCGGGGACGCGCGCCGCGGGGACGCACGTCCCGCACGGAAGACGCCTTCACCTTCGAGGAGACACTGATGGCAAGCATCACGCTGTTCGGCGCCACCGGAATGATCGGGAGCCGCGTCCTCGGCGAGGCGCTCGATCGTGGCCATGACGTCCTGGCCGTGGTCCGCGACCCCTCGAAGCTGACCCGGACCCATGCGGCGCTGCGGATCGTCACAGGAGACGTCCTCGATCCGGCGTCGGTCGCCGGCGCGGCCGGCGGCCGGGACGTCGTGGTGAGCGCCGTCGGCGGTGGGCACGGCGACGGCGCCGGACATCGCGCCACCGCCGAGCCCTCCGCGAGGTCGCTCGTGGCGGGACTGCGCTCCCTCGGCGGCGGCAACGTCGCCCCGCGTCTGATCGTGGTCGGCGGAGCCGGGGCGCTGCGGACCTCCGACGGCAGGCTGCTGTGGGACACCGAGGGGCTGCCGGAGACCTTGGTGCAGATCATGCACGCACACGGAGCGGCGCTGGATCACCTCCGGACCGTCGGCGACGTCCGCTGGACCGTGATCAGCCCGTCCGCGCTGGTCGGTCCCGGCTCCCGGACCGGTACGTACCGCAGCGCCCTCGACGACCTCCTCGTGGGTGAGGACGGCACGAGCCGGATCTCCGCCGAGGACTTCGCCGTCGCGGTCGTCGACGAGATCGAGCACGGACGCCACCTCAACACCCGGTTCACCGTGGGCTACTGAGAGCTGACGGCGCCTCGGCACCGGCAGTGTGCGGCCCTGCGGGCGCGGTGCGCCGGCCGGCTCGGTCGCGGTGTCAGGGAAGCCGGCGGGGGCTGCCGGGGGCGGGGGTGCGGGCCGCCGCCTGCGGCCGGAAGTACGGCGGGCGGCCGGTGATCGCGCGCACCAGGTCCTCGGCCCCGGCCGGGCTGAGGTCCGCCACCACGTAGTGGTCGGCGCTCTGCGGCTGGAGGAAGAGCGGGATCTCGGCAGGCGTCCGCCCGGACAGCACCACGGGCAGCAGCTTGGCCGACCAGACCGCCCGGTCGCTGTGCAGCAGTTCGCGCAGGATGCCCATCTCGGACTGGAGGCCCCGGTGGCTCTTGTCGGCCATCCGGCCGTCGCCCACCGTCCGGCACATCGGCGAGGCGATGACCAGGACGAAGTCGGCCGCCGTGATCTGGTGCATCGCCCACAGGTACCAGTCCCTGCGCCGGTCGAGGTCCCACCGGTCCATGTGGACGTCGAACCCGCAGTCCCTGGCGAGGAACTCGCTGAACACCCGCACGGCCTCGACGTGCGGCTCGTCGTCGTGCGCGTAGGACACGAACACCCGGGGGGCGTGCGGTGTTCCGGGGGCGGGCGCGGTGGGGGCCCCGTCCGGGGCGGGCGCCGCCGCGACCGCGGGACGGTCTTCGGCGAGCCGCAGCGCGAACGCCGCGCCCTCGGTCGCCGGCAGGTGGCCGAGGGCGTCGTCGGGGGGCAGGTCGAACCGCGCGGAGACCTCCACCGCCACTTCGGGGCAGTCCGCGGGCGCCAGCAGGACCAGCCAGTGGGTGTACGACCCCGGCCGTATCTGCTCGCCGCGCCGGGCCGAGTGCCGCCAGCGGACCTCCGGCCCGCCCACGCCGAACACGTCGACCAGCGGGTGGACCGCGGGCAGGTGCACCGCGCCGTCGCCTCCCGCGGCCGTCGCGAGGTTGAGGAAGCCGTCGACGCGGTAGGACGCGGGCGGCTGCGGGTCGAGCACCGTACGGGGCACGGCATCCGCCACCGAGACGGTGCCGCTCTCGCGGCACGAGAGGGCCAGGCCGACCTCGAACCAGCTGGGCCCGGGCGCGTCGGGCTCCAGCCGCAGGTCGTAGTTGATCTTGACCAGGCACGCCTGCTGCCCGGCGAACCCCGGGGGGACCGGACGGACCGGGTGCACCTGCCACCCGCGCAGGGCGATCGATCCCAGGGCGAAGTCCCCCGGGGTCGCGTCCAGCCACCTGCCGCCTCCGTCGGCGAGCAGGAGCGCCACCTCGGGCAGGGGGTCGACGGCGGCCATGGGCTTCTCCCGGCGCTCGGGGGCGGGCTGGTGGTAAGCAGGGGGCCAGGCGGAGGCGCTGTTCCCGCCGCGCAACTCCCTACGGAAAAGGGTGGGTTGATGCCATGACCGAGCCTATCGCCCGCTCCAGGGACCTGCTGCTGGCCGCGGTGAGGGAACGCATCGCGGGGTTCGGCCGGACCCGTGACGCCGCCCTGCTCAGCGGCGCCGACGCGGCGGCAGCGGCATCCGGCCTGCGGGCCGCCACCGATCTCGACGCCGACCAGGAGGCCCGCTACGCGCTCGGCGTGCTGCACTGGCTGCGGCACGTGGTGCTGGCGGAGGAGGGCGGCGGACCGGAGTTCGCGGCGGCGGCCGACCTGCTGCTCCCCCTCACGCGCACCGCCCCCGAACTCGTGCCCCCGCACCTGCGCGCCGCTCTGGCCCGTGGCGCCGCTTCCCCGTCTCCGGACCAGCCCGCCGCACCCGCGGTACCCGCCGCACCTGCCGCACGCACCGACGCCGCGAGCGCGGCCCGGGCCCGGATCGCCGCCCACGCGGCGAGCGGCGACCTGGCGCCGCTGCGGGAAGCGGTCGGCCTGTTCCGCACGGCGGCGCGGTCGGCCCGGGGCACGGCGCAGGAGGCGGGCGCCTGGTCCGACCTGGGAGCGGCGCTCCAGATGGTCGCCGACGCCACCGGCGACCCGTCCACCCTCGACGAGGCCCTGGCGGTGTGCCGCCGGGCGGTCGCGCTCACCGCGGACGGCGGCGACGGCATCGCAGACAGCGGCGGCGACGCCCGGGCCGGCCGGCTGGCCAACCTCGCCCTCGCGCTGTCCGCGGTGGGCCGCGGCCGGGTCGGCACCGGCCTGCTGCGCGAGGCGGTGGCGACCGCGCGCACGGCGCTCGACCTGAGCCGTACGGACGCGGCGCGCCGCCGGCGGCTGAGCGGTCTGGGCGCCGCGCTCCAGGACCTCTACGAGCGCACCGGCACGCTGCGGCTGCTCACCGAGGCCGTCGCCGCCACCCGCGGTTCCGTCGCGCCCACCGCGGACGGGCCGCAGGACGACCCGCGGCTGTGGGCGAACCACGCCGGCGCCCTGAGCGCCCTGCACACCCGTACCAGGAGCGCCGCCGTACTGCGGGAGGCGATCACGGCCGGGCGTACCGCCCTCGGTCTGCTGCCGCCGTCCGACCGCGCCCGTGCGGTCCCGTCGGGCAACCTCGCCGTGTGCCTGCTCGCCCGCCACGAGCGCGCCGCGGACCCGGAGGCGCTCGACGAGTCCGTGGCGCTGCTGCGGGCGGCCGTCGGGTTCCCGGGCCTGGACGCGCCGACGCGCAACGCCCTGCTGTCGAGTTTGGGCCTGGTCCTGCGGGCGCGGTACGAGTACCGCGCCGACCCCGACGTGCTGGCGGAGTCCGTCGCCGTGGGCCGGCTCGCCGTCGCCGGACCGCTCGCGCCGGCGCACACCTCTGCCGCGGCGGCCAACCTCAGCCTGTCCCTGCACCTCTCCTACCAGATCACCGGTGACACCGCGCTGCTCCAGGAGGCCGTCGCACGGGCTCGCCAGGCCGCCGAGCTGACCGCGGCCGGGCACCCCGACCGGATGGGGCGGCTGTCCAACCTCGGCATCGTGCTGCGCAGCATCGGCGAACGCACCGGTGACGCGCGGCTGCTGGCGGAGGGGGTCGCCGCGTGCCGGGAGGCGCTGGCCGCCGCCCGGCACAGGGCACCCGACCGCCCGGCGGTGCGGTCCACCCTGAGCCTGCTGCTGCGGGCGTACGCGGCGGCCGCGGACGACCTCGGCGCGCTGCGCGAGGCGGCCGCGATCAGCAGGGACGTCGCCGCGGGGACCCGCGCGCAGGACCCGGACCGGCCGGGGCGGCTGTCGAACCTGATGATCATCCTGCGCCTGCTGCACGCGCGGACCGGTGATCCGTCGGCGCCGGCCGAGGCGGTGGCGGCGGGCCGGGAGGCCGTCGGCCTGCTGCCGGCGGGCCACGGCCACCTGCCGGCGGTGCGGGCCAACCTCGGCCTGTCGCTGGCCGCTCTCGGCACGCTGCGCGGCGACGCCCGGACGGCGCGCGAGGCGGAGGACCTCTTCGCCCAGGCGGCACAGGACACCGGCGCCTCCACGGTGATGCGGATCTGGGCCCACCGCGAGCGGGCCCGGCTCGCGGCCGCCCGGGCCGGCCACGACGCCGCGATGGCCGCGGTGGAGGCGGCGGTGGCCCTGCTGCCGCGGCTGGCCGGCCGGCGCCTGGAGCGGGCCGACCGGGAGCACGCCCTCGGCCGCGTCAGCGGGCTCGCGGCGCAGGCCGTCGCCGTGGCCGTCGCGGCCGGCCGCCCGCAGCGCGGTGTCGAGCTGCTCGAACGGGCCCGGGGCCTGCTGCTCGCGGAAGGGATGCTGGAGCGCTCCGCGGACCTGGCGCGGCTGCGCGAGCGCGCGCCCGGCCTCGCCGACGAGTTCGTCCGGTTGCAGCAGGAGTTCCTCGCCGACGCGGCGACCGATCCGGTGGGCGCGGCGGAGGCTGGCGGCGGGCACCAGGCGGCCGCGGCGGCGGCCGCGCGCCTCGCCGGGCGCCGGGCGGGCCTCGACGAGCGGTGGCACGCGATGGTCGCCGCGGTGCGGGCCCTGCCGGGCCTGCGCTCCTTCCTCGACCCGGTGCCGCTGGCGGACCTGCGCGGCCGGTCGGCCGAGGGCCCCGTGGTCTACGTCTACGCCGCCGACGAAGGCTGCGGGGCGCTCGTGGTGCCCGCCGACGGCGGTCCTCCGCTGCCGGTCCGCGGCGCGGTACCGGGAGTGCGGGAGGCGGCCCGGCAGGCCGACGCCCTGCGTGCCGCGGTGGGTGAGGCGCTGACGGCCGGCACCTACGGCGGGCGCCTGCGCGCGGGACGGGAGATGAACGCGGTCCTGGAGTGGCTGTGGGACGCGGTGGCCGAACCCGTGCTGGACGCCGTCGCGGGTTCCGGGGGCGGGTTGCCCGCCCGCCTGTGGTGGTGCCCGGTCGGTGTCATGGCGCACCTTCCCCTGCATGCCGCGGGCCGCCACCGCGAGCGCGCGGGCCGCAGCGTGATGGACCGTGTCGTCTCCTCCTACACGCCGACGCTCTACGCCCTGTCCTACGCCCGGCGCACTCCCGCCCCGCGCACCGCGGACCCGGCCGGCGCCCTGGTGGTCTGCGTGCCCGACCCGCCCGGCGCCACTCCCCTGCCCGGCGCCGAGGGGGAGGCGCAGGCGCTGCGGGGCCTACTGCCGGGTGCCGACGTGCTGAGCGGGCCGCAGGCCGGGTACGACGCGGTGGTGGGCGCGCTGGAGAACCGCTCCGTGGCGCACTTCGCCTGCCACGCCGTCGCCGACCGGGACGTCCCCTCCGAGAGCAGGGTGCTGCTGTCGGACCATCTGGTCACACCGCTGACCATCGGCCGGATCGCCCGGGTGTCGAGTCCGCACGGCGCGCTGTGCTACCTGTCGGCCTGCTCCACGACGCAGGCGGCGCCGCGGCTGGCCGACGAGTCCGTCCACATCACCTCGGCGTTCCAGCTCATCGGGTTCACGCATGTGATCGGGACGTTCTGGCCGGTGGGCGACGAGGGCGCCGTCCGGATCGCCACCCGCTTCTACACCGGTCTCAAGGACGCCGAGGGCCGGCTGCGGGTCGACCGGGCCGCGGAGGTGATCGTGTCCGCGGCCCGGTCGGTGCGCGACGTCATGCCGTCGGCCCCGGTGCACTGGGCCGGCTATCTCCATGCGGGGGCGTGAGGGCGGACCGGGCGCCGCGTGCGGCGGCGGCCTCGGTGAGGGCGCCCAGTGCGGTGAACTCCCGCTCGGCCAGCGCGAGTTGGCACCCGGCACGCACCGCGGACCGCTCGGCGGCGGCCAGCAGCCCCAGACCGAGGTGGGCGCGGGCGCGCTCGTAGCGGCTGCCGCAGGCGCGCGCTGCCGCGAGCGCGCGCCGGAAGTAGCCCGCCGCGTCGTCGGGAGCGTCGCGGTCCGCCGCCACCTGCCCGAGGCAGTTGAGTGCCATGGCGCCGTCGAGCAGCAGCCCCAGCTGCGAGAACAGGTCGAGCGCTTCGAGCAGGTGGGCCGTGGCGGCCGGGTGGAGGCCGAGCACCCGCTCGACGGCGGCGGCGTCGCGCAGGGCGATCCCGACCTTGCGCGGCGCGCCCTCGGCGCGGTGGAAGTCGAGCACGTCCAACTCCTGGGCCAGGGCCTGCTCGTGGCGTCCGGCCAGGTGGTGGACCCAGGCCAGGTGGCCCAGCGCGGTGTACTCGGCGTGGCGGTCGCCGGCCGCGCGGGCCACCCGGATCGCCTCGTCCAGCAGGCCGGTCGCCTCGTCGAGGCGGTTCCTGGTGGAGTGGGCGAGGGCCGCGTTGCTCAGGGTCGCCGACTCGGCGGCCGCGTCCCCGGCCCGGCGTGCGGCGGCCAGTGCCCAGCGGTGGGTCCGCTCCCACTCGTCCCAGTACCGGCCGAGGAAGAAGACGCCGCGCAGCATGTGGGCGAGCTGCCAGCAGTGCGCGAGGAAGCCCTGCTCGCCGGCGGTCCGGCACAGCAGGACGAGAGCGGGCAGCTCGTCGTTCAGCCAGGCCAGCGCGTCGGCGTGGCCGGCGAACTCGCGGGCCGGCGGGCCGTCGGGGTCGGCGGCGGACGGGAAGCGGTAGCGGTGCGGGTTGAGCCGGAGTTCGGCGTTCGCGCAGCTGCGCAGCACATGGTCCAGCAGCGCGCGCAGGGCCACCGCGACCTGGTCGGGGGAGAGTTCGGCGCGGCCGACGGCCCGGCAGTAGGTGCGGGTGACGTCGTGGAACCGGTAGCGGTCCGGGTCCGCGCGCAGCAGCAGGCCGGCGTCGTAGAGGCGCTCCAGCAGGTGTCCGGCGGTCGCGGGAGAGGTGCGGGAGACCGCGGCGGCGGTCTGGGCGTCCAGGGACTCGTGCGGGTAGAGCCCGAGGAGGACGAACAGCTCGCTCTCCGCCGGGTCCAGGGCGGCGCGGGAGAGTTCGAGGGCGGCGCGGACGCTGCGGTCCCCGTCGTCGAGCGCGGCCAGCCGGCGCTGCTCGTCGGCGAGTTGGCCGGCCAGCCGGCACGGGTCGAGCGGGGTCTCGCCCCGCATCCGCGCGGCGGCTATCCGTACGGCGAGCGGCAGGTGGCCGCACCGCCGGACGATCTCCGCGCACGCGCCGCGGGTCGCCGGTGTGTCGGGGAGTCCGGAGACCTCGTGGAGCAGTGCGGTGGCCGCCGCCGGCGTCAGCCCGCTCAGTGTGAGGTGTTCCGCGTCGTCCAGGGCGGCCAGCCGGTTGCGGCTGGTGACGAGCGTCGCGCAGCGCGGCCCGGCCGGCAGCAGGTGGCGCACCTGGCGGCTGGAGCGGGCGTTGTCGAGCACGAGCAGCAGGGACAGCTCGCGGGTCCGGTCGCGGAAGAGGGCGGCGCGCTCGTCGAGTTCGTCGGGTAGGGCCTGGGCCGGGACGCCGAGCCGGCGCAGCATCCTGCCCAGGGCGTCGGCGGGCGGCAGCGGCTCGGCGCCCTCGCTGTAGCCGTGCAGGTCGAGGAAGAGGCAGCCGTCCGCGTAGCCGGCGCGGGTGCGCCGGGCGACCTCGGTCACCAGCGCGGTCTTGCCGCTGCCGGGCGGGCCGTCGACCTTGTACACCGTCGTCGTCGCGCCCGCCGGGCCGGCGGCGGTGAGCGTCGCCGTCAAGGCGGCGATCTCCTCGTCGCGGCCCCGGAAGTGCCCGACGGCCGGGGGCAGTCCGGAGACCGGTACGGCGCCGCTTCCCCGCGCGGGGACCGGGGAGGGTGCCGGGGGGGGTGACCGGGGA
>NZ_JBYIRL010000071.1:0-20953 GCF_057708125.1 Actinacidiphila sp. bgisy145
GATTCAGCCGTCGGTGTTGTGACGGACGGTCGTGATGCGCGGAGTCGCTGTGAGGGGTTTGCCGGGTTCGAGTCCGGCGGTCTGGGAGTACTCGCGCCACTGGCGGAGGCGGTCGGTGGTACAGGGCTGGCGTTCGCCGAACAGGCCTAGCACCAGGCGCATGCCGAGCGCGGCCAGGCGTTGTTCGAGCCAGTCGCGGCGGACGAGGAGGGTGGTGACTTCGCCGGTCGGGCGGTAGCCGTGCGCTGCGCGTACGGTCAGGGCACCGGCGGGGGTGTACCAGTCGCCGTTGTCAGGGTCGCGCTGCAGGCCGCTGCCGGCCAGGAGCGATGAGCAGGGCAGGACCAGGCCGGCCGGGGCATCGAGGGAGCAGTCGTGGCCGCTGCCGCTCCAGGAGTATTCCTCGACGGCGGGGTGCGCCTGCAGGACGGTGCCGTCTTCGGCGTATGCGAGGTGTGCGCTGCGTACGGCAGCCTCGTCGGCGGGACGTGTGAAGGCGTGGGCCCAGTGGGCTGCCAGATCGCGTAGCTGCTGCGGGCGATCCTTCGGTGTCGTGCGCGGGCGGCCGGTGAGGTAGTCGAGCAGCTCGACGAGGTCGGCCTTCTGCTCTTCCGGGCTGATCGTGCCGTCATCTGTGCCAGGCCGGAACCATGACCCGCAAGCAGGCCGCCGCTGAACTCGGCGCAGCCCCCCGAGCCCGCATCAAGGAGGACGACGGCGTGCCCGCTGGCTACATGCCCCGCCGCCTGACTCCCGGAGCCCGCTGGGCCATCCCCGCCCCCTCCGACACGGCCGGCCAGGACAGCCAATGACGCCCGCCACTCCGCCTGGCGCGGCGCGCACCATCAGCTTGGGCGGCCACATCCTCTTCCAGCGCCGCACCTACACCGCCACTTTCACCGTCCAAGCCGGCAGCAAAATCTGCGTCCGCACACGCCTCGCAACACCGGACGCACTCGACGTCTTCGACGCCGCCGGCTGCGCCTTCCTGGGGGTCGCCCGGGCCGTCCCCTCCCGCGACCCATCACCTCAGCCCCCTCACACAGACCCCGAACTCCCGGCAGCCTCTCCATCCGTACCCGAAGGAGCTACAGTGGCCACCGCTACCGTGACCGCTGTCGCCACCGACGAGGGCGATCCCGACTTCTACCTCGGCCTTGCCTCTGCCCGAATCGTGGCCACCGAGGCGCTGCTGGAAGCTGGCGAGAACATCGCCGACACCATCGACGCCCGCGCCATGTCGTGTATCTACGGTGACGCAGGACTGGGCAAGACGTTCTCGGTGCGGGCGGCATTGAAGGAAGTCGCACCGGACCTCGTGCTGCTGCTGCAGTTCCGTTCCCGCCCCACCCCCCGCGACATCCGCATGGAACTGTTCGACGCTCTGCACCTGGAGGGCAAGCCCCCCGCCTGCCCTAGCGAGTTCGACCAACTCCTCAAGCGCTGCCTGGCACGCCGCCCCTACGTGCTGGTCTGTGACGAGGCCCAGCAGTTTAGCCGTGAGTGCTTCGAGTTCATCCGGCACCGCCCCCGCACCGCCGCCGCAGCTCTCGATCCCACTTCACGGTCACCGCCCAGGGGCAAAGCGTCGACTTCTCGTCGTTCAAGAACAGGACCGCGCTGAGCACATTCCGACCGAGAAGGAGCTGGCCGAGGCGAAGAAATACTCCTGGGTCAAGATCCCCCGAGTACGCCGAGGCTTACCGAATCAGGGAGCTGGAGTCGCAGGAGGCCGCCTGGCGCCGCGCGAACCACCTGGGTGAGTATCTCGATGCCGCTCGCGCGCATGCCGGATCCCTCCCACCGGGGCCGGTAAAGGCCCAGGCCGACGCATGGATCGACTGGGCCACACGGCACGTAGCTCAGCTCCAGCTGATGGCCCAGCGGCTCCGGCTCCCCTCCCTCCCAGAACCCCGCCCCGACGACCTCAAGCCGTTCCTCCGAGGCCAGAGCCTGTATGGCCCCAACCTCCACTGACCAGGTCTGAGCTTCTGGCCTTGCCTTCACTGCTTCCGAGAGCCGCTCCGACGTCAGCCCGCCGGCGCGCGGCACGCGTTCTTGACGGGGAGGGGACTCCACTCGGCCCCCTCTGCGATCTGGCCAAGGGCTCAGCGCGGGGCCACATGGCTGCCCGGTACGTGCCCTCGGCTGGGGCAGTGTTCCTCGGCCCGCAGGAACGTTGTGCTAGCCAGGGGGAGAGCGAACAGGTGCAGTCCTTCATCAGATATCAGAGTCGGGTTGACGGTTTAGGTGCATGCTTCCTACGCTTGCGGTGACCGAGCGGCGTCGGAGGAAGGGAAGCCGGTGTGTTGCTGACCACCGGTCAGGCGGCTGCGGAACTCGACTGCGCGGTGACCACCTTCCGTCGCCTGATCCACGCGGGTCTGATCCCGGGGACAGCCCGTCGCGGCGTGCGGGTAATGGTGCCGCTGGAGGTGGTCCTCGCACTGAAGGACCGCCCTGTGGCGGACCTGGCGCACCTGCAGGTACCGGAGATAGCCGTGCTCCGCGCCGACGTCGCCCCGGCGACCCGCCAGCAAAGTGAGCAGACACAAGGCTTCTCTGCGTCCCTGCCTCCCGATGAGCTGCTGGCTGCCTTGCAGGGGCGGTGGCGGTGCAATCCGGCGAGTGTGGCAGCCGGACAGATCCTGCCGGTGACCCTGTCCGGTTACGTGGTCGCCGTCCTCAGCGGCCTGCAACAGTGGGCGAAAGACAGTCAGGGCCGGCACAGCTTTCCCGATGCCGTTCTGGCCGGTTACGTCACCGACCTGGTCACCCCCGTCACGCACCTCACCGCACCCACCCGGTCCGGACGCCAAGCGGCGAGCCGGCTGCTCGGCGCTGCGCTCCCGTCCCATTCCGGCGGCCCGGTGGCCTATATCCGCACCCGCCCTACTGCCATCACCAGCCAGGAGCCCTGATGGATGTGTCCGCTTACAAGGCCGGCCTGGCCGAACTGCGAAGCCTGCGCGAGGACATCAAGAAGGCCCGCACCGCCCTGAACCGGCTGGAAGCCCGCCGGGACAAGCAGATCAACGCCCTGGCCAGCCACACCAAGGCCAAGGCCGAGCAGATCGCTCCCGCTGCCGGGCTGAGCATCGCCGACGTCGTAGCCGCTGCGCCGGATCTGACCCCCGGCACCCTGGCCGCTCCCACGACCTCAGCAACCAGCCAGGGGAACCACGCATCTGCCGCGCTCTGTGTGCCTGCTGCCACCGCTGGCGCCCAGCAGCAGGCCGTGGCCCCGCCCGTACCCGCCCCGAGCGCAACCGTCGTCGCGCCCGCGCCGTCGTCCCCGCTGGCCGAGGCACGCCCCGAGGCCGCCCTCGCGCCCAGCGCGGCGCCGGCCGAGTTCACCGCCCGGCCCGCGCCGGCTGATGCACCCGAGCCTGCCGCGCAGCAGCCGCGCCTGCTGCCGTCGATCCCCCCCGACGCGGGACCAGCCTGGTTCGGGCATGTCAGCGGTCTGGCGTCCACCCGGCCGAACTTCACCCAGCAGGCCAGGGCGACGGTCTTCCTCGACACTGCCACCGGGGTCCTGGCACATCGCGACCAGACCATCCGCATCGATCTCGCGGGCGCGAGCGCCGGCGAGATCCTCAACGCCGTCTCGCTGACTGTGCCTGGCCCGGTCGAGCGGATCTACATCACCGCAGGCGATCCCTGGCACCGCGACGCCGCCCGCTATCCCTATCTCAAAGACGCCGTCGCCGCCTGGCTGAACGCCCCCACCCCGGGCTGGCGCACCGACACCGGACGCGGCCAGGACCGGATGGCCGGTCACTTCGTCCATGCCCGCAACCCCGTCGGCCGCTACATGCGCGAAAACGGCGAGGGACACGTCGAGATCCGCTCGGTAGGGGAGTGGTTCGACCCCGATGGCGCCGACCCCGCCACCGTCCGCGACGCGTTCGTGCTGCTGTGGAAGAACCTGCGCCGCCACTGGCCCGACGCCGTCGTCATGGGCTCACCGTCCCAGACCGGCCGGGACCTGTGGACCCGCACCATCCCCACCCGCGGCCAGTACGCCGAGGGCTATCCCGTGCTTTCCGAGGAACTGCGCGGCCTGATGCACGCCACCGCAGGCCAAGGCCGCAACGAACTCCTCACCCCCGCGACCACCCCCCAAGTGCCGGAGCAACTGCCCGCCCTGGTGGAATACGACCGGACCTTCGCCTACGCCAAACACACCTGGAAGTCCCCGGTCGGCACCCCGCGCCGCATCACCGCGGCCACCTTCCACTCGTGGTCGGACAAAGAACAGGCCAGGGCCCTGTTCGGCTGCGGGCACTGGCACATCCGCGCCGCCGTCCCCGAAAGCTGGGACCACGTCGGGCTGCTGCCAGCCCCGGCTCCCGGCGACCGCGCCTGGCACTACCCCGCCACCCCCGGCACCACCTTCACCACCTGGGCCGGCGGACCGGAAGTCCACACCGCCCTGACCAACCCACTCAGCCCCTGGAAGATCGAGATCCTCGACGGCATCCTGTGGGAGGAGGGCAAACCCCTGGACGACTGGGCGAAAAACCTCAAGGACGCCTGGGCTGCCCTCGACGCCCAGGCGGCCCTGCACACCGACCCCCGCCAGGCCCGAGCCGCGCACCTGGCCTCCCGGGCGGTGCGCGCCATCCTGCTGTACGGGATCGGGTCCTTCGCCCAGCGGCCCCGCATGGTCACCGGCACCACCCCCCGTGCCCTGGAACGCGACGTCCCCGCGGACGCGGAGATCATCAGCTTCGACGACCAGCAGATCACCTGGCAAAAACCCACCGGCTTCTCTCGCGACTCCAACGCCCACCCCGAATGGTCCGCCGCGATCTGGTCCGCCGCCCGCGCCGCCCTGCTCATCCAGCGCCACCGCGACGAGGGCGCCTTCGCCGGCGCCCTGCACGTTCCCACCGGAACCGTCGTCGCCTTCCGCACCGACGCCCTCTACCTCACCGGCACCCACCCCTGGCCCTACCATCGCCAGCCCGGCGATTACCTCCTCAAAGGCCACCTCACCGGCCCCGTCGTCGCCCCGACCAGCGAGGAAGAACTCCTCGCTCTGCGCGACGCTGGCCGCACCGCCCTCACCGGAGCACCCGCCTGATGCCCCCGCGCAACCGCCGACGAGCCGCCGCAGGCACCTCCCGCACCGGCCCGACCGGCAGGGACCTGAACGAGGCCGCACGCATCACCGCCCGCCTCCAGCAAGCCGGCCTGACCAAAGCCGACATCGCCCGAATCCTCGGCCGCGACCCCTCCCTGATCTCCCAGTTCGCCACCCGCAATAAGGGCGCGGCTTTCGTTCCCGCCCTCACCCAGATCGAGCGCGCCGTGGCCGGCGGGATCAGCGACCGTGAAGAGCTCGCCGCCATCGCTGCCCCCCACGTCACGCGCCGCACCACCGCCTCCGGAAGCCGCGCACGCGTCCGGACCAAAGCAGTGTTGATCACCCCCGCCGGCACTGGCACCGGCCGCGCCGGAGCCCAAGCCATCGCGTCCGGCTCCGCCCGGCTGCGTCCCCTGATCGCAGAAGCTGCCCGCCTCGGACTGCGCTTGGCTTTCACCGTCCGCGTGGCCAAGACCGGCTACATCCACCCATCAGGCTCACGCACCGACTCGCCCGGCATCCGGCGAAGCGTCATCCAGCGCGCCGACCACACCGAGGAGCGTTCCTACGGCTCCGCCCACACCGGCGGCTTTGATGCGGCCGAATTCGCCGCCCGGGTGGACGCAGCCGGCGGGGACGTGACCGCCGCCGTGCACGCCTTCCTCGTCGAGACCGGCCGTGTTCACCCCAGCGCCCGCATTATTCACCTGGAGATCCGCACCTGGCGGGCGCGCTGATCCTCCAGGGCCAGAGCGCCGTTGTGACTGTCTGCGCTGGCCTGGGTGCATGTATGTGGAAACGAACACGGGCGGTGAGCGTGCTCGGGGGGCCTGGTACTGGGGACTGGCTGGGGGAGCGGAACGCCGGCGCTGTTCTTCCCGGCGGGCACCAGGGCTCCGTTTGGGGGGTCCCTCGCCTTGCGGGGTGTTCCTCGTTCGCAGGAATGGCTGCTGTGCTGCACCGTGGTCAGGAGGGGCGGTCCTGCTTTCAACTGCGTCCGCACGGCCTTCGCGAGACTCTCCGCCCGGACGGGTGATGTCAGTGGTGGAGGGCAGAATGCGTGCAGGGGAAGGGAGTGGCGATGTCCACTGACGGTTCTGACCTGCGGATACCTGCGCCCAGCGGTTGCCGGTGGTGTGGGATCGAGCAGCGTGAGCACATGCAGCGATGGAAGCCTCCGGTCGGATGGCACGAATGGGCCGCGCCGACGCTGGAGCAGCGCAAGGAGCGGATGTGGGCACGTCGTGGCAAGGGTCGTCCGCAGGCCGGCGGAGGTCAGGCCCTGCGGAGCGGTTTCATCCGGCTAGCGTCCTGAGCTCTGCGAAAACGTTCCGCAGTTGTTCGGGAACGTCGTTGGGATCCTCCAGGGCCATCGCGAGCTCGTACATCATCTCGGGCTTTCCGCCCGGGCCGGTGGGGCTCTGCTCCTGGAGCAGTTGCTGTACTGCCCCGCTGAACTTGCCCTGACCGCGCAGGCTGGTGAAGTCGGCCGCTTGCCAGCTTCCCTCGTTCCTGGCCCAGATCTGGTTGGCGACGCGTGCCCACACCTCGTCCTCGAAGAGTTCCTCGAGTTCGGTGTACTTTTCCTGGCCCGCGGCCTCCGGGTCGGGTTCGCCGAGGAACTTGACGTACCGCTGCGGGTCGGGGGCGAAGAACTGGTCGAGCTTGGGGGTCTTGAAGATGCCCTTGCTCACGTTGCGGCTGTCGGCGTCGACGACCAGCATGATCGTCCGCCCGTGCTGGGCGAGGTACCGTGCGAGGTGCAGGGCGCCTTCGTTGTTGAAACAGGCCCACAGCGCGATGCCGGCGGCCTGCAGGGACAGTCCCTGGCACAGCCGGAACAGCAAGGGGAAGGCACGCTGTTCGGTTTCGCCCTCCACGGCCAGGAAGCAGCGCTCGTGCAGGAGTACGGAGTTGCGCAGGCCGACCGCTGCGGCGATCTTGCCCAGGTGTGCATCGATGTGGTCTCCGAGCAGCCCGGCGCCCAGGCGCTCCACCACGGTGCGGTGGTTGTCGAGTTTCAAGTGCACCACGTCGGAGATGTCGACGCCGTCGATGAGGTTCATCGAGTGCGTGGCGACCAGCACGCTGACGTGGGGGATGGCGCTTTGGTCCCGGATCAGCTGCATGATCTTGCGCTGGTGGGTGTAGTCCAGGTGTGTGTCGGGTTCGTCGTAGACGACGATTGTTTGCACCGGGGGCGGCTCGGGCACTTCGCCGTCGGTCAAGTCCGCGGCGGGAGAGATGTCCTCTTCCTCGGCCAGCAGTTCGCTGGTCCATTCCCAGATGGCCAGCGACACGCGCCGGTTGCTTCCCAGTCCGGACCGCTCCAGGCCCACCGCCTCACCGGCGATGCGGGCGATGCGCAGGGGCGCCGCGCGGAACCCCTGCTGGAAGGATACGTCGGGCTCGACGAAGACCTCTGCCAGATCGGGGCAGCGGCTTTGGATGTGGTCGCACAGTGACTTGGCGTCGATCCGCAGCCGGTCTTTGACCTCATCCTCGATGGAAGCCAGCTTGCCTTTGAGGTCCGGGTCTTCCATGTGGCTCTGGAACCGGTCGATCAGAGCGGTCTTGACCGCGTCGTCGGGCCGGGCCGCCTTGCCGTCGAACGGCAGGAACCGCGGCATGCGCTTGTCCAGTCCCGGTGGAACGGGCAGCCAGTTCTCGGCACTGGCGTGTGCATGTCCGTACTCATGCAGGGCTCGTACCAGGTCTGCCCTGCGCGGGGATGGGGGAGTGAGCGCGAACTCCTCCACCAACTCCTTCAACGCCGGCACCAGCAGCTTGGACAGGTCGTGCAGCCGCTCGTCGTCCGGGACCGACCCCCATATCTCCAGTCTGGTGACGAGGTCCTCCCCGCCCGTCCTGCGCAGCTTCACCTGAGGAGGCAGACCGAACTGGTCCTGCTCGTAAGGGTCGAGGGTGAACATGCCGGACACGTTGGTGCTTTCGCACCGCCCCGGCGCTCCTAGCCCGCTGCCGTCGGCGCTGGCCAGGTAGGTGCGGTCGGCCTCGGAGAGGGAGCGTTTGCCCAGCAGGAAGGCCAGCGCGTCGAGCAGGGCGCTCTTGCCGCCGTCGTTGTGCCCGGCGAGGATGGTCGGCTTGCTCACGGGGATGCCCTCGACCTCGGTCAATGAACGGAAGCCGCTGACGCTGAAGCTGTTCAAGTGCACTGCGCGACCGCTTCCCGTCCCCCGCCCGGACACCCCCGCCCGAGCACATACCTGACGCTCACTCAGATGCTGCGAGCCTTCGTTCCGAGCGCCCCATCCTAGAGGGTCCGCGGAGTCATCGCGGTCTACTGCGCGAACTCTGCACGCCGTCGGACCGCCGTTCGCTCAAAACGCCACATCGTTGGTCGAAGCATCCTTTACCGAAACGCTCCTCGGCGGGATTGATGGTCACTAGGATCATCGGCTCATGGGGCGGCTTGTGGCTCGTGGCGGGTACCCGGGCAGTCGGCTGCGCTATGGCCCGGGCGGTCGCGACCCTCGGGTCCCTGGGGCAACTGTCGGGCCATCAGCGGCCTTATCCGTCGGCCGGTTTCGGGTGGTGTGTCGCAGTAGCGGCGGGTGGGAGCGTCTGCTCGTGCCCGCGATTGCCTGTGCCGGCCGACCGCGCCTTGCGGCCTCGGTTCCTCGGCGGCGACGCCGTGACCGTGCGGCGTCACGTAGCGAGCCGCAGGAAGAAAATGTATCTCCTTATCTCATATCATCTACTCATAAGTAAGGAAGATTTTCAGTGAAGTGGCGTCAGATAGGCGCTGTGGTCGCTACGGTTCGTCATCATGCGGTTTCTGCACACCTCGGACTGGCACCTGGGCCGCCGGTTCCACGGAGAAGACCTGATCCCCGCCCAAAGCGCCTTCCTCGATCACCTGAACGACACGGCCCGCGCCGAGAACGTCGACGCGATCCTGATGGCCGGCGACATCTACGACCGGGCCATCCCCGGCCTGGACGCGGTACGCCTGTTCAACCGGGCCCTGCACCAGCTCGCCGACCTCGAGATACCGATCGTCATGATCAGCGGAAACCACGACTCGGCCCACCGCCTCGGCGTCGGCTCCGGGCTGTTCGCCCGCGCCGGGATCCACCTGCTCACCGACCCGGCCACCTGCGACGTCCCCGTCGTCCTGACCGACGAGCACGGACCGGTCGCCGTGTACGGGGTGCCCTACCTCGAGCCATCGATGGTCCGCGGCCAGCTGGAGGCGGAGGCCACCTCGCACACCGCGGTGCTGACCGCGGCCCTGGACCGGGTCCACTCCGATCTCACCAACCGGCAGCCGCCCGGGACCCGCTCGGTGGTCATCGCCCACGCCTTCGTCACCCCCGGCACCGGTCAGGACGATGAATCCCAAGCGGAGGAGTCGGCCAGCGAACGCGACATCAGCGTCGGCGGTGTCGCCCACGTCGGCGCCGACGTCTTCGACAGCATCGACTACGTCGCCCTCGGCCACCTCCACGGCCCCCAGAGGGTCACCGACCGCGTCCACTACAGCGGCTCCCCGCTGCCCTACTCCTTCTCCGAAGCCGACCACGTCAAATCCTTCACACTGGTCGACCTCACCCCCGGCACGGCCCCCACGGTCACCCGCCTGCCCTGCCAGACCCCCCACCGCCTGGAACGCGTCGAAGGCCTCCTGGACGACCTGCTCACCGATCCCGCCCACGAACCACTCAAGGACGCCTGGCTCGAGGTCACCCTCACCGATACGGCCCTGCCGTTCGAGGCCATGGCCCGGCTGCGCCGCCGCTTCCCCCACACACTCAGCCTCAAGCACCAGCGCGCCTTCATCCCTGCCCAAGCCACCGGCACCCCCACCTACACCGAACGTCTCCGCGGCCGCAGCGAACTCGACATCGCCTGCGACTTCATCACCGACATGCGCGGCACCGGCCCCACCCCCGACGAACACGCCCTGCTCCAGCAGGCCGTCGACTCCGCCCGCGTGAACGAACTGCAGAAGGAAATCGTCTGATGCGCCTGCACCACCTCACCCTGCAGGCTTTCGGCCCCTTCGCCGGCACCCACACCGTCGACTTCGACGCGCTGTCCGCCGACAACCTGTTCCTCCTACACGGCGACACCGGCGCCGGCAAGAGCACCCTGTTCACCGCCATCTGCTTCGCCCTGTACGGCGAACCCCCGGTCGAACGCGACCTTCTGCTGCGCAGCCACCACGCCCCGGCCGACCTGCTCACCCAGGTCACCTTGGACGTCACCATCGCCGGCCACCGGCTGCGCATCGAACGCGAACCCCAGCAGACGCGCCCCAAGCGAAGCGGTACGGGCGAGACCGTCCACAAGGCCGAGACCCGGCTCCAGCGGTGGACGACCGACTCCCTCGGCCAGGGCCACTGGGAACCCTCCAGCAGCTCCCATCAGGAAACCGGCAAGGAGATCAAAGACCTCCTCGGCATGAGCCGGACCCAGTTCTGCCAGGTCGTCCTCCTGCCCCAGAACGAGTTCACCAAGTTCCTCTACGCCGCCGCGCCCCAGCGCCGCGAACTGCTGGGCAAGCTCTTCCACACCGACCGGTACGCGCAGATCGAACGCTGGCTGAACGACCACAGCCGCACCACCCAGAAGAACCGCGACGCCGCCCGCGACGAAGTGCTGCATCTGGCGGCCCGCATCCACCAGGCTGCCGGACCGGACCTGAAATCCGAGCACGACGCCCCCACCCCCGACATCCCGCACGCCCTGACCGACCTTGCCCTTGTCTGGGCCCAGGACCTGATCCAGGCAAGCCAGGCCGACGCCCTCACAGCCCAGGCCGACGCCGAGAAGGCAAAGAAGAACCAGGCCGAGCACCAGATCCTGGAAGCCGCCACGCGCGTCCTGCATCAGCAGCAGACCACCCATGCCGCCGCCCGCTCGGAACTGGACAGGCTGCACGAGCAGACCCCTCACCAAGAAGCCCTGGGCCGGCGCCGCGAGCAGGCCCGACGCGCCCAGCAGCTCGCGCCGCTGCTGCACGCCGCCAGCACCGCCCGCACCGACCACACCCACGCCCAGGACACCGAAAGCGCCGCCCGAAGCCGGCTGCTCCCTGAGCACGCCACACTCCAGGCAGCTGACCTCGCAACGGCCGGGCAACGCATGCGCGACGACGTCGCTGTGCTGGGCACCCTGCTCCCCGAAGAGACCAACCTTCGCCAACTCACCGCCGACCTGGAACGGATCGACGCCGAGCGGCAGGACTTCACCGTCCAGCAGCACACCGCCCGCAACTGGCTCGAACAGGAGACCACCCACCGCGCCGCCCTGGATGCCCGCCGGGAAACCGCCCGCCAGGCCGAGGAAGAGGGCCGCCGCCACCGGGATCAGCTGGAGACCCTGACCTCGCGCGTGGAGGCCGCCGAACGCCGCGACGCCCACCTCGCGCAGATCACCGCCACCGAACAGCGCCTGGCCGCCGCTCAGCAAACCACCGAGATGGCTGCCCAGGACCACATCGATATCCGCCGCCGACGCACCGAGGGCATGGCCGCCGAACTCGCCGCCAGCCTCACCGACGGCGCGCCCTGCCCGGTCTGCGGCTCGTGCTCCCACCCGGCCCTCGCCGCAGCTCTCGACGGGCAGCCCACCCGCGAGGACGAACAAGCCGCGGAGGAGACCCACCAGCGAGCCCAGCAGCAGCGCGACGCGATCGCCAGCGAACTGCAGCAGCTGCGCGAGAACGCTGCCACCGCGACCGGCGAAGCCGGCGACACCCCGCTGGCCGACCTCACGGCCGAACACGAGGCCCTCACCACGCAGCTGACCGACGCCCTCCAGCGAGCCGCAGACCGGGGGGCCGCCGACGAGGAACTCCTCGCCATGGACCGCGAACACTCCGCCATGACCCAGCAGCTCAACCTCGCCACCGCCCGCCTGTCCGCCCGCAACGCCACCTACGACACCCAGTCCCAGCGGCAGGCCGAGCTCACCAAGAAACTCGACGACGCCCGCGGCACCGCCCCCACCCTCGCAGCCCGTATTGACGAGCTCACCCGCACCGCCGACCACCTCAAGCAGGCCGCCGAGGCGTCCCGCGCCGCCGCCATCGCTGCGGAAACCCGCGACACCCGCACCACCGAGGCCACGGCCGCCGCCTCAACCCAGGGCTTTGACACCCTGGCCGCCGCTGAGCAGGCCCTGCTCAGTGAGGAGGACCTGGGCAACATCGAAGAAGAGATCAACCAGTGGCGCGAGGCCCGCGCCACCCACCAAGCCGTCCTCGACAACCCCGCCCTGCAGCAGGCCGCTGCCCAGCCGCCCGCAGACGTCGACGCCGCAGCGGTCCGACGCGGCGCCGCAGACGACCAGTACGTCCAAGCAGCCGCCACCGCCGGCAACGCCCAGGCCCGCACCACGGAGCTCACTGACCTCGCCGCCACATTGGGCGAGGCTGTTGAGCGACTGGAAGCACTGGATAAGGCCCACAGCACCGCCCGCCACCTCGCCGACCTGGCCACCGGCAACTCAACCAGCGCCCGGGTCCGCATGCAGCTGGAGGCCTACGTCCTGGCCGCACGCCTCGAACAGGTCGTCGCCGCTGCCAACACCCGCCTCGGCCTGATGTCCGAGGGCCGCTACACTCTGCGCCACTCCGACCACCAAGCCGCCCACGGCGCCCGCTCCGGCCTCGGCCTGGAAATCACCGACGCCTGGACTGGCCGCCCCCGCAAGACCGATACCCTCTCCGGCGGCGAATCCTTCTTCGCCTCTTTGTCCCTTGCCCTCGGCCTGGCCGATGTCGTCACCCATGAAGTCGGCGGCAACCCCCTGGACACCCTCTTCATCGATGAGGGCTTCGGCACTCTCGACGACGACACCCTCCACAAGGTCCTCGACGTCCTGGACTCCCTGCGCGCCCACGACCGTACTGTCGGCGTCATCAGCCACGTCCCGGAACTGCGCCGCCGTATCACCCAGCGCCTGTACGTTCGAAAGGGCCTCACCGGATCCACCCTCGCCCACCTGACCGAAGCAGCCGAATAGCCTGAGCCCAAGGGGGCAACACCCTGCCTCCTTGGCCCGTCAGACCCCGGCCCGACCCCACACCGGAGCGGCACACTCGTCATGGCCCTTTCCGACATTGAGCTCCGGCCTCACCAGAAGGAAGCTGTCGCCGCCGCCGCCGCCGTCCTGCGCGAACAGCCCCGCGCCGCGGTCATCGCCGCCTGCGGCACCGGCAAAACCCTCATCGCCGCCCGCACCGCCACCCGCCTGACACCCCGCGGCCGCGTCCTGGTCCTGGTCCCCACCCTCGACCTGCTGGCCCAGACCGCCCGGGTGTGGCGGGCCGCCGGCCGCAAGGGGCCCGCAGCCGCGGTGTGCTCCGCCCGCCAGGCCCTGGATCACGACCCGGTCGGCGGCGACACCCCCATGACGACCTCCCCACAGGAACTCGCCGCGCGCCTGCCCGGTGATCTTGCGGGCCCGGTGACCGTGTACGCCACCTACGCCTCCCTGCACGCCGTGGCCTCCGCCCACCAGGCATTCAACCTGCCGGCCTGGGACCTGGTTGTCGTCGACGAAGCCCACCGCACCGCCGGCCGCCTGGGCAAAGCGTGGTCAGCCATCCACCACGACGACCAGATCCCCGCCGCCCGCCGCCTCTACCTGACCGCCACCCCCCGTGTCTGGGACCGCGACGACGGCAGCGACGAAGGGCCCGACGAGCCGGTCGCTTCCATGGACGACGAAGCCGTCTTCGGTCCCGTCGCCTACCGGCTGACCCTGTCCGACGCCATCGACCTCGGACTGCTGGCCGACTACCAGATTCTCGTCCCCGTCGTCACCGACAAAGACCTGCGTGACTGGCTCGCTACTGGACCCGGCGCCGGCGCCGACGGCGTGCGCCTGGCCGGGCGCCAGGTCGCCGTCCTGCGCGCCATCGCCGACCACCACCTGCGCCGAGTCCTGACCTTCCACCACCGCGTCGCCGACGCCAGAGCCTTCGCCACCACACTCACCGACACCGCGCACTGCCTCCCCGGCACCCTCCAGCCGGCCGGACTGTGGGCGCAGTGGATCAGCGGCGACCACACCCCGCAGGTCCGCCGCCGCCTGCTCATGGAATTCGCCCAACACCCCAAGGGCTCCACCGCAGTACTCTCCAACGCCCGCGTCCTGGGAGAGGGCATCGACGTCCCCGCCATCGACGCCATCGCCTTCACCGACCCCAAGGACAGCCCCGTCGACACCGTCCAGGCCGTCGGCCGCGCCCTGCGCCAGACCCCCGGCGCAGCTAAGAAAGCCACCCTGATCGTCCCCGTCTACACCACCCCCGGCGAAGACATCGACGACCTGATCAACAATGACGCCTACACCCCGCTGTGGAAGACCCTTCAGGCCCTGCGCGCGCACGACGACCGCCTCGAAGCGCGGCTGGCCGACCCCCGTACCGACCGTCCCTCCCTGACCGGGCCCACCGATGACCCCGACGCATGGCTGCGCTTCGACCACCCCGTCCGCAGCGACGAGATCGCCCTGGCCCTCTCGCTTCGCGTCCTGGCCCCCAAGAGCGCCGAGTGGCGCGCAGGCCTTGCAGCCGCCCGCCGCTACCACCGTACCCACCACCATCTCGACGTCCCTCAGGCATTCGAGGACACCAGCGGCTACCCGCTGGGCCGATGGCTGACCTGGCAACGCCACCTGCACACCACAGGCGCCCTCGGTCCGGCTCGCACCGCCGCCCTGGAACGCCTCGGCATCATCTGGGAGCCCCATCGCCAGGCATGGGACCGCGGACACGCCCACGCCACCGCCTGGGCCGAAGAACACGGTCACCTCGCCGCCCCCGTCGACGAGCAGCACGACGGTTTCCCCCTGGGCCGCTGGCTGGCAACGCAGCGCTTCCGCGCCGACCGGCTCATCGCCGAGCGGACTGCGGCCCTGGCCGCTCTCGACCCCTGGTGGAACCCGCCCTGGTCCCAGACCTGGCAACGCACCTACCGCACCCTCCACCACCACCTGCAGGCCGGCACCGCCCTGGAACAGGCCCCCGACGGCGCGCGACTCATGCAGTGGCTGCACACCCAGCGCACCCACCGTGAGCGCCTCCACCCGCATCAGCAGCGCCTCCTGGCCGACCTCGAAACACCGCACGCCCCGCCCCAGCAACCCGGTGCATCCCGGGCACGCCGCCGCCCCACCTTCCAGGAGATGCTGGCCGCGGCCGCCGCATTCCACGCCCGCGAGGGCCACCTCGAGGTCCCGCAGCGCCACACCGAGCACACCGAGGAAGGACCCGTCCGCCTCGGCCAGTGGATCAGCAACCAACGCCGCCGCCACGCCACGCTCCCCCCCGAGCACGCGGATGCTCTGAGCGCGCTGGGGATGCGCTGGGCCAAACAGGAGTCCCCCCAACGAGGCCCTGGTGGACCTCAGTTACCGGCTGCACTCGACCGGGCAGCGATCACACGTCATCGTCGGTGAGGAATCCGCGCAAGGGAATGTAAGGAAGGTCCTCACCGCTCACGCCGGTGCCCTTGCGGCGCAGGGCTGTCAGATCGCGGATGATCGCCGCGTAATGGACTGCTGTGGCTCCTGGTGGCACTGCTGCAGCGAGCCGATGGACCGTGTCGGCTGGCAATGGGCGTCCCCGGCGCCCCGCTTCAGCGATGACGATGATGGGGGGCGATGCGGCGGGCATGCAGGGAAAGCGCTGCCGCAGCGGAGAAGATGCCCCGGTGCATCGCGTCGGTGAAGTCCCCTTCCTCCAGCACCGACACGAGGTGCTGCGTCAGCGGGCCACCGGATACGACTGCGGCCAGCACGGCGCGCTCCGCGTGTGGGTCGCACAGATAGCCTTCCGGCCCGTCCGGCGGCTCGTGCGAACCGACCATGGTCTTCGTCACGTGTCTGCTCCTTCGCGCCAGGGGACCAGCCCGCACCGCCGGGCCGGTTCAGGGCGCGCCGTCAGTGCGCAGGCCGTCGATGATGCCACTCCGCGCCGCACTGCTCCCGTGGACGGGTTCGCCTCGCCCCGCCGTACGGCAGCGGTCAGTGGTGTGCCACGGCGTACGAGCCCCATCAGACGGAGGCAGGCGGGAGGAGCCGGCCGAGGACGGCGTCGACCAGGGTGACAAGCCGGCTGCCGGCGAGGGTGTCGAGGTCGAAGAAATGAGGGTCACCGGCGGTGTCGTGGGCGAGCTTGGGAAGCGAGACCGGCGGGTCGGCAGGCAGCCGTGCCGCCACGGCGGCCAGGGCGTCGACCAGCCTGCGCACCTGCGCGCCTTCGCCGGTGCCGATCCCGGTGGCGCGCATCCGCGCCACCAGCCCCGGACACGCCGGCAGTCGTGCGGCCGCGTACTGCCACACATCCTGGCGCAGCGCGGCGTCGACCGTGCGCTGCCGGGCGCGGTCGACCACCGGCCGCCCCACGGCCTGCTCCACCAACGCCACCAAGTCCTGCGGTTCCAGCCGCAGCACCCGGCACAGGGCCCGCACCGGAACCCGCACCCCTGCCGCGTCCACAACCACCGCGGAGGTCCCGCGCCGCCGCCCCGCGTCGTCCAGCCACGCCCGCAACGCCGCCACCCCGGCCGGCGGAAGTCCGGCTACGCGCACGCTCGCCATCGCCGCCGGATCCGTTCCGGCGCACAGCCGGTCGTGCACGGCGGCCCACAGCGGGGCCAGCGCCTCATCGCCCGCGACCCATTCCCATGTCGTGCCCATCAGCCGGCCGTTCCCCCGTTCTCGAAGTCCTCGACGAGGTCCAGCGTCAGCGGCTGCGCCTCGCCGTGGCCCTGCCACAGCCACGGCACCGTGACACGGTGTTTTCCGCTGGTGACGACCTGGTGGATGACGACCTGCCCGGCCTCTTTCTTGATCACTGGGGTCATCGAGCTGCCACCGGCGCAACAGTCCCAGCATCTGCCGGAGGTTCACGTCGTCGAACGCCGCGTCCAATTCGTCGATCGACAGCAGCCGCGGCCCGTGGTAATCCCCGCTGTACATCGACCACGCGGCCGCCAGCAGGGGAAGCATCGTGGCCAGGCGCCGTTCCCCGGACGACAGCGTCTCCAGCGGGTTCACGCCGCGCGGCTTGACCTCCTTGAAGCGGCCACCGTCTCCGTCGCCGAACGAGGGGTGGGTCACCGAGATCGTCCACTCGTGCCAGGCCCGGTAGTCGAAGGTGTGCGCGACCCGGTCCGCCCAGGTGTCCCCGACGGATTCGTCCATCCGCTGCCGCAGCACGTCATACATCCGCTCGAACATCTCGTCCGAGGGGGACTGTTCACCAGCTCCACCATGGCCTGCGCGTCCGCGTCCTTGCGCACCGCCCACTCGACCTTCACGCCCACCTGCGCTACCCCGGTCCGCACGTCCTTCAAAGTCAGGCCGATCTGTTTCACCAGGTCTTGCGCGAGGTCCTGGCGGACCTGGACGTCGCGCTGCAACTGGGCGAACATGCTGGTCTTGATGGCTTTCTTGATGTCGGCGCGCAGGTCCTGCTCCAGCTGGGCGACTGCCGCGCGCAGCGCCTCCACCGCCGTGCGCAGGTCCTGGCCGCGGGCGGCGGCCGGATCGGCGACCTCGGCACGCTGCCAGCCGGTGCCCGACACGTTGGTGAGGATGACCTGCCGGTTGAACCGGCCCAGCGTGCTGTTGGCGCTGCGGGCGGCGCCCTCGAGGGCCTTCAGCGCACTGTCCCGGGTCCGGGTCGCCGCAGTGAGCCGGTCCGCCCCCACCCCTGCGCTCGGCCCGGTGTGGCGGTCGGCCAGCAGGTGCCTGGCCCAGGCCAGTCCCGCGGTCAGGTTCGCGGGCCGGCCTTCCGGCCCGGTGGGGATGTCCTCACCGGCCAGGGCCAGGCCCTCGTCGACGAGCCGGCCCATCTGCGTGAGGCAGGCATCGCGGTGCTCCTCGGCCGCCTGGCGCAGCGGTGCGACCTCATCCAACCGCGCCCTAGCCGACGCCGCGTCGGCAGCAGCCTTCTCCTTGGCGCGTTGCAGCTCCTCCACCCGCCTGCGGGCACAGTCGAGCGCACCGGTGACCTCCTGCAGTGAGGCGCGCAGCTCCTCGTACGCGGCGCCGTGCAGGCGCCGCATCTCCTCCACTGCCGCCTTCTCGCGCCTTGCCTTTACGGCGGTCTGCTCCGCCTCCCGGGCGGCGTCGGCCGCCAGAGCCTGCCAGCGCCCGGCGGTTGCCGCGTCCTGGCGTGTCCGCCCCGCGAGGTCGATCACCCGCCGAGCGGCACTGCGCCAGGCCTCGACCTGCCGGAACATCACGGTGGTGTCCTCGCGGTGGGCGTCGGCCGCCTTCGGATCCGTGGGCAGCACGGTGCCGCCGCCGGCGTCGGCGGCCCGGTGCAAGGCCCGCAGCGCCTGACGCACGGCCTCTGCGGCCCGGCGGTGCCGTTCGCGCGTGTCGGCCGTGCGCCTGATGGCGTGCTGCAGCTGCTCGGTCGCGTCGTCCTCCTGCTGCTGAGCCGAGGAGACCGGTTCCAGCAGCGGGAAACCGGCCTGCTCGGCATCGGCCTGCGCCTGGGCTTGCTTCGCCTGCTCCCACGCGGCGTGGCTGGCGGCCGCGGCCCCGTCCGCCTCCCGCGCCTTGCCTTCGGCCGTGGCGGCCGCGTCCAGGGCCGTGGCCGCCACCTGTTCGGCGTGCCGTGCCTCTTGGGCCAGAAGCTCCAGTGCGGTGCGGCGCCGCGCGGCGGCCGTGTCCAGGATGTGCAGTTGCTGCGCCAGGGCGCGTTCGGCCAGGCGGATCTCCTGGGCAGACCGGTCGCGGGTCTCCTGCAGCGCCCCGAGAAGTTCCTGCCACCGCTGGCGGGCCTGCTCCCACCCGGCGGGGGAAGGGAACTCGTCCCGCTCCACCGCGGCGGCGTCGACCCGGGCGCGAGCGCGCGCGGCCTCGTCGCGGGCCCGGTGCAACGTTCCCTGTGCCTGGTCGAGCTGCTGCTCCAGGCCGGCCACGTGCTGGAGCCGGGCGCGTTCGCGGGCGCTGCGCCCGATGAACTGCGCCTGGTAGCCGGCCGGTGCGGCCGCGGTCGCCACCGCGATCGTGACCTGATCGCCCGCCGAGGGGTCCAGGGGAATCGACCGCAGCAGCTGGTGGACCCGTTCGGGCGCGATCAGGCCCTGCGCGTCGGGCCTCAGCACGTCCGCCAGGCTCGCCCCCGGTGCCACCGCAGCTCCTGGGCGCAGGGCCACATCCCCCGCCACCGCCTGCCCGTCGGAGCGGACCAGTGCGTCCAGCAGGCCACTGACCAGCAAAGCGCCCTCGATGCGATCCCTGGCCTGGTCAGCCAGGTGTTCGGCGAAGTCCACCAGCGCCCACAACGGGGTGCCGTCCGCCGGCTGCCGGCTGCGCCACAGCGGTGCGGGTGGCACCGGCGCCGCCTGCCGGGCCTGCTCCAGCTGCCGCTCCAGGTCGCGGACCGTCTCCTGCGCGGCTGCGGCCGCCTGGTCGGCGGTGTCGACCGCACGCTGCAGCCGCCCGGTGGCCGCTGCGTGCGCCCGCTCCAGGGCCACCTGGATCTGCGCGACGATCTGCGCGGCATCGACCGCGGTCCCGTTCCCGGCCGGCTCCGGCACCATGCCGGCGTCGATCAAGACCGTACCGCGCCGCCACACGCCGGCCAGGCCCTGCCACTGCTCCCAGGCCGCCGCGGTCGCCGATCCGGCCCTGCCTGCTGCCTCCTGAGCCCGGATGACGGCAGCCTCGGCCTGTGCGGCCTGCCGCCGGTGTGTCTCCTGGTGCTGTTCCCGGGCCTCCTGCTCGGCGGCGTCCCGTTCCCGGGCCTCGTCCTGGGCATCGCGCAACGCTCGGGCGGCCTCTTCCGCCGCGCCGTGCTCCTGCTGCCACAGCGTGCGTGCCTGCTCCCATACACCGGCTGCCTGCTCGGCCACTGCGCGGTCCGCGGCCGCCTGCCGATGGTGACCTGCTGTGTCGATCCTTGCCCGCGCCTCACCCACGACCTGCGCGAGCCCGGCCGTCAGCTTTCCCACCGGCAACCGCTCCCCGTCGCCGCGACCGTCCCGCACGAGCAGGTCGAGGGCGGGACCGCGCAACTGCGCTGCCGCGTCCGCCCACTGCCGCAGCTCCTCCAGCAGCGTGTCCTCGGCCTGTGCCCGTGTGCGGCCCGCCTGGTGGGCCGTGGCCCGGTCGGTCTCCTCGACGCCTTCGGCCTCGCGCAGATCGGCGGCCGCCGCCACTGCCAGTCCCTGCGCGGTGGCGTGGTCCCCGAGCGCGGCTTCCACCTTCCGCACCTGGGAAAGCCGCGTGTCCACCCACGCCAGCGGCGCCGCGCACGCCTCGTCGGCCATGCCCGCAGTCACTGCTGCGGCCTCGGCCCCCACCAGGTGCTCGTCGAGGGCGAGCAGCCCCTCCAGGACTGCATCCGCGCCCAGCCGGCCCCCCACCACCCGCAGCGGCCCGGACACCGCGGATACAGCGCCCTGTGCCGACCGGACGCCGCCGGCCGACTCCCGGGCGGTGCCCTCGGCCCGGGAAGCCTCGCCGCCGACCTCGTCCGCCCGCTGGGCCGCCCTGCGGGCGGCGGCGGCCAGCTCGACCGCCCGCTCCTCGCGCTGCGGAAGGACCGCGCCCGCGTGCCCGCGCAGTTCCTCCTGCGCCGCGTCCTTCTGCCCCTCCAACTCCCCGATCTCGGCCCGCGTCCCGGCCAGCAGCTCCACGGCCTCGGCTTCCCGCCCCGCGGCCTGCTGCACCTCCTCACCGGCCTGGCGTTCACGCCTGGTCTGCGCGTCGAATCGGGTGTTCGCCGCGATCAGCGAGGCGGCTTCGACCACCGCCACCACCTCCACATACCGGCGATAGGCCCGCTCGGCGCCCTGCAGCAGCTTCTCTTCCGCCCGGGCACGGTCCAACTGGCCCTCGAGCTCAGAGATCCGC
>NZ_JBYIRL010000072.1:0-20340 GCF_057708125.1 Actinacidiphila sp. bgisy145
GAGCAGGTCGCGGACGGCGTCCGCGGACGCGTCCACCTGGCCATAGTCGAGGGCCTGTACGCCATCCAGCACCGCCGGGTCGGCCGGTGCGCTGTGGGCGCGGGCGCGGAAGGCCGCGTCGACGGCGGCCGGTTGGCCGGACGCGGCGGCGGTGTGGGCCCGCTCGACGGTGGCGCGGTCGGCGGCGCTCCAGCCGGCCGTCACCGCCAGGGGCCGGTCGGGGTCCTGGGCCGCCGCAACGAGCAGGTCCTCGAACCGGGCCAGCAGGGCGTCGGCGCCGTCGCGGGTGAGCGTCTCGGAGTGACGGAGCATCAGTTCCGCGCCGGCCGGGGAGCCGACCAGTTCCAGGTCGAACTTGCTGTGCGGGTTCTGCACCGCCAGCAGCCGGGCCGGCATGCCGTCCACCCGCAGCTCGCCGACCGGCCGGTCCGGGAGGAAGTTGAACAGGTGGCGGAAGAGCTGGGTCTGCCAGGACGTGCCGATCCCCGGCAGTCCGGCGGTGATCTCGTCCACGGGGGTGCGGGCGTGCGCCATCGCGCCGAGGAAGGCGTCCCGGGCCTGGCGGGCGAGGTCGCGGAAGCCGCCGGCGAGGTCCACGCGGATACGGATCGGCACGACGTTGACGTGGTAGCCGATGGCGCCGCTCTGCCCGCCGCGGACGTCGACCGGGGAGCCGATCACCAGGTCGGGCCCGGCGCCGTGGGCGGCGAGGAGCGCGGCGTACGCGGCGAGCATCACCGCGCCGGTCGGGGCGCGTACCGCCCGCTGCAAGGCGACGGCGGCCTGCTGCGCGGCGGGGCCGAGCGTGCGGGTGGTGCTGGCTCCCGCGAGCATCGGCTGCCGGCCGCGCGGGGTGCCGCACCACAGGTCCAGCCCGGTCGGGTCGAAGCCGTCGAGGGCCTGGCGCCAGTGGTCGAGGTCGGCGGGGCGCGGCTCGGGTTCGGCCAGCGCCGGGACCGGGGCGGTGGCTTCCGCGGGCAGCGGGCGGCCGGCCGCGACGGCGTCGTAGACCGGGATCAGCGCCTGGAGCAGGACCCCGACCGAGACCATGTCGAAGACCAGGTGGTGCACGGCCACGCAGAGCAGGTCGCCGTCGGCGGTGGCGGCGGTGCCGACCCGGATCAGGGGCCGCCCGTCGAGGGGGAAGGGCCGGTCGACGAAGGCCGTCAGGTCGTCCGCCACCGGCCCGCCCGACAGCTCCAGCGGCTCGACGGGAACGGCGAACTCCCCGGCCGGGACGACGTCCTTGTGCAGTTCGGCGCCGCGCGCGCGGAACACGGTACGCAGGACTTCGTAGCGTCCGGCCACCACCGCCAGGGCCGCGCCCAGGACGTCCGGGCGCAGCCGGCCGCTGACCTGGAGCGCCAGGCCCAGGTTGTTCACCCCGGTGCCGGGGACGAGTTGCTCCAGCAGCCAGAGCGCCTTCTCCTTGGCGGTGGTGGCCGCGGGGCGCGGATCGGCCGCCGGGGGCGCGGCCGCGGGCTCGGGGGCACGCGCCGGCGGGTCGGGCTGGAAGTCCATGTCGGTCAGAATTCGGCGTGGGCGAGAAGCGCGCGGACCGTCGCTCCGTCCCGCAGGAGGTCGGCATGGCCGATATCGATCGGTATGCGGCGGCCAATTGTCGCGGTGGCGTTCACGACGGTGGTGGCGCCGGTTTTCTCCAATTCGGCGTAGTCGGCCGAAGTGAAGCCGATGGCGCCTTCCCAGGCCTTGCCGGGATCGACCTCGGAGGAGGCCGCGAGCCAGGTCATGTACGACTCGAAAAGCAGCACCATCTCTTCGCAGCGGGACTCCGAGAGCCCGATCCGCCGGAACGCGGAACTGGCCATGCCCCGGTACAGGTCGACCATCTGCCCGGCCGCGTCGGCCATCGTGATGGACGGCGCTGCGACGATCTCGCCGGCCTGCTTGCGGCCCTGCTCCGCCTCCTCGGCGGTGAGCACCGGGCCGGCCTGCCCGATCATCTTGTGCATCTCCGACTCCAGCAGTTGCAGGTCGGCGAGTTGCGCGTCGAAGAGCAGGATCTGCGGCATCCGGCCGTGGATCTCGGCCAGCCGCTCGGCGACCTTGCCGGCGTACACGGAGCCGACGCAGTACCCGAGCACCGCCTTGACCTCGTACTTCTCCCAGTCCCCCGCGTGCATCCAGTGCTCGGTGTAGGAGTCGCCGGTCGGGCGGTCGGCCAGCCGCACCGGCGGCGGCGAGGTCTGGAGCACGCCCAGGCCCGACCAGCCGGCGCCCACGCCCGCGACGAGGTCCTCGAAGCCCGCCTCGTGGCGCCCGGCCGCGGGGAAGTCGACGCCGAGTACGAGCGCGTTCGAGGCGGGCTCGGCGATGACGCTCCAGGCACTCTCGTTCGGCACTTTTTCATCCCATCATCGGAGTTTGGCTTGCCTGCGTCCCGCACCACGGCATGCCGCACCGAGGAGCGAGAACCGGTCGGACGTCGGTTTCTCCCGGATGTCCGGGAACCTCTCACCGGTCTTCGGGAGTGCCTTCCCGAAGGGCGGCCGCAAGCTCACCGAGCAGGAACTCCGCGATGGCTTCCGGCATATAGAGGTCATAGACGAAGCCCTCCGGGAGTGTAAGTCCAGTCAGCTCGTTCATCCTTTCCCGCAGTTGAACGGCCGACATGGAGGTCATACCGAGTTCGAAGACATCGGCGTACTGCGGTACGGCGTCGCAGGTGTCGTATCCGAGGAGCACCGCGATCTCCTGCCGGACCAGCTCGCTCAGCAGTTCCTGGCGCTCCGCCGGGGTGACTTCGGCCAGGCGCTGCCGCCAGTGCGCGCCGCCGTCGGGCGCGCCCTGCTCCCCCGCGCCGTCGCCGCTGTCCGCGGGAGTGCCGGCGGGACTGCCGGAAGGCCCGGCGGCGGGCCCGGCGGGGGCGTCTGCGGCGCTCTCGCGGCGCCAGGCGGCCAGCCGCTCCAGTACGGCGCCCAGCGGCATGTCCGCCCGCAACGGCTCGCCCGCGCCGAGCAGTTCGGTCAGCGCGGCCATGTCCTGCTCGGCCAGCGCGGCCCAGAACCGCTGCTCGCCGGGCGAGGCCGCACCGGCGGCGGACGGCGCGGGAGCAGCCGGTGCGGCCGGTGCGGCCGGGGGCTGCGGCCAGTACCGCTGCCGCTGGAAGGCGTACGTGGGCAGGTCGACCCGGCGTCCGCCGCCCAGCACCGCCGCCCAGTCCACGCTGACGCCCCGCACGTACAGCGCGGCCAGCGCCGAGGTGAACGTCCGCAGCCCGCTCTCCGCGCCGCGCAGGGTCGCGGTGACGACGGGGGCGCCCTCGCGGTCGCCCGCGCCGCGCTCCACGGCCGCCGCGGCCTGCGCCAGGGCGGCGGTCACCTGCGGGTCGGGGCCGACCTCGACATACGCGCCGTACCCCGCTGCCACCAGCGCCTGGGCCAACGCGTCCGCGGGAAGGGCGGGTTCCTCCTGCGCGTCGGGCAGCCAGTGCCCGCCGTCCAGGGCCGCGCTGTCCACCCAGTCCATGGCGCGGGTGGAGAACAGCGGCACCGTCCCGGCCCGCGGGCGCGCCGCGGCGGCGCGGTCACCGGGCCGCGCGGCCAGTTCCGCCGCCTCCTCAGCGGTCAGCACGCCGGCCACCTGGGCGGCGGCGATCTCGCCGACACCGTGCCCGGCGACCGCGGCCGGGTGCACACCCGCGGAGCGCCACAGCGCGGCGAGCGACACCAGCACCGCCCACAGCAGGGGACGGCGGACCCGCGGATCGCCGAGCGCGGGGCTGTCGTCGCCGGCCCGCAGCACCTCGGCCGCTTTCCAGTCGACATACGGCGCCAACGCCCGCTCGCAGTCGGCGATCCGGTCGGCGAAGACCGGCGACCGGTCCAGCAGCGCCGCCGCGGCGTCGAACCGCAGGGCGCCGGCGAGGTCCGCGCCACCGCCGGTGCCCGCGGTGTCGCCGGGGAAGACGAACAGCGCCTTGCGGCCCGCCGTGGCGCAGCCGGTCGCCACGTCCCTGGTCTGCACCCCGGCGGCGGCCACCGCGAGGCCCGCCAACAGCGCGTCCCGGTCCGCGCCCTGCACCACCGCGCGGTGGTCGAAGGCGGTGCGGGTGGTGGCCAGCGAGAACGCGACGTCCAGGGCGTCCGCCTCGGGGTGGGCGAGCAGGAACTCGCGCAGCCGGGCCGCCTGGGCCCGCAGCGCCTCGGGGGTGCGGGCGGACAGCGGCAACGGCAGGGCCGGCAGCGGCCCGGGGCCGGCCGGGCGGTCCGGCGCGGCAGCGTGCGCCGGCCCCGCGGGAGCCCCGGTGGGCGGCACGGGGGCCTCTTCGAGGATGACGTGGGCGTTGGTGCCGCTGATCCCGAACGAGGAGACGCCCGCGCGGCGGGGCCGGTCCGCGGCGCGCCACGGCACGGGGTCGGTGAGCAGCCGCACCTCACCGGAGGCCCAGTCCACGTGCGGGGACGGCGCGTCCACGTGCAAGGTGCGGGGCAACTGCTCGTGCCGCAGCGCCAGCACCATCTTGATGACGCCGGCGACACCGGCGGCGGCCTGGGTGTGGCCGATGTTGGACTTGATTGAGCCCAGCCACAGCGGCCGGTCCTCGGGGCGGTCCTGGCCGTAGGTCGCCAGCAGCGCCTGCGCCTCGATGGGGTCGCCGAGCCGGGTGCCGGTGCCGTGGGCCTCCACCGCGTCGACGTCGGCGGGCGTGAGGGCCGCGTTGGCCAGCGCGGCGCGGATGACGCGCTGCTGGGCGGGGCCGTTGGGGGCGGTCAGGCCGTTGGACGCGCCGTCCTGGTTGATGGCCGAGCCGCGCAGCACCGCCAGGACCGGGTGCCCGTTGCGGCGGGCGTCCGACAGCCGCTCGACCACGAGCATCCCGGCGCCCTCGGCGAAGCCGGTGCCGTCGGCCGCCGCGGCGAACGCCTTGCAGCGGCCGTCGGCGGCCAGACCGCGCTGCCGGGAGAACTCCACGAAGGTGCCGGGGGTGGCCATGACCGTCACCCCGCCGGCCAGGGCGAGCGAGCACTCCCCCGCCCGCAGCGACTGCGCGGCCAGGTGCAGCGCCACCAGCGCCGACGAGCAGGCGGTGTCCACGGTGACGGCCGGGCCCTCCAGCCCGAAGCTGTAGGCGAGGCGGCCCGACAGGATGCTGGTGGCGATCCCCGTCATCAGGTGCCCCTCGGACTCGCTGTCGCCGTGGGCGAGCACGCTCATCTCGTAGCCGGAGGTGTAGCCGCCGACGAAGGTGCCGGTGGGGCTGGAGCGCAGCGTGGACGGGTCGATGCCGGACCGTTCGAACGCCTCCCAGGACAGTTCCAGCAGCAGCCGCTGCTGCGGGTCCATGGCCAGCGCCTCGCGCGGGCTGATCTCGAAGAAGCCGGCGTCGAAGGCGCTGGCGTCCTGCACGAACCCGCCGGCCCTGGTGTAGGAGGTGCCGCTGTGCGCGGCGTCCGGGTCGTACAGCCCCGCCAGGTCCCAGCCGCGGTCGGTGGGGAACTCCGAGATCGCGTCGGCGCCTTCGGCGAGAGTGCGCCACAGGTCCTCGGGGCTCGCCATGCCGCCGGGGAAGCGGCAGCTCATGCCGACGATGGCGATCGGGTCGTCCTGCGGCGCGGCCTGCGCCGGGGCGGGGGCGGTCGCGGTGCGCGGGCCGGGGGCCGCGGCGCCGGCGGTGTCGGTGTCGGCGAGGCGGCCGCGGAGGTGGCCGGCGAGCGCGGCCGGGGTGGGGTAGTCGAAGACGAGCGTAGCGGGCAGCCGCAGACCGGTCGCGCTGCTCA
Source organism: Actinacidiphila sp. bgisy145 (assembly GCF_057708125.1). Classification (NCBI taxonomy): domain Bacteria; kingdom Bacillati; phylum Actinomycetota; class Actinomycetes; order Kitasatosporales; family Streptomycetaceae; genus Actinacidiphila; species Actinacidiphila sp. bgisy145. The sequence continues at coordinate 5,742 of NZ_JBYIRL010000072.1, forward strand.
GCCGGTTGCGCAACTGGACGGCGGTGAGCGAGTCGAAGCCGAGGTCGGTGAAGGCGCGGCCCGGCTCGACCGCCTCCGCCGAGGCGTGTCCCAGGACCGCGGCGACATGGGCCCGCACCAAATTCAGCAGCAGTTCGTCGCGTTCGGCGGCGGGCAGCGCGGCCAGTTGCCGCTGGAGCGGGTCCGCGCCGCTGTCGCCGGCTCCGGCGGCGCTGCGGCGTCCGGTGCCCGCGGTGACCAGCGCCCGCCACAGCGGCGGCACCTCGGCGGCGGTGGCCGCCTGGGCGCGCAGGGCCGCCAGGTCCAGGCGGGACGGCACGAGCAGTGCCTCGTCCCGGTTCAGGCAGTGGTCCAGCAGGCCGAGGGCCTCCCGGGCGCTGAGCCCGACCGCGCCGCCGCGGGACATGCGGGAGCGGTCGGCGTCCGTCAACTGCCCGGTGAGGCCGCTGGTGTCCGCCCACAGGCCCCAGGCCAGCGACGTGCCGGGCAGCCCGGCGGCCCTGCGGTCGGCGGCGAGCGCGTCGAGGAAGGCGTTGGCGGCCACGTAGTTGCCCTGCCCGGGCACCCCGAACGCCGCCGCCGAGGACGAGAACAGCACGAAGTCCTCGAGACCGGGGGCGAGTTCCCGGGTGAGCTCGTGGAGGTTCCAGGCACCGCCGGCCTTGGGGCGCATCACGCCCGCCACCCGCTCGGGGGTCAGCGAGGCCAGCGTGCCGTCGTCCAGCACCCCGGCGGTGTGCACCACGGTCCGCAAGCCGGCCCGCGCCGGCACCGCGGCGAGCACGGCGGCCAGGTCGCCGCGGTCCGCGGTGTCGCACGCCACCACCTCGACGGCCGCGCCCGACCCGGCGATATCCGCGGCCAGTTCGGCCGCACCGGCGGCGCCGGGACCCGAACGGCTGGTCAGCACCAGGTGGTCCGCCCGGCCCGTCGCCGCCAGGTGGCGCGCCACCAGCCCGCCGAGCGTGCCCGTCCCGCCGGTGACCAGCGCGCAGCGGGCACCGAACTCCTCCGGCCGCGGCAGGCCCGCGGCCGGCTCGGCGGCGCGGTCCGCGGGGCGTTCAACTGCCGTCGTGGCGCGGGATGGACGGGTCAGCCGCCGCCCGTGGACAGCGCCGCCGCGGATCGCCAGGTCGGGCTCTCCGCTGCCCAGGGCCTCCGGCAGCAGGGCGATCTGCTCCGCGGTGCCCTGGGCCGGGAGGTCCACGAGGACCAGCCGGTCCGGGTGCTCGGCCTGCGCGGACCGCACCAGACCGGCGAGCGCGGCGGCCGGCAGGTCCGGTACGCCCTCGGCGGCCGTGACGGCGGCCCCGCCGCGGGTCAGCAGCACCAGGCGGGTGTCGTTCAGGTGCTCCTCGGCCAGCCACTCCTGCAACAGGCGCAGCGTCCCGCCCGTGGCGCGGGTCGCGGCCGCCGCCGGGTCGCTGCTGCTGTCGTCCTCGGCCCCGGCACAGGCCACGACGACCGCGGGCCGGTACTCCCCGCCCTCCACCGCGGCGGCGACATCGCCGGGCGCGGCGAAACTCCGCGGCGCCGTCCCCACGCTGCCGAGCGCCTCGGCGGCACCGAAGCGGTCGGCGCCGAGCAGCGCCCACTCTCCGGCCGGGGGCCGTGCCCCGGCCAGCCGGACCCACTCCACGGTGAACAGGGCGTCCAGCGCGGCGCTGTCGGGGGCGGCGAGGCGGCCGTCGGCCACCGGGCGGGTGATGAGCGACGCGACGGATACCACGGGCTGCCCCGTCGGGTCCGCGGCGGTGAGGGACAGTACGCCGTCAGGGTCGCGGCGCAGCCGGGCGCGGAGCACCGAGGCGCCGGAGGCGTGCAGTTCGACGCCCGTCCAGGCGAACGGCAGCCGCACCGGCCCGGGTTCGGCCGGAGCGTCCGCGCCGAGCAGGACCCCGGCGTGCAGGACCGCGTCGAGCAGCGCGGGGTGCAGGCCGAAGGCGGCCGCGTCCTGCGCCACTTCCTCGGGGAGCGCCACCTCGGCGAAGACGTCCTTACCGCGCCGCCACGCCGCCCGCAGGCCCTGGAACGCCGGGCCGTAGCCGTACGGGCCCTCGTTCGCGACCTCGTACAGTCCGGAGACGTCCACGGCCGCGGCCCCGGCAGGCGGCCATATCGCGAAGTCCTCGTCGGCATCGGCGAGTTCGACGGCGGGCGCGAGCAGGCCGCTCGCGTGCTGCGTCCAGCCCTGCGCGGAGTCGGCGGTGGCGGCGGGGTCGGCGTTGTCGGGGCGGGAGAACACCTCGACGGTCCGGCGGCCCTCGGTGTCCGCCTCGGCGAGCACCACTTGGAGCCGGACTCCCGAACCGTCGGCGGGCAGGACGAGCGGCGTCTGAAGCGTCAGCTCCTCCAGCACCCCGCAGCCCACCTGGTCACCGGCGCGCACGGCCAACTCCACGAAGCCCGTACCGGGCAGCAGCACCACGCCGCCCACGGCGTGATCCGCCAGCCAGGGATGGGTCCGCACCGACAGGCGGCCGGTGCACACCAGCCCCGCGCCGCCCGCGAGTTCGACGGCCGCGCCCAGCAGCGGGTGGCCCACCGCCCCGAGACCGAGGGCAGCCGGGTCACCGCTGGGGGCGGCGCCGGCCGCCTTCGGCCAGAACCACTCGTGCTGGAAGGCGTACGTCGGCAGCTCTACCAGGTCACCGGCGGGCAGGACAGTGCGCCACTCGACCGGCGCGCCGTGGACATACGCCTCGGCGAACGAGGCGAGCAGGCGCTCCGCGCCGCCGTCGTCGCGGCGCAACGTCGGGCAGACGGCGGCGGGTTCGGCGCCCGGGCCCGCTTCCCGCGCGACCTCTTCGAGGGTGTCGTTCATGGCACCCATCAGGACGGGATGCGGGGTGACCTCGACGAAGAGCTGGTGGCCGCGGTCCGCCAACGTCCGCACCGCACGGTCGAAATGGACCGTCGCACGGAGACTACGGAACCAGTAACCGGCGTCCAACTCCTCACCGTTCAGGGTCTCGCCAGTCATCGCCGACACCATCGGAACCCGGCCGCGACGGGGGGTGATCCCGGCCAGGACCGACCTGATCTCGTCCTCCAGGCGGTCCACCTGCGCCGAGTGGGACGCGTAATCCACCGCCACCATCCGCGCCCGGGTGCCCTCGGCCTCGAACTCCGCCTTCAACTCCTCCAGAGCTGCGGGTTCACCGGACACCACCACCGCGGACGGACCGTTGACGGCCGCCAGTGCCACGGTGTCCCCGAACCGGGCCAAGCGCTCCTCGACCTCGCCCGCGGACCGGCTCACCGACAGCATCCCGCCCGCACCCGCCAGCACCTTCAACGACTGCGACCGCAACGCCACCACACGGGCGCCATCCTCCAACGACAGCATCCCCGCGACCGTCGCCGCCGCGATCTCACCCTGCGAGTGACCCACGACAGCCTCGGGCGACACTCCGGCGGCTTCCCAGACCGCGGCCAGCGACACCATGACGGCCCACAGCGCGGGCTGCACCACGTCAGCCGCCTCAAGTGCCGGGGCGCCTTCCGCACCCGCCAGCACATCATGCAGCGACCACTCCACATACGGCGCCAACGCCGCCGCACACTCCGCCAACCGAGCCGCGAACACCGGCGACACCGACGCCAGCTCACGCCCCATCCCCACCCACTGCGACCCCTGACCCGCGAACGCGAACACCGGACGCCCCACGGCACGCGCCGTACCCGACACCACCGCACCCGACGGCACACCCGCCGCCAAACTCTCCAACCCGCCCACCAACGCGGCCCGGTCACCACCGACCACCACCGCCCGGTGCTCGAAAGCCGAACGCGTCACCGCCAACGACCACGCCACATCAGCGGGTTGCAGCTCGGGGCGGGCCGAGACCCACTCCCCCAGCCGCTCCGCCTGCGCGGCCAGTCCCGCCGCCGAACGGCCCGACACCAGCCACGCACCAGCACGGTCGCCCGACAGCACCGGCAGCCCGCCCGCCATGCCGTCGGGCTCCGAAGCGGCCGCCTCGGCCTCCTCGGGCTCCGGCGCCGGGGCCTCCTCCAGGATGACGTGCGCGTTGGTGCCGCTCAGGCCGAAGGAGGACACCCCGGCCCGCCGTACGCGCTCCCCGCCGGGCCACGGCACCGGTTCCGTCAGCAGCCGGACCTCCCCGGCGCTCCAGTCCACGTGCGGGGAGGGCTCGTCGGCGTGCAGGGTGCGGGGCAGCGCACCGTGCTGCAACGCCAGCACCATCTTGATCACGCCGGCGACACCGGCGGCGGCCTGCGTGTGGCCGATGTTGGACTTCACCGAGCCCAGCAGCAGCGGCCGCCCTTCGGGACGGTCCTGGCCGTAGGTGGCCAGCAGCGCCTGCGCCTCGATCGGGTCACCCAACGTCGTACCGGTGCCGTGCGCCTCCACCACGTCCACATCGGCCGTGCCCAGGCCGGAGTTGGCGAGCGCCGCCCGGATCACGCGCTGCTGCGAGGGGCCGTTGGGCGCCGTGAGGCCGTTGGACGCGCCGTCCTGGTTGACCGCAGAACCCCGCAGCACCGCAAGGACCTTGTGGCCCTTGCGCCGCGCGTCCGAGAGCCGTTCGACCACGAGCATGCCCGTGCCCTCGGCGAAGCCCATGCCGTCGGCGCCGGCGCCGAACGCCTTGCACCGGCCGTCCACGGCCAGGCCGCGCTGCTGGCTGAACCCGATGATGCCGTCCGGGGTGGAGATGATCGTGGTTCCGCCCGCGAGGGCCAGGGAGCACTCCCCGGCCCGGACCGCCTGGGCGGCGAGGTGCAGCGCGACGAGGGACGACGAGCAGGCCGTGTCCACCGTCACCGCGGGGCCCTCCAGGCCGAGCGCGTAGGAGATCCGGCCGGACAGGACGCTGGTGGCGAAGCCGGTGGTGGCGTTGCCCTCGCTGCCGTCGCCCGCGGCGGCCAGGCCGATGCCGTATGCCGAGGCGAAGCCGCCGACAAAGACGCCGGTCTGGCTACCGCGCAGCGACGACGGGTCGATGCCGGCCCGCTCCAGCGCCTCCCAGGATGCCTCCAGGATCTGCCGCTGCTGCGGGTCCATGGCCAGCGCCTCGCGCGGGCTGATCCCGAAGAAGTCGGCGTCGAAGCCGCCGGCGTCCGCGACGAAGCCGCCGTCGGTCGCGTAGGAGGTGCCCACGCTGTCGGGGTCCGGGTCGTAGAGGCCGTCGATGTCCCAGCCGCGGTCCTCGGGGAAGCGGGCGACGGCGTCCTTCCCGTCGGCGAGCAGCCGCCAGAACGCGTCGGGGTCGTTGGCGTCGCCGGGGAAGCGGCAGGCGAGGCCGACGATGGCGAGCGGGTCGCCGGAAGCGGCCTGGACGGTGGGGAGTTGGGGCGCCGCCGCGGCCTGCCCGTCGCCTTCGCCGTCGCCGATGATGCGGGACCGCAGGTGGCCGGCGAGCGCGAGCGGGTTGGGGTAGTCGAAGACGAGGGTGGCGGGCAGCCGCAGCCCGGTCGCCGTGGTGAGGCGGTTGCGCAGTTCGACGGCGGTGAGCGAGTCGAAGCCGAGGTCGGTGAAGGCGCGGCCGGGGTCGACCGCCTCCGCCGAGGCGTGCCCGAGGACGGCCGCGACATGGGTGCGGACCAGGCCGGTCAGCAGCCGTGTCCGGTCCTGCTCCGGGAGGCCGGCCAGTTGCTGGTGCAGCGCGTCGGCGCTGCCGCCGCCGGCACCGGCGGCGGTCCGCCGTCCGGCGCCGACCAGCGCCCGCCACAGCGGCGGGATCTCCGCGCTCCGGGCTGCCTGGGCGCGCAGTCCCGCCAGGTCGAGCCGGGACGGCACCAGCGCCGCCTCGTCGGCGGCCAGGCCGAGGTCCAGCAGCGCCATGCCTTCCTGCGCGCTCAGCGCGAGGGCGCCGTTGCGGGACATGCGGGACCGGTCGGCGTCCGTCAACTGCCCGGTGAGGCCGCTGGCGTCGGCCCACAGGCCCCAGCCCAGCGCGACGCCGGGCAGTCCGGCGGCGCGGCGCTCGGCGGCGAGCGCGTCGAGGAAGGCGTTGGCGGCCACGTAGTTGCCCTGCCCGGGCACCCCGAACGCCGCCGCCGAGGACGAGAACAGCACGAAGTCCTCAAGGTTGGGGGCGAGTTCCCGGGTGAGCTCGTGGAGGTTCCAGGCACCGTCCGCCTTCGGCCGCAGCACCGTGGTGAGGCGCTCCGGAGTCAGCGACGCCACGGTGCCGTCGTCCAGCACGCCGGAGGTGTGGACCACGGTCCGCAGCGGGCGGCCGGCCAGGACGGCGGCGGTCGCCTCACGGTCGGCGACGTCGCAGGCCACGACGTCCACCGCGGCGCCGGATTCGGCGAGTTGCGCGGCCAGCGCCGCCGCTCCCTTGGCCGCGGGGCCCGAACGGCTGGTCAGCAGCAGCGCGTCCGCCCGGCCGGTGGTGGCCAGGTGGTGTGCGACCAGGCCGCCCAACGTGCCGGTGCCGCCGGTGACCAGCGCCGTACGGGCGGCGCGCGGGGCCGGTTGCGGGGGCCGAGCCGCGGAGAGGTGCGCGGACAGGAGCGCGGGCAGGGTCAGGACGATCTTCCCGGTGTGCCGGGCGTGCTGCATGTGGCGGAAGGCGTCCGGCGCCCTGCGTACGTCCCAGGCCCGCAGCGGCAGCGGCCGCAACTCGCCCCTGGCCAGCAGCTCCACGATCCCTTCGAGCATGGCACCCAGCGCGACGGGTCCCGCCTCCCCGAGGTCGAACGCCCGGTAGCGGACGCCCGGCAGTTCCCCGGCCACCTTGTCGGAGTCGCGGACGTCGGTGCGTCCCATCTCCACGAAGCTGCCACCGCGCGGCAGCAACCGCAGTGAGGCGTCGGTGAGTTCACCGGCCAGCGAGTTCACCACGATGTCCACACCGGCCCCGTCGGTGGCCGCCAGGAACGCCGCCTCGAACCCGGCATCACGCGACGATGCCCGGTGCGCCTCGTCGATGCCCATCCCCGCCAGCACCGGCCACTTCGCCGGGCTCGCCGTGGCGAACACCTCAAGGCCGAGATACCGCGCCAGTTGCACCGCCGCCATGCCCACACCACCGGCGGCCGCGTGCACCAGCACCCGCTGCCCCGACTTCGCGTCGGCCAACTCCACCAGCGCGTACCAGGCCGTCAGGAACGCGGTCGGCACCGACGCCGCCTCGGCGAGGGTCCACGCGTCGGGGACGCGGACCAGCTGGCGGGCGTCGGTGACGAGGGACGGTCCGAAGCCGCCCTGCGCGACGCCCATCACCCGGTCACCGGGGGCGAGGCGGTCGACGCCTTCACCGACCTCCACCACGGTGCCGGCGATCTCGCTGCCCATCACGCCGCCGCCGGGATACATCCCCAGCGCGATCAGCACATCGCGGAAGTTCAGCCCCGCGGCGCCCACCGCGACCCGCACCTGCCCCGCCGCCGGTGCCGCCAAGGCCTCCGGGACAGCGACCGCCGACAGGCCCGCGAGCGAACCGCCCGCGTCCGGCTCCAGCCGCCACGGCCCCTCCGGCACCACCAGCGCCCCCGAAGGACGCGTCAGCCGGCGCCCGTACACCTTGCCGTCCCGGACCGCCACTTCGGGCTCCCCGGCGGCGACGGCCCGCGGGAGTACGGCGGCCTGCTCGGCGGTGCGGGTGGCCGGGAGGTCGACCAGCAGCAGCCGGGCGTCCGGGTTCTCCGACTGCGCCGAGCGCACCAGCCCGGAGACGGCGGCGGCCGGCAGGTCGGCGACGCCCTCACCGGCGGAGACCGCGGTGGCCCCGCGGGTGAGGAGCACCAGCCGGGCGTCGCCGAGCCGTTCCTCGGCCAGCCACTGCTGGACCAGGCGCAGGGTCTCCGCGGTCGCACCGGCCGCGGCCCGGGCCGGGTCCGTGTCCTGCGCGTCGCCCCCGGCGCAGGACAGGACGACGGCGGGCGCGATGTCCCCCGCCTCCGCGGCGGCGGCCAGCTCGTCCAGGCCGGGGAAGGTCCGCACCGCCGTGCCGGACCGCGCCAACGCCTCGGCGGCGCCGTGCCGGTCGGCGCCCAGCAGGACCCACACACCGGCCGCCGTCTCGCCGGCCGCCATCTCACCGGCCGCCGCCTCGCCGCTGGTGATCGGCGTCCAGGCGACGCTGAACAGCGCGTCGGCCACGGCGGCACCCGCGGAGCCGAGGTGGTCCGCGGCCATCGGGCGGGTGACGAGGGAGGCCACGGAGAGCACCGGGCGGCCCTCCGGGTCGGCGGTGCGCACGGTCAGGGTGCCGTCGGCGTCGCGGCGCAGGCGGGCGCGGAGCACCGAGGCGCCGGAGGCGTGCAGTTCGACGCCGGTCCAGGCGAACGGCAGCCGCACCTCGTCGGCGGCGCCCTCGGCGCTGCCGCCCGTCAGGAACGCGGCGTGCAGGACGGCGTCGAGCAGGGCGGGGTGCAGGCCGAAGGCGGCCGCGTCCTGCGCCACTTCCTCGGGGAGCGCCACCTCGGCGAAGACGTCCTCGCCGCGCCGCCACGCCGCGCGCAGGCCCTGGAACGCCGGGCCGTAGCCGTACGGGCCCTCGTTCGCGGCCTGGTAGAGACCGGAGACGTCGACGGCCGCGGCCCCGCGGGGCGGCCAGACGGCGAAGTCCGCGTCGGCCGCCGCGGGTTGCGCGGCGGGCGCGAGCAGGCCGCTCGCGTGCCGGGTCCACACCTGCGTCAGGTCCGGCGTGTCGGGGCGGGAGAACACCTCGACGGTACGGCGGTCGTCCGTGCCGGCGCCGGCCAGCACCACCTGGATCTGGACGGCGCCACCGTCGGCGGGGAGCGTCAGCGGCGTCTGGAGGGTGAGTTCCTCCAGCAGGCCGCAGCCGACCTGGTCGCCGGCGCGGACCGCCAGTTCGACGTAGGCCGTGCCGGGCAGCAGCACCACGCCGCCGACGGCGTGGTCGGCCAGCCACGGATGGGTCCGCACCGACAGGCGGCCGGTGCACACCGTGCCCGTCCCGCCGGCCAGTTCGACGGCCGCGCCCAGCAGCGGATGGTCCACCGCCCTGAGTCCGAGGGCCGCCGGGTCACCGCTGGGGGCGGCCCCGGTCGCCTTCGGCCAGAACCACTCGTGCTGGAAGGCGTACGTCGGCAGCTCTACCAGGTCACCGGCGGGCAGGACGGACGTCCAGTCCACGGGGGCGCCGGCCGTGAACGCCTCGGCGAGCGAGGTCAGCAGGCGTTCGGTGCCGCCGTGGTCGCGGCGCAACGTCGGGCAGACGGCGGCGGGTTCAGCGCCGTGACCGGTCTCCTGGGCCACGTCCTCCAGGGTGTCGTTCATGGCACCCATCAGGACCGGGTGCGGAGTGACCTCGACGAACAGCTGGTGGCCGCGGCCCGCCAACGTCCGCACGGCACGGTCGAAATGGACCGTCGCACGGAGACTCCGGAACCAGTAACCGGCATCCAACTCCTCACCGGTCAGCGTCTCCCCGGTCATCGCCGACACCATGGGCACCCGGCCCCGACGAGGGTTGATGCCCGCCAGGACGGACGTGATCTCGTCCTCCAGGCGGTCCACCTGCGCCGAATGGGAGGCGTAGTCCACCGCCACCATCCGCGCCCGGACGCCCTCGGCCTCGAACTCCGCCTTCAACTCCTCCAACGCACCCGGCTCACCCGACACCACCACCGCCGAAGGCCCGTTCACCGCCGCCAACGCCACGGTGTCCCCGAACCGGACCAACCGCTCCTCAACCTCAGCCGCGGACCGGCTCACCGACAGCATCCCGCCCGCACCCGCCAACACCTTCAACGACTGCGACCGCAACGCCACCACCCGAGCGCCATCCTCCAACGACAGCATCCCCGCCACCGTCGCCGCCGCGATCTCACCCTGCGAATGCCCCACCACAGCCTCAGGAGCAACCCCGGCCGCCTCCCACACCGCCGCCAAAGACACCATCACCGCCCACAACGCCGGCTGCACCACATCAGCCGCCTCCAACGCCGGAGCACCCTCCGCACCCGCCAACACCTCATCGAGCGACCACTCCACATACGGCGCCAACGCCGCCGCACACTCCGCAAGACGAGCCGCGAACACCGGCGACACACCCGCCAGTTCACGGCCCATCCCCACCCACTGCGACCCCTGACCCGCGAACGCGAACACCGGGCGTACCTCCGCACGCCCCACCCCCGACACCACCGCACCCGACGGCGTACCGGACCCCACACTCGCCAGACCCGCCACCAACCCGGCCCGGTCACCACCCACCACCACCGCCCGGTGCTCGAACACCGACCGAGCAGCCGCCAACGACCACGCCACATCCGCCGGTTCGAGACCCGGACGCCCGTCGACCCACTCCCGCAACCGCTCCGCCTGCGCGGCCAACCCCGCCGCAGAACGGGCGCTGACGACCCACGCCCGCGCACCGGAGACGACCCGCGGGGCGGCCGGGGCTGCGTCGGTGTCCGCTTCCTCGGTCTGCGCCGGGGCCTCCTCCAGCACCACGTGGGCGTTGGTGCCGCTGAGGCCGAAGGAGGAGACGCCGGCCCGCCGTACGCGCTCCCCGCCGGGCCACGGCACCGGTTCCGTCAGCAGCCGGACGTCCCCGGCGCTCCAGTCCACGTGCGGGGAGGGCTCGTCGGCGTGGAGGGTCTGCGGGAGCTGCTCGTGCTGGAGCGCCAGCACCATCTTGATGACACCGGCGACACCGGCGGCCTGCTGGGCGTGGCCGATGTTGGACTTCACCGACCCCAGCCACATCGGACGGCCCTCGGGGCGGTCCTGGCCGTAGGTGGCCAGCAGCGCCTGCGCCTCGATCGGGTCTCCCAGCGTCGTACCCGTGCCGTGGGCCTCCACCGCGTCCACGTCCGCGGTGGTCAGGTGGGCGCCGGCCAGCGCCGCGCGGATGACGCGCTGCTGCGAGGGGCCGTTGGGGGCGGTGAGCCCGTTGGACGCGCCGTCCTGGTTGACCGCAGAACCGCGCACCACCGCGAGGACCTTGTGGCCGTTGCGCCGGGCGTCCGACAGCCGCTCCAGGACGAGCATGCCGGCGCCCTCGCCCATGCCCATGCCGTCGGCGTCGGCGGAGAACGCCTTGCACCGGCCGTCCGCGGCCAGGCCGCTCTGGCGGGAGAAGCCGATGAGCCCGACGGGGGACGCCATGACGGTGGCGCCGCCGGCGAGCGCCAGCGAGCACTCCCCCGACCGCAGGGCCTGGGCGGCCAGGTGCAGCGCGACGAGGGACGACGAGCAGGCGGTGTCCACCGACACCGCGGGCCCCTGCAACCCGAGCAGGTAGGAGATGCGCCCCGACATCACGCTGACCGCGCCACCGGTCATCAGGTGCCAGTACAGGTCGTCGGTGTGCAGGGCCGGGTTGGCGTGGTAGTCGGAGGAGGCGACGCCGACGAACACGCCGGTCTGGGAGCCGCGGAGCGAGGTGGGCGACACCCCGGCGCGCTCCAGCGCCTCCCAGGACGTCTCCAGCAGCAGCCGCTGCTGCGGGTCCATCGCCAGCGCCTCGCGCGGGCTGATCCCGAAGAAGTCGGCGTCGAAGCCGCCGACGTCCTGGAGGAAGCCGCCCTCGGCCACGGGCGAGGCGTCCGGGTGGTCCGGGTCGGGGTCGTGGACGCTGTCGGCGTTCCAGCCCCGGTCGGTGGGGAAGCCGGAGATGGCGTCCCCGCCGGCGGACAGCAGCCGCCACAGGTCCTCGGGCGTGCTGACCCCGCCCGGATACCGGCAGCTCATGCCGACGATCGCCAGCGGTTCCGACGCCGCCGAGACGAGCCGGCGGTTCTGCTGCCGCAGCCGCTCGGTCTCCTTCACGGAGGCACGCAGCGCTTCCAGGAGCTTGTCAGCCTGTCCGGTCATCGCTGCCTCCACGCATCGCACATCACCCATGTCCTTCGCGGCGCCGTCCGCGGTGTCCTCTCCGGCGTCGTCCGCGCCCGCACTCCGCGCGCCCTCACTCCGCGTCCCCCTCCAGGGCGAGGCGGATCAGGCTGTCGGCGTCCAGCGCGTCGATGTCGCCGCTCGGCTCCTCCTCGTCACCGAGCAGGGCGTCGTCGCGGACACCGGCGAGCCGCATCAGCGCGTCCATCAGCCCGGCCTCGCGGAACCTGGACAGCGGAACGGTCGCGAGCGCCGTGCGCAGTTTCTCCTCCGCGGCGTCCGGCGCGCTCTGTTCAACAAGCTCCGGCGCCAACTTCTCCAGCAGGAAGGCGGCGAGTTCCACGGTGTTGGGGTAGTCGAAGACCAGGGTGGCGGGCAGCCGCTGGCCGGTGGCCGTGGTGAGCCGGTTGCGCAGCTCGACGGCGGTCAGCGAGTCGAAGCCGAGGTCGGTGAAGGCGCGGCCCGCCTCGACCGTCTCCGTGGAGGCGTGCCCGAGGACGGCAGCGACGTGGGTACGGACCAGGTCGGCCAGCAGCCGGGTGCGCTCCGCCTGTGTCAGTCCGGCCAGCTGCTGGCGCAGCGCGTCGGCGCTGCCGCCGCCCGTGCCGGCTCCGGCGGCGCTGCGCCGGCCGGTGCCCGCCGTGACCAGGGCCCGGAACAGCGGCGGGACCTGGGTGCCGCCGGCGGTCTGGGCCCGCAGTCCGGCCAGGTCGAGCTTGGCCGGCATCAGCAGCGCCTCGTCCCTGGCCAGGGCCAGGTCCAGCAGCGCCAGTCCCTCGCCGGCGGTGAGCGCGGTGACGCCGCCGCGCTGGATGCGCTTGCGTTCGGACGCGCTGAGCCGCCCGGTCAGTGCGCTGGCGTCGGCCCACATGCCCCAGGCCAGTGAGGTGCCGGGCAGTCCGGCCGCCCTGCGCTCGGCGGCGAGGGCGTCGAGGAAGGCGTTGGCGGCCACGTAGTTGCCCTGGCCGGGGCTGGAGAAGGCGGCCGCGGCGGAGGAGAAGAGCACGAAGTGGTCCAGGTCGAGTCCCCGGGTCAGCGTGTGCAGGTTCCAGGCGCCGTCCGCCTTCGGCCGCAGCACCGTGGTGAGGCGCTCCGGGGTCAGCGACGCCACCGTGGCGTCGTCGAGGAGTCCGGCGGTGTGGACCACGGTCCGCAGCGGGGCATGGGCCGGGATGCCGGCGACCACGGCGGCCAGCTCTCCGCGGTCGGCGGCGTCGCAGGCCACGACGTCCACCGCGGCGCCGGATTCGGCGAGTTGCGCGGCGAGCACCGCCGCTCCCTTGGCGGCGGGGCCCGAACGGCTGGTCAGCAGCAGCGCGTCCGCCCGGCCGGTGGTGGCCAGGTGGTGTGCGACCAGGCCGCCCAACGTGCCGGTGCCGCCGGTGACCAGCGCCGTACGGGCAGGGGCCGGGGTGACCCGCGGGGCCACGGCGGCTCCCGCGGGCAGGGTCAGGACGATCTTCCCGGTGTGCCGGGCGTGCTGCATGTGGCGGAAGGCGTCCGGTGCCCTGCGTACGTCCCAGGCCCGCAGCGGCAGCGGCCGCAACTCGCCCGCGGCCAGCAGCTCCATGACTCCTTCGAGCATGGCGGCCAGCGCGTCGGGGCCGGCCTCGGCGAGTTGGAAGGCCCGGTAGCGGACGCCGGGCTGCTCCGCGGCCACCTTGTCGGCGTCGCGGACGTCGGTGCGTCCCATCTCCACGAAGCTGCCACCGCGCGGCAGCAACCGCAGCGAGGCGTCGGTGAGTTCACCGGCCAGCGAGTTCACCACGATGTCCACACCGGCCCCGTCCGTGGCCGCCAGGAACGCCGCCTCGAACCCGGCGTCACGCGACGACGCCCGGTGCGCCTCGTCGATGCCCATCCCCGCCAGCACCGGCCACTTCGCCGGGCTCGCCGTGGCGAACACCTCAAGGCCCAAGTACCGCGCCAGTTGCACCGCCGCCATACCCACGCCACCGGTGGCCGCGTGCACCAGCACCCGCTGCCCCGACTTCGCGTCGGCCAACTCCACCAGCGCGTACCAGGCCGTCAGGAAGGCGCTGGGGACGGTGGCCGCTTCGGCGAAGGACCAGCCGTCGGGGATGCGCACCAGGTGGCGGGCGTCGGTGACGGCCGTGGGCCCGAAGGCGCCCTCGGCGAGGCCCATGACCCGGTCGCCCGGGACCAGCCGGCCGACACCGTCGCCGGTGTCGAGGACCGTGCCGGCGATCTCGCTGCCCATCATGCCGCCGCCGGGGTACATCCCCAGGGCGATCAGCACGTCGCGGAAGTTCAGCCCCGCGGCGCCCACCGCGACCCGCACCTGCCCCGCCGCCGGTGCCTCCGAGACCTCCGGGGCGGAAACGGCCGACAGGCCCGCGAGCGAACCGCCCGCGTCCGGCTCCAGCCGCCACGGACCCTCCGGCACCACCAGCGCACCCGAAGGACGCGTCAGCCGGCGCCCGTACACCTTGCCGTCCCGGACCGCCAGCTCGGACTCCTCGCCGCCCAGTGCCGTCGGCAGCAAGGCGGCGTACGCGGCGGAGCCGCCGGTCGGCAGGTCGACGAGGACCAGCCGGTCCGGGTTCTCCGACTGCGCCGAGCGCACCAGCCCGGAGAGGGTGGCCGCCGGCAGGTCGGCGACGCCCTCACCGGCCGCGACGGCCACGCCGCCGCGGGTGAGGAGCACCAACCGGGCGTCGTCCAGGCGTCGTTCGGCCAGCCACTCCTGGACCAGCCCCAGCGTCTCCCCGGTCGCGCGGGCCGCGGCCCGGGCCGGGTCCGTGTCCTGCGCGTCGCCCCCGGCGCAGGACAGGACGACGGCGGGCG
>NZ_JBYIRL010000073.1:0-20084 GCF_057708125.1 Actinacidiphila sp. bgisy145
CGGTGCCGCCGCCGAGGCCGAAGATCCGGCCGTAGCCCGGCAGCTGGCGCGGCGCGGCGCCGCGCCGGTCCCACAGCTCCAGCCAGGACTCCAGGTAGTCGTCCTCGTGCCGGGGCGAGGTGAAGTAGGTCCGCACCGCGACGCCCATCGGGCGGTCGTCGCGCCGGTGCAGGCCCATCGCCAGCGACAGCCGGGTGGAGTTGCCGTCGGCGGCGACCACCAGCGGCGCGTGGAAGGCGACCGGGGTCTTCTCCTCGCCGAGCTTGGCGGTGACCCCGGTGATCCGGCCGGTGCGCTCCTCGATGATCGGGGCGCCGACGTTGCACCGCTCGTACAGCCGCGCGCCGGCCTTCACCGCCTGCTCGGCGAGCATCTGGTCGAAGTCGTCGCGGCGGCGCACCAGTCCGTAGTCCGGGTAGGCGGCCAGTTCCGGCCAGTCCATCTCCAGCCGCATGCCGCCGCTGATGATGCGCAGGCCCTTGTTGCGCAGCCAGCCCGCCTCCTCGGAGACGTCGATGCCCATCTGCACCAGCTGCTTGGTGGCGCGCGGGGTCAGCCCGTCGCCGCAGACCTTCTCCCGCGGGAAGGCCGTCTTCTCCAGCAGCAGCACGTCCAGACCGGACTTGGCCAGGTAGTAGGCGGTCGTCGAACCGGCGGGCCCGGCGCCGACGACGATCACATCGGCGCTGCGCTCTGACAGGGCGGTGTCGGTCACGTGGGCTCTCCCGGTTCGGCAAGGGGCTGTTGCTGGCACTGGACGCCGGCAGCGGACGTCATGCCGAGTGTATGAGGCCGCCGCTCCCCGTGGAGCGGCGGCTCTCGGGGCAGGCCCCGGTCCGTGCCGGTCAGCGGTGGTCGGGCGGCTCCGGCGGCTGCTTGCGCAGCCGGTCCGGCTGCACCACGCCGAGGTCGTGCACGGTGGGTTCCGCGGGCCCGGGCGGCCCGGGCGGCTGCGGCGGCCCGTACGGCCCGGCGGGCGCGGCGGGTTGGGCCGGCACCGCGGCGCCGAAGGTCCCGCCGGGCGCGTCGTACGCCCCGCCCTGGCCGGGTCCGCCCTGCGGCGCCGGGGCGTACGGCGAGGGCGCGCCGGCGCCCGGGTAGGGCGCGTTCGGCACCCGGCCGCCGAACACCCGCCAGACGTACGGCGCGACCAGCACCCCGCCGAACGTCCACAGCAGGCCGAACCCCAGCAGCTCCGACACCTGCGTGCCCACGCTGGTGTGGGTGAGCGCCCCGGTGCCCACCAGGCTGGAGTCGCCGCCCGTGTGCGCGCCGCTGACGGCGGCGAGGATCACCAGCAGGAGCGTGAACAGCCCGGCGACCGCGAACTGTTCGGGCCGGCCCCGGTTGCGCCGAAGGGCCAGCACCCCGATCAGCAGCGCGCAGCCGAGCCCGCCCGCGACGGTGCCGGCCACCGACCAGCCGCCCCACACGTGGTCGAGGTCGCCCAGGCCGAAGGAGACGTGCCGGGCCTGCGAGCCGCTGCTGGCGCCGACCCGGAAGGGCGCGCCCCAGCCCAGCCCCAGCCCGGACACCCCGAGGTTGACCAGCAGCAGGCCGGCGGCGGTCAGGCCCCAGCCGGTGAGGTCGTGGTAGTGCGCGGCGGCGATCACGAAGACCACGGTGCCCGCGACGAGCAGGGTCGCCAGCAGCGCGATCGCGGTGGTGGCGAGCACCCGGTACGCGGCGGCGGCGCCCGGCCGCGCGGCCAGCCACGCGGTCAGCGCCGGACGGCACAGCACGACCAGCGCTGTCACCAGGCTGAGCACGAAGGTCCACAGCGCGGCGAGGAACGGCGCGGTGGTGAAGTGCACCAGCTCGATGCGGGGTTCGGCGAAGAAGCCGATGGCGAGCACCGCGGCGGCGGCCAGCAGCGCGACCCGTACGGCCGCCGCGGCCGCCTCGGCGGTGAGGGCCGAGCCGGGCCCGGCGGGTATGCCCGCGGCGGCGGCCTGCGCCTGCTGCCGCCGGCGCAGCGCGCGCAGGCCGAGCACCAGCACCAGGACCCAGAGCAGGGTGACCGACCAGGGCAGGACCGACAGCGAGGCGTGCACCGTGTGGGAGTGGCCGCTGCCGCTGCCGCCGCCGCTCATCGTGTAGCCGATGTCGCTGCCGTCGGTGCCGTCCGACCCGTCGCTGCTGTAACCGTCGGAACCGTCCGTGCTGTAGCCGTCGGAGCCGTCGTCGTAACCGTCGCTGCCACCGTCGGAGAAGTCGAACCCGTCGCTGCCACCGGAGGAGTCGTCGTAACCGTCGCTGCCGCCGTCGGAGTAGTCGAAGCCGTCACTGCCGCCGGAGGAGTCGTCGAACCCGTCGCTGCCGCCGTCGGAGAACTCGTCGCCGCCGCTGCTGCCGTCGGACGAACCGTCGCCGCTGTCGTCCGAGTCGTCGAAGACGGAGTCCTCGGTGTAGGTCGCGTTCGCCCTGAGGTTGCCGCCCAGCCCCTGGACGAGCGCCGCCAGGGCGGCCCGGGTGCGGGTGGCCATTCCGACGGTGCCGCTGGGCAGGGCGGTCCCGGCGACCCCCGCGATCGCCAGGGCCGCCGCGACTATGGTGAGCGCCGGGCCGAGCGCGACCAGCAGCGGGCCCTCCCAGCGGCCGGTGAACACCCGGCGGACGAACACGGCGGCGGGCGAGGGCCCGGCCGGCGCGGGGGGCGGGTAGGGGCCGGGCGCGTAGCCGGGTGGGGCCGCGGCGCCGGCGTACGGCGGTGCGGGCGGTGGCGCGGTGGGCGGCGGCAACGGCCCGACGTGCGTGGGCGTGGGCACAGGCGCGGCCGTGGGTGCGGCCGCCGGTGGCGGCGGCGCGGCGGGCTGCGCGGGAAGGGACGGCGCGGTCAGGTCACGGCCGCAGCGCGGGCAGAAGCGGTTGCCTTCCGCCTCGGCGACCTGGTTCCCGCACGCGGGACAGAACGGCATCGGCAACTCCGGAAAACGGCGGGGCTGCGTTCCCCCCGCAGACAAGGCAGCATATGGCCCCTACCGGCCGCAACCACCCGGAATACCGGATTCCGTTCGAACAGCGGGCGGTTACGCCGCCGGCCCGTTCGTGCCGCGGTGCAGCGCCACGATCCCGCCGGTCAGGTTCCGCCAGGCCACGCCCGTCCAGCCGGCGTCCTTCAACCGCCCGCCCAGCGCCCGCTGGTCGGGCCAGGCGCGGATCGACTCCGCGAGGTACACGTAGGCGTCCGGATTGCTGCTCACCCTGGTCGCCACCGGGGGCAGCGCGCGCATCAGGTACTCGGTGTACGCGGTACGCAGCGGCCGGTACGTCGGGTGGCTGAACTCGCAGATCACCAGCCGCCCGCCGGGCCGGACCACCCGGCGCATCTCGCGCAGCGCCGCGTCCACGTCCTGCACGTTGCGCAGCGCGAAGGAGATGGTGACCGCGTCGAACACCCCGTCCGCGAACGGCAGCCGGGTCGCGTCGCCCGCGGTCAGCGGCAGTTCGGGGTGCCGGCTCTTGCCCTGGCGCAGCATGCCCAGCGAGAAGTCGCAGGGGACGACCCAGCCGCCCGCCGCGGCGAACGGCAGCGACGACGTCGCGGTGCCCGCGCCCAGGTCGAGCACCCGCTCGCCCGGCCGCACGTCGAGCGCCTGCGCCACGGCCCGCCGCCACAGCCGCGTCTGGCCGAGCGACAGCACGTCGTTCGTCAGGTCGTACTTCGCCGCCACCTTGTCGAACATCGCGGCGACGTCCTGCGGCTGCTTCTCCAACGATGCCCGGGTCACGCGACTCACCTTACGGGGTGCGCCGCGCACGGCCCGGCACACCCCCGCGGGGCCGCGGCGGGCGGCCGGCTCCGGTTAGATCCGGTCAGTCCGGTCAGTTCCGGTCAGTTGGAGGGAAGGAGCTTCAGCTCGGGGTGGGCGGTGCCGCCCTCGATCGCGGTCGAGGACAGGTGCGAGACCACGTGGTCGTCGACCGGGTCGTTCGCCGGGTCGTCGTGGACGACGAGGTGCTCGTAGGTGGTCGCGCGCTGCGCGGGCACCCGCCCGGCGGAGCGGATGAGGTGGATCAGCTCCATCCGGTTGGAGCGGTGCTTCGCGCCGGCCGAGGAGACCACGTTCTCCTCCAGCATGACCGACCCGAGGTCGTCCGCGCCGTAGTGCAGCGAGAGCTGGCCGACCTCCTTGCCGGTGGTCAGCCAGGACCCCTGGATGTGGGCCACGTTGTCGAGGAAGAGCCGCGCGATCGCGATCATCCGCAGGTACTCGAAGAGCGTCGCCTGCGTCTGGCCCTTCAGGTGGTTGTTCTCCGGCTGGTAGGTGTACGGGATGAACGCCCGGAACCCGCCGGTGCGGTCCTGCACGTCGCGGATCATCCGCAGGTGCTCGATCCGCTCCGCGTTGGTCTCACCGGTGCCCATCAGCATGGTCGTGGTGGACTCCACCCCGAGCCGGTGCGCGGTCTCCATGATCTCCAGCCACCGCTCGCCGGACTCCTTCAGCGGCGCGATCGCCTTGCGGGGCCGCTCCGGCAGCAGTTCGGCCCCGGCGCCGGCGAACGAGTCGAGCCCGGCGGCGTGGATGCGGCGGATCGCCTCCTCCGCGCTGACCCCGGAGATCCGCGCCATGTGGTCGATCTCGGAGGCGCCCAGCGAGTGGATCACCAGCTGCGGGAACTCCCGCTTGATCGCGGCGAAGTGCTCCTCGTAGTACTCCACGCCGTAGTCCGGGTGGTGGCCGCCCTGGAACATGATCTGGGTGCCGCCGAGTTCGACGGTCTCCGCGCAGCGGCGCAGGATGTCGTCCAGGCTGCGGCTCCAGCCCTTGTCGGTGTCCTTCGGCGCCGCGTAGAACGCGCAGAACTTGCAGGCGGTGACGCAGACGTTGGTGTAGTTGATGTTGCGCTCGATGATGTACGTCGCGATGTGCTCGGTGCCGGCGAAGCGGCGGCGGCGCACCGCGTCGGCCGCGGCGCCCAGGGCGTGCAGCGGGGCGGAGCGGTAGATGTCGAGCGCTTCCTCCGGGGTGATCCTGCCGCCCGCGGCGGCGCGGTCGAGGACGGCTGCGAGGTCGGTCGGAGAGGTCACCGTGGCAGGCCCTTCGGAGGACGGGAGATCGGTCCGGCCCAGCGTACGCCAGCGGCCGGTGGCACTTTCAGGTGCCGTACGGGGCGGCGCGCGGCCGCGCCCGTACGGCGCCCGGCCCGCCGCGCGGGGGCGCGGGCCGGGGTGCTGCGGGGTGGAGCGGAGGTGCTGCGGGGGGCTGCGGGGCCGGCGCGGGTCAGGCCGGCGGGAGCAGGTCCACGCCGGCGCCGGGCGGGAAGCCGACGCGGCGGGCGAACTCGGCGATGCCGGCCTGCTGCGGGGCACCGAGCGAGAAGTCCAGCGTGGTGAAGTAGCTGCTCAGCAGCTCCTGGTCGAACGCCTCCCAGCGCGATGCCTGCTCGGCGACCTTGTCGACCTCCACCAGGGACAGGTCGCGGGAGGCGAGGAACGCGCGGTGCACGCTGTGCACGGCCTCCGGGTGCGCCGCGAGGTAGTCGCGCCGGGCCGCCCAGACCGCGAAGACGAAGGGCAGCCCGGTCCACTCCTTCCACATCGTGCCGAGGTCGTGGACGGTCAGCCCGAGCCGGGGCGCGTCGTGCAGGGAGGCGCGCAGGGCGGCGTCGCCGATCAGCACCGCGGCGTCGGCCTCCTGCATCATCAGCGAGAGGTCCGGCGGGCAGCGGAAGTAGTCCGGCGTGACGCCGTACCGCTCGCTGAGCAGCAGTTCGGCCAGGCGCACGGAGGTGCGGCTGGTGGAGCCGAGGGCCACCCGCTGGCCGTCCAGCCGGTCCAGCGGGAGCTGGCTGACGATCACGCACGACATCACGGGGCCGTCGCAGCCCACCGCGATGTCCGGCAGCGCGACCAGCTGGTCGGCGTGCTTGAGGTACTCCATGAGGGTGATCGGGCCGATGTCCAGGTCGCCCTCGACGAGCTGGGCGCTGAGCTTCTCCGGGGTGTCCTTCGTCAGCTCCAGGTCCAGCAGCGCACCGGTCCTGGCCAGGCCCCAGTACAGCGGGGTGCAGTTCAGGAACTGGATGTGGCCGACCCGGGGGCGGACCCGGTCGCTGTCGCTTTCACGCGCGGTTGTGTCCATATGCCGGACGCTACTCCTGGGTCCGTGCGGCGCTGTGCGGGGGTGCCCCGGCGAGCCGCCAGGAAGGATCTTGCGACCCTTCCGCGCCCCGGCCCCCCATGCTAGGCTCGACGCAAGTTGCAGTTTGGTTTCCTTGCAGTACAAGGCCTGCGGATCATGTAACCCGCGGGCTTTTGTAGTTTTCAGACTTCGCAGTTGCAGGTTCTGGAGCAGGGCAACCCTTTGGGCCCAAGGAGGGCTTTATGGCTACCGGAACCGTGAAGTGGTTCAACGCTGAAAAGGGCTTCGGCTTCATCGCCCAGGACGGCGGCGGCCCGGATGTCTTCGTTCACTACTCCGCGATCAACGCGACCGGCTTCCGCTCCCTCGAGGAGAACCAGCCGGTGACCTTCGACGTCACCCAGGGCCCGAAGGGTCCCCAGGCGGAGAACGTCACCCCGAACTAGTTCTCCACTAGGTCGGACGGACAGCGGCGCGATCGCGCCCAGAACCTGCAGTACCAAGGGGCCCCGCACTCCGTGCGGGGCCCCTGCCTCTTTTTTGCCGCCCTAGGGGCGGCGGTAGAGGTCTTCGATGGTGTCGGCGAAGTCCGCGGCGACAGCCGACCGCTTGAGTTTCATCGACGGCGTGAGGTGGCCGCTGTCCTCGGTGAAGTCGACCGGCAGGACCCGGAACGCGCGGATCGACTCGGCCCGGGAGACCGTGGAGTTCGCGTCGTCGACCGCCTTCTGGAGGTCGGCGAGGAGGTCGGGGTCGGTGACGAGGTCGGCGGGCCGCAGGCCCTCCTTGCGCCGCATCCGCTGCCAGTGGGCGAGCCCGTCCGCCTCCAGCGTGATGAGCGCGGTCACGAACGGCCGGTTGTCGCCGACCACCATGCACTGGCCGACCAGCGGATGCGCCCGCAGCCGGTCCTCCAGTGGTGCGGGCGCCACGTTCTTGCCGCCGGCGGTGATGAGGATCTCCTTCTTGCGCCCGGTGATCCGCAGGTATCCGTCCGGGTCCAGCTCCCCGATGTCCCCGGTGGGGAACCACCCGTCCACGTGCGGCACCCCGCCCGCGTCGTTCCAGTAGCCGGTGAAGACCTGCCCGCCGCGCAGCAGCACCTCCCCGTCGTCGGCGATCCGCACCGCGGTGCCCGGCAGCGGGTGCCCCACGGTGCCCAGCCGCGGCGCCAGCGGCGGCGTCACCGTGGCCGCCGCGGTGGTCTCCGTCAGGCCGTAGCCCTCGAAGACCATCACCCCGGCGCCCGCGTAGAACGCGCACAGCCGCTCGCCCAGCGGGGAGCCGCCGCAGATCGCGTACCGGACCTTGCCGCCGAGGGCGGCCCGTATCCGGCGGTAGACCAGCGGGTCGTACAGCGCGTGCGCCATCCGCAGGCCGAGCGAGGGGCCCGGGCCGGTGCCGGTCTGCCGGGCGATCAGCGCCCGGCCGTAGCGCCGAGCGATCGTGGCGGCCCGGTCGAAGGAGGCGGCCCGGCCCATCTTCTCCGCGGTGGCCCGGCCGGTGTTGTAGACCTTCTCCAGGACGTACGGGATCGCCAGCAGGAAGGTCGGCCGGAAGCCGGCCAGGTCGGCGAGCAGGTCCTCGGTGGCGATGCTCGGCGCGTGGCCCAGCCGTACCCGGGCCCGCAGGCACCCGATGGCGACCATCCGCCCGAAGACGTGCGACAGCGGCAGGAACAGCAGGGTGGAGGCGGGCTCGGTGCTCACCGACTTGAAGACCGGGTGCAGCAGCTCGATCGCGTTGTCGACCTCGGCGAAGAAGTTGCCGTGGGTGAGCACGCAGCCCTTGGGGCGGCCGGTGGTGCCGGAGGTGTAGATCAGCGTGGCGGTGCTCGCCGGGGTCAGCGCCTGCCGCCGGGACGTCACCAGCGCGTCCGGCAACTCCTTGCCGTCGGTGCTGAGTTGCCCGATCGCGCCCGCGTCCAGCTGCCACAGGTGGCGCAGTTCGGGCAGCTCCGACCGGCGGCCGGTGACCAGCCGGGACTGGTCCACGTTCTCCACCGCGCAGGCCGCGGCACCGGAGTCGGCGAGTATCCAGGCGGTCTGCGACGCCGAGGAGGTCGGGTAGATCGGTACGGTCACCAGGCCCGCGGCCCACCCCGCGAAGTCCAGCAGCGTCCACGCGTAACTGGTGCGGGCCATGATCGCCAGCCGTTCGCCCGGCTTCAGCCCCGCCGCGATCAGGCCCTTGGCGACGTCCACCACCTGGGCGCAGAAGTCCGCGGCGCTCACGTCCCGCCAGGTGCCGTCCGCGCCCTCCCTGCCCAGCACCGCGTCCTGCGGCGCCTCGGCCGCGTTCGTGAACGGGATGTCGGCCAGGCTCCCCCGCTCGGGCACGGCGACCAGCGGGGGCACCGCCACCTGCACGGCCCGGCCCGCCTCCATCACCACCTGCGGCGCCTGACCCGCCTGACCCACCAGCTGCCCTGTTCCAGTTGACATCTACGGCTCCTGAACGATGAGGGTGGATTGCGCTTCCGTGCCCGGTCGCGGCCCGGGGCGGCCGGCTGCGGCCTGCTAGGCGCTCTCGAGGATCGCGGTGACGCCCTGTCCGCCCGCGGCGCAGATCGAGACGAGGCCGCGCCCGGGTGTTCCCCGCTCGGCGAGCAGCCGCGCCAGCGTCCCCACGATCCGTGCCCCGGTCGCGGCGAAGGGATGCCCGGTCGCCAGGGAGGACCCCGCCACGTTCAGCCGCGCCCGGTCGATCGCGCCGAGCGGCTCGGCCCGCCCCAGGCGCTCCGCACAGAACGCCTTGTCCTCCCATGCCGCGAGCGTGGCGAGCACCTGGGAGGCGAACGCCTCGTGGATCTCGTAGAAGTCGAAGTCGCCCAGGCCCAGTCCGGCCCGCTCCAGCATCCGCGGCACCGCGTAGGCGGGTGCCATGAGCAGCCCGTCGGGGCCGGGCCGGCCGCCGACGAAGTCGACGGCCGCCGTCTCGTACGCGGTGAGGTACGCCTGCGGGGTCAGGCCGCGCTCGGCGGCCCACTCCTCCGAGCCGAGCAGCACCACCGCGGCGCCGTCGGTGAGCGGTGTGGAGTTGCCCGCGGTCATGGTGCCGCCGGGCCCGCCGTAGACCGCCTTCAGCCGGGCGAGCTTCTCGGGGGTGGAGTCCGGCCGCAGGTTCTGGTCGCGTTCCAGGCCGCGATAGGGGCTGACCAGCGGCGCGAAGAACCCGCGGTCGTAGGCGGCGGCGAGGTTGCGGTGGCTGGCGGCGGCGAGTTCGTCCTGCGCGGCGCGGGTGATGCCCCACGCCTCGGCGGTGAGCGCGGCGTGCTCGCCCATCGACAGGCCGGTGCGCGGCTCGGCGTTGCGCGGCATGTCGGGCACGAGGTGGCGCGGGCGCACCCCGGCGAGCGCGCGGGCGCGGCCGCCCAGGGACTTCGCGCGGCGGGCGGCGAGCAGGGTGCGGCGCAGTTCGTCGTTGACGCCGAGCGGTGCGTCGCTGGTGGTGTCGGCGCCGCCGGCGATGCCGGAGTCGATCACGCCGAGCGCGATCTTGGCGGCGACCGCGAAGACCGCCTGGAGGCCGGTGCCGCACGCCTGCTGGATGTCGTAGGCGGGGGTGGCCGGGTCGAGGACGGAGCCGAGCACGGTCTCGCGGGCGAGGTTGAAGTCGCGGGCGTGCTTGAGCACGGCCCCGGCCGCGAACTCCCCCACCGCCGGCCGGCCGTCGGCCCCCGGGCGGGCCAGGCCGGTCCGCTCGGCCAGGCCGTCGAGCGCGGCGGTGAGCATGTCCTGGTTGGACGCGGTGGCGTAGGGGCCGTCGGAGCGGGCGAAGGGGATGCGGTGGCCGGCGATGACGGCGACGCGGCGGACGGTGTGCATACGGAACTCCTGAGGGCTCTTGGCCGGAGCGACAACTCACCAGTAGCCTTACCGGCGGTAAACTTACTCCAGAGTAAGGAGAAGGCCAATGGCCGACCGCTATCTCGGCTTCACCGGTACGGCTCCCGGCCGCTTCCTCACCCGGCGGCTCGGCCTGCCGCAGCCCACCGCGCTGCGGCGCTGGTCGCCCGGGACCCCCGAACTCGACGGTCCCGTCCTGCGGTTGACCGCCGGACAGGCGCCGCCGCCGGCCGCGCCGGGCGACCCGGCACCGGCCGCGGTGGTGCTGGACGCGACCGGCATCGCGGACCCGGCCGGGCTGCGGGCGGTCCGCGAGAGCCTGCACCCCCTGGTGCGCACCCTGGCCCCCTGCGGCCGGGTGGTGGTGCTCGGCGCGCGACCCGACGCCGCCGACGTCCACCAGGCCGCCGCCCAGCAGGCGCTGGAGGGCTTCGTCCGCTCGCTCGGCAAGGAGATCGGCCGGGGCAGGACCGTACAGCTGGTGCGGCTGGCCCCCGGTGCCGGCGCGGACTCCACGCTGGACTTCCTGCTCTCGCCCCGCTCGGCCTACGTCAGCGGGCAGGTGATCGAGGTCGGCCCGCCGGTGGGCCGTAAGGACAGCGGTGCGGCGGACGGCGGACCGGGCGCGGCCGGGCCCCGTACGGCGCTGGTCACCGGGGCGGCCCGCGGCATCGGCGCCGAGGTCGCGGCCACCCTCGCCCGGGACGGCGCGCAGGTGGTCTGCCTGGACGTGCCGCAGGCCGCCGACGCGCTCGCCGCGACCGCGGCCCGGATCGGCGGCACCGCGCTGACCGTGGACATCACCGCGCCCGACGCCGCCGAGCGGATCGCGGCCGCGGTGCCCGGCGGCCTGGACGTCCTGGTGCACAACGCGGGCATCACCCGCGACCGCAAGCTCGCCAACATGTCCGCGGAGGGCTGGGACACGGTGATCGAGGTCAACCTCGCTTCCGTGCTGCGCGTCACCGGCCACCTGCTGAAGGCCGGGGCGGTCCGCCCGCACGGCCGGATCGTCGGCACCGCGTCCATCGCGGGCATCGCCGGGAACGCCGGCCAGACCAACTACGCCGCCTCCAAAGCCGGCATCATCGGCTTCGTCCGCGCGCTGGCCGCCGCCCCCGAGGTGCGCGAGCGCGGCATCACCGTCAACGCGGTCGCGCCGGGCTTCATCGAGACGCAGATGACCGCCGCGATACCGCTGTTCATCCGCGAGGCCGGCCGGCGGATGAACTCCCTCGGCCAGGGCGGCCGTCCGCAGGACGTCGCCGAGACCGTCGCCTGGCTCGCGGCGGCCGGCTCCGGCGGCGTGACCGGCCAGGTCGTCCGCGTCTGCGGGCAGTCGCTGCTGGGAGCGTGAGATGCCGCTGCTGCTCACGCTGGGGCGCGGCGCGCTGACCGGCCTCGGCAAGCACCCCTCGGCCGGCGCCGCGCTGCCGCCGCTCCGGCTGACCGACCCGCGGGTGCGGATCGACCCGGCCCGGATGGCCCGCTACGCCGAGGTCTGCGGCTACCCGCCGCTGACCGACCGGGTGCCGCTGACCTACCCGCACATCCTCGGATTCCCGCTGGCCGCGCGGATCATGGCCGCCCGGGACTTCCCGCTGCCGCTGATGGGGCTGGTGCACACCTCGATCGAGATCACCGCGCACCGCCCGCTCACCACCGCCGACCGGCCCGAGATCGCCGTCCACGCCGAGGAGTTGCGGCCGCACCGGCGGGGCACCGAGGCGGTCCTCGTCACCGAGGCCCGGATCGAGGGGGCGGCGGTGTGGACCGACCGCAGCACCTACCTGGCCCGCCACCCGACCGGCGCGCCGCCGAAGGAAGAGGCCGAGCCGGGCACCGGGCCGCAGGACGCCGGCGCACTGCCCGTCGTCGAGGAGTGGCGGCTGCCGGCCGGGCTCGGGCGGCGGCACGCCCGCGTCTCGGGCGACTACAACCCCATCCACCTGCACGCGCTGACGGCCCGGCCGCTCGGATTCCCCCGGGCCATCGCGCACGGGATGTGGACGGTCGCCCGGTGCGCGGCCGCGCTCGGCCTGGACGAGCGGGTGCGCGCCCACTTCCGCGCACCGGTACCGCTGCCGTCCACGGTCGCCCTGGCCGCCGCCGGGCACCGGTTCGAACTGCGCTCGCCCCGGGGGGTGCACCTCACCGGCTCGTCCTGAGCAGCGCGGCCGACCCCAGCGGAACGGAGAGCCTGCGCCGCAGCAGCGGGCCGAGCGGCTTCTCCACCAGGCGGTATATCAGCCAGGCGAGGACCAGCATCGACAGCACGGCCAGCACCAGCACCGCACTGGCCGGCAGCGACGTGTGGTGCTCCAGCCGGTCGATGACCTCGGTGCCGAGGATCTCGTGCACCAGGTAGAAGGGGTACGTCAGCGCGCCCGCGGTGGTCAGCCACCGCCACTCCACCCGGGCCACGCGCGGCACCAGCGTCGCCGCGGCGATCGCGGCGAACCCCGCGGCGACCAGCACGATCACGACCGTGGGCGACCGCTGGTAGAAGGGGTGCGAACCGGGCGGCGCCACCAGCGCCTTGACCGCGGACTGCTGGCCGAGCAGGAAGCCGACCGCGACCACCGACCAGTTCACCAGGTCGTGCCCGAAGCGGTGCACGAGGTAGAGGCCGATGCCGCCGACGAAGAAGGGCGCGTAGTCCGGCATCAGCGCCAGTTGCAGGAAGCTCTCGCCCGAGCCCTGGGCGTAGACCGCGCCGAGGGTCCACAGCGCGCAGAACGCCAGCACCCGGCGCTGGGTCGCACCGCGCCACAGCACCGTCAGCGCGAACAGCGCGTAGAAGCGCAGCTCCGCCCAGAGCGTCCAGGAGACGCCGAGTTGCCGCTTGGCGCCCGCCGGGGTCTGGAGCATGGTGAAGTTGGTGATCAGGTCGGTGCGGGAGACGGTCTCCTTGCCGATCACGTAGAGGACCGCCGCCACCAGGATCAGCGCCGCCCAGTACGCGGGGTACAGCCGGCTGATCCGGGAGACCGTGAACGCCTTCACGGTGCGGCCCCAGCCGCTCATGCAGATCACGAACCCGCTGATGATGAAGAAGAACTGCACACCGAGCGGGCCGTAGGCGGCCGGCGCGATGACGTGCGGCAGCATGTGCTTGATCGGGTGGTTCCACGCGTCGCCGCCGCGCACCACGTAGTGGTAGGAGGCGACCATCAGCGCGGCGACCAGCCGCAGCCCGTCCAGGGCCCGCAGCCGTGCCGGCGGCGCGGGCGGCTGCTGCGCCGCGGGCGCGGGCGCCCCGGTCGCTTCGGGAGCTGCCGGGGCAGCAGGGGCGGCGGGGCGGGGCTGCGGGGGCGCCGGAGGCGGGCCGGGCGTGGGGAGCGTCGAACTCATCCCGTTCTTCCTTCCTGCCGGCGCGCGGCAGGGAGACATGTGGCAGGAGCGGTGGGAAGTCTCGGACGACGGAGCCGCGCCACGTCGGGCGCCTGCGATCCGCATCCTCCTTCGCACCCTAGCCGTGGGTTCGCCGTGAGAAGCCTGTGGGCGCAACCCCCACCGAATCGGGACAGGACGTTAACGGCCGCGCCGCGGCGAATTCATCCGCGCCAGGGCAACCTTCGGCGCGGCAGCCGCCGACAGGGCGCGGGGGAGGTCGGGACGAGGGAGGTCAGGGCGACCAGGGGTGGCCGTCGAGCAGGTTGCCGAGGCCGGCCCAGGCGAAGTTCATCAGCGTGGCGGCGGTCTCGCGGCCGTTCGCGGAGGACCCGGCCAGCGACTCGGCGGCGCCCACCAGCGCCAGGGCCAGCGCCCGCACCTCGCGGTCGGCGAGCACCGGTACGCACGGGGCCTCGCGGGCGGCCGTGCCGATCAGCGCGGTGACGAAGTCCACGATCTCCACCCGCATCGCGGCGACCTCGTCACCGGAGGGCGCGCCGCCGCTGCGGGCCTGGCCGTACAGCAGGTGCCAGCCGTCGGGGTGTTCGGCGGTGTAGCGGAAGAACCCGAGCAGCCCGGACCACAGTTGGCGGTCGGGGGCGGCGCCGGTCTCGACGGACGCGCGCACCGCGGCGCTGAGCGCCTTGGCCTCGCGCCGCACGCAGGCGGTGAACAGCTCGTCCTTGGACTTCAGATAGAGGTAGACCAGCGGCTTGCTGACGCCCGCCGCCTCGGCGATCTCGTCCATGGAGGTGGCGCGGAAGCCACGCCGGGCGAAGACGGCGACGGCCGCGTCCAGCATCTGCTGCTCGCGGACCGCCCGCGGCACGCGCTGCGCCCGCTTGCCCTGGGTCTCCACCTGCGCCCCTCCCCCGTGCTGGCTCGGCGGCCGGTCGACACGGACCGGCCGGATCGGACGCTGCCCGGGTCAGGCGGTGTGCGGCTCGCCGTCGCGGGCGACCTCGCGGGCCTGGTCGTCGGCGTCGTCCTCCTGGCCCGCGGCGGCGGCCAGGGAGTTGCGGGTGCGGGTGACGCGGTCGGAGACCTGGGCCGCGGCCTGTTCCCGGACCCCGCGCAGCAGCACGAAGCTCAGGGGCGCGGACACGACCAGCGCGAGCAGCGCGACCCACAGGTAGTTGGAGTCACCGAGCCCGGCCGGCAGGACATGCAACCGGACCAGGCCCCAGATGACCCCGAAGCTGGCGACGATCAGACCGAAGCGCAGTGCGGTGTATCGGAGCATGCTCCCAGTGAAGCACGCCCCCTTCCCGATCATCGTCCCGCCCCCGCAGCAAGCCCCCCGCCCCACGAAGGCACGGCCCCAAGACGTAGCCGGCGAGCCGAAGGGCGCGGTGCCCCGGTGAGCGCGGCCGGGCCGCGCTCACCAGCTCAACAGCATGAAGACGTCGTCGCGGTCGTCGCCCGGGGCGACGCGGATCGCGTTCGGGACGCGGCCGACCTCCTTGTAGCCGCAGGATGCGTAGAAGCGTTCGAGGCCGAGGCCGCCGCGGCAGGTGAGCCGGATCGCCTCGATCCCCTCGAACCCGCGGGCGGCCCGCTCGGCCTCGGCCAGCAGCGCCCGGCCATACCCGGCGCCCTGGTGGCGGGGGTGGACCATCACCGTGTAGAGCCAGATCCAGTGGGTCATCAGCCGGTGGGCGTTGAAGGTGAGGAACGCGGTCGCGGCGACCCGCCCCTCCTCGTCGCGCCCGACGAGCAGCCGCCGGCGCCCCGCCTCGACGTCGGCCATCGAGTCGGCCAGGCCCGGCGCGATGTCCGCGGCGGTGACCGGCGGCACGTAACCGACCGCGCCGCCGGCGTTGCTCACGTCGGCCCACAGCGTGAGCACACCGGCGCGCAGGTCGTCGTCGAGCGCGGGATCGAGTTCGAAGGTAAGTGCCATAAGGGCAGCGTACCTATTACCTCGACCCGGCCTCCAACCGTTTCCGTGTCACCCGGGTCACACCGCCCCGGGTGTCACCGCCCCGGGTCACACCCGCATCGCCTGCGGCGACTCCCGGCGGGAGCCGTCGGGGCCCGGGTACTCCCGGATGATCTCGTAGCGGGTGTTGCGCTCCACCGGGCGGAACCCGGCATCCCGGATCAGGTCGAGGATGTCCTCCCGGGTGAGCTTGTTCGGAGTGCCGTAGTCGTCCGCGTCGTGGGTGATCTTGTACTCCACGACCGACCCGTCCATGTCGTCGGCGCCGTGGTTGAGGGCGAGTTGGGCCGTGGACAGCCCGTGCATCACCCAGAACACCTTCACGTGCGGCACGTTGTCGAACAGCAGCCGCGAGACCGCGAAGGTCTTCAGCGCCTCCGCGCCGGTGGCCATCGTGGTACGGGCCTGGAGGACGTTGCGGATCTTGCCGTCCTTCATGTCCACGAAGTCGTGCTGGTAGCGCAGCGGGATGAAGACCTGGAACCCGCCGGTCTCGTCCTGGAGTTCGCGCAGCCGCAGCACGTGGTCGACGCGGTGCCGGGGCTCCTCGATGTGGCCGTAGAGCATCGTCGCCGGGGTCTTGAGTCCCTTGGAGTGCGCCAGCCGGTGGATACGGGACCAGTCCTCCCAGTGGGTGCGGTGGTCCACGATGTGCTGCCGCACCTCCCAGTCGAAGATCTCCGCGCCGCCGCCGGTCAGCGACTCCAGGCCGGCGTCGATCAGCTCGTCGAGGATGTCGGAGGCCGACATCCCGGAGATGGTCTCGAAGTGGTGGATCTCGGTGGCGGTGAACGCCTTCAGCGAGACCTGCGGCAGCGCCTCCTTCAGCGCCTTCAGCGACCGCGGGTAGTACCGCCACGGCAGCGTCGGGTGCAGGCCGTTGACGATGTGCAGCTCGGTGAGGTTGTCGCCCTCCATGGCCTTCGCCAGCCGGACGGCCTCCTCGATCCGCATCGTGTACGCGTCCTTCTCGCCCGGCTTGCGCTGGAAGGAGCAGTACGCGCAGGACGCGGTGCACACGTTCGTCATGTTGAGGTGGCGGTTGACGTTGAAGTGGACCACGTCGCCGTTCTTGCGGGTGCGCACCTCGTGCGCCAGGCCGCCCAGCCACGCCAGGTCGTCGGACTCGTAGAGCGCGACACCGTCCTCACGGGTCAGCCGCTCGCCGGCGTGTACCTTCTCCTCCAGCTCGCGCTTGAGTCCAGCGTCCATGTGCGTCTCCTCCTACGGGGTTCGGTCCGACGTTACTCCCCCGCCCGCGCGCGCGAAGCCGCCCCCGGTCACACCTCTTCGGGCAGGTTCCCGACCCGGTTCTCCCACTTGGTGGAGAGCACGATCGTGGTACGGGTCCGGGCCACGCCCTTGGTGCCGGACAGCCGGCGGATGGTGTGCTCCAGCCCGTCCACGTCGCCGACCCGCACCTTGAGCATGTACGAGTCGTCGCCCGCGATGAACCAGCAGTCCTCGATCTCGTCCAGGTCCGACAGCCGCCGGGCCACCTCCTCGTGGTCGGCGGCGTCCGACAGCTGGAGCCCGACCAGCGCGGTCACCCCCAGGCCCATCGCGGCGGGGGCGACGGTGGCGCGGTAGCCGGTGATCACGCCCGCCTGCTCCAGGCGGTTGATCCGGTCGGTGACGCTCGGCCCGGACAGGCCCACGAGCCGGCCCAGCTCGGCGTACGACGCCCGGCCGTTCTCGCGCAACGCCTGGATGAGCTGCCTGTCCACCGCGTCCATCGGATTGGACCCTCCCGTTCGCCTGGTGACTGCCCTGTCTGGACACGAATCTAAGGCATCGAAAGGTTCCTGCCCTCCTTTTGCCGCCCGTTCGCCGCCGCAGGCTTGGACCCGGCCGGTTCAGCCCTGGCCCGTGGACCCGCCGCCCAGCTCGCCCCGCCACCGCCGGTAGAGCCGGTGCTCCACCCCCACCGCGTCCAGCACCCGCCCGGCCACGAAGTCCACCAGCTCCTGCGCCGTGGTGCCCCCGGCGTAGAAGGCCGGGGAGGCGGGCAGCACCACCGCGCCGGCATCGGCCAACGAGGTGAGCTGGCGCAGCGTCTGACCGCTCAACGGGGTCTCGCGCACCGCGACCACCAGCGACCGGCGCTCCTTGAGGGTGACGCTCGCCGCGCGCTGGAGCAGGTCCTTGGACAGGCCCAGCGCGACCCCGGCCACACACGCGGTGCTGGCCGGCACGATCAGCATGCCCCGGGCCGGATACGACCCCGAGGACGGCCCGGCCGCCAGGTCGCCGGCCGGCCAGTAGCGCACACCGGAAAGGTCCGGGCCGGGGGCGAAGGTGTCCGGGCGGCCGTCCGCCCCGCGGGCCAGCCAGCGCGCCAGGTCCTCCTGCCAGTGCGCGTCCCGCACCGCCGCGCCGGTCTCGTCGAGCAGCGTCAGCCGGGCGGCCCGGCTGACCACCAGGTCCACCCGCTCGCCCGCGTCCAGCAGCCCGCGCAGCACCGCCGCCGCGTACGGCGTACCGGACGCGCCGGAGACCCCGACGATCCACGGGGCACGCTCCGCACGCCCCCCGCGCTCCGCGCGCCGCTGCTCCGCATCGCGCGTCTCGCGCCCGCCGTCCAGGTCCGCCACGCCGTCGAGCGTAGCCGCGACCTGGGCGGACCGCCGGGCGGGGCGGGCGCGCGCCCGGGCTCGGCCGGCCCGCTGCGATCCGGCCGTCCGATCGGCGGCGGGCCGGAACCGCAGACGGTGTCAGTGGCGTCGTGCACACTGGACGCACATAGAAACCACTGGGGGACGTGGCGGATCGGGGGGATTCGGTGGCGTACGGACGCATCGCGGCGCACACCGGCCGCGGGGGGACGCTCATGGCGTCGCTGCGGGTCCGCGACCGCGCCGGGGCCGCCTCGGCCGGCGACCGGATCGTGGCCGCCGCGGCGCTGATGACCGCCTGGGTGGCGCTGCTGTGGGCGCTCGAGGTCGTCGACCACGCCACCGGCCACCGGCTGGACAGCCTCGGCGTCCAGCCGCGCCGGGCCGGCGAGTTGGCGGACATCGTGCCGTCGGCGTTCATCCACTTCGGGTACGGGCATGTGGCGTCCAACACTCTGCCGCTGCTCGTGCTCGGCTTCGTCGCCGCGCTGCGCGGCACCGGCCGCTTCCTGGCCGTGGCGTTCACCGTCATCGCCGTCGACGGGCTCGGGGTGTGGGCGTGCTCGCCCGCGCACACCAACACCGCGGGCGCGTCCGGCCTGATCTTCGGCCTGTTCAGCTACCTCCTGGTGCGCGGCTTCGTCGACGGCCGCGCGCTGGACCTGCTGGTGGGCCTGCTTATCGGCGCGTACTACGGCACGTCCATCCTGTGGGGCGTGCTGCCGGTGCACACCGGCGTCTCCTGGCAGGGCCACCTCTTCGGTCTGCTCGGCGGGGTGGCCGCCGCCTACCTGTTCCGCGACCGTCCGCCCGAGGTGCGCGGCGAACCACCGTACGCGGGCTGACCGGTTGCCGGACCCCGGCAGCCAGTCGGCCCCCAATTCGCCCGAAGAACCCGGGTGAAGACACAGCGCCCGCACAGCTACGCTTCTGCTCCGACTCATCCGCTTACCCACCGCTTCCTAGGAGTTCGTCATCATCAGCATGCGCAAGGGCCTCGCCGCCGCCGGAGTGGTGGCCCTCATAACCGCCGGGGCCGCAGCGTGCGGTGCGGACGACCCCGCGTCGCCGCAGGGGAAGGTGGACAACGCCTTCCAGAAGCTCGGCAAGCAGAACACCGTCACCGTCGATCTCGGCTTCAGCGGCACCTCCGCCCAGATCTACTCGGCCATGAAGGACGAGGACGGCTTCACCCAGGCCGACGCCGACCTGCTGTCGTCCCTGCACGTCACCGTCGGCGGCAGCTCGCAGAAGTCGCTGTCGCTGCTCGGCCGCAGCCTCAGCAAGGGCGCGGACGCCACCAAGGGCTCCTCCGCGGCCTTCCTGCTCTCCACCGACGGCCCGAGCGGCGCGAAGCTGATCGAGGTCCGCGCGGTCGGGCAGAAGATCTACCTGCGGGCCGACGTGAAGGGCCTGGAGAAGCTCGACACCAGCGCCTCCGACGCCGGCTCCATCGCGCAGTTCAACGACCAGTACCTCAACGCCCTGACCAGCTCGTCCGGTTCGGTGGGCTCGGCGCTCAACGGCAAGTGGGTCAGCATCGACCCGGCGGTGTGGGGCGCGTTCGTCAAGAGCGCCCTCGCCGCCCAGGGTTCGAGCAGCGGCTCCGACTCCGGCTCCACCACCCCGACGCTGGACGCGAAGACGCAGAACGAGGTCATCTCCGGGCTGCGGGCCGCGCTGACGAAGGACGCCACCTTCGCCGACGCGGGCAAGAAGGGCGGCGCGGACCACATCACGGTCACCGTGCCCGCGCAGCAGTTCGCCAAGGACGTCGCCTCCAGCGTCTCCCCCGCCCTCAAGCAGATCCCCGGCCTGAAGCAGTCCGACCTGGACAGCATGCAGCGGGCCGAGGGCGTGCCGGCGAAGAAGGTCACCGCGGACGTCGCCGTCAAGGACGGCAGCATCCAGTCGGTCACCTTCGACCTCCACCAGCTCGACGACCAGTCCACCGGGCCGCTGCCGCTGACCGTCGGCTTCAAGGGCAGCGCGGCGCCGATCAGCGCGCCGAGCGGCGCGGTGACGCTCAACCCGCAGGACGTGGTGAGCGCCGTCATGAACCTCATGGGCGACGACTCGAACAGCTCGGAGTTCTGAGCGCCGGGAAGCTGAGCGACCCGGTATCACAGCGGCGGGGGGGGGGGGGGGGGGGGGGGGGGGGGGGGGGGGGGGGGGGGGGGGGGGGGGGGGGGGG